>JAZRVJ010000038.1:0-1827 GCA_045599065.1 Mycoplasmoidaceae bacterium
ACTTCACCATAAACGCCATTGGTGTTTTAATTATATAAACTTTTTGCCCATAAACATATATAATAAATCAAACACGTTATAGCTAGCGCAGCATTGCTTTTATCTGCTAAAAGTCATAACAATTAAAGTGTTGAAATAATATTTAAAGGAGATCATATTAAGAATATGGCAATCACTAAAGATTACAAAAAGGAAATTGTAAAAGAATTTGGTAAGTCTGCTAAAGATACTGGTAATGTAGAAGTTCAAGTAGCTATTTTAACAGCTGAAATCGGAACTTTAACATCTCACCTAAAAGACAATCCAAAGGATTTCAATTCTAAAAGAATACTTTATGCAAAGAATTCTAAAAGACGTTCTTTACTAAACTATCTTAAAGATAGAGATATTACAAAGTATCGTGAACTTGTTAAAAAATTAAATATTAGATCTAATTAGTTAACATGACACCTAGACAAAAACTGCCTTTCAAAGAATTAAAGAAACATGAAAAGGTAAATAGAATATTTACCTATATTGTCTTTGGGACAGTTTTTGTTTTTACGTTCTGTTGAATAGATGAAAATTTAAGATCAGGACAACCGCTTGTTATTTTTTTAAGTGTGTTTGGAGCATTAGTTTTAGTTGAAATAATTCTTTGAATTACTCTGTTCTTTGTTTTTAAAAGAAAAGGCATGAGTCAAAACGAAAAGAATATTGAAGCTAAACTTAAAGAAATCAAACAAGAAGAAAAGAATCAAGACGAACCTGAAACACCAATCGATAGACTTAAAAATCTAGAAGACGAAGGAACAGAAACATAATGTTTGGTTCCATTATTGATTTCTTTGATGCAAACAAAATTGCAACCATTTGCATTTATTTTACTTTAATGGTAGTAGTAACTTTCGTTACTACTGTTTTAGAAAGATTATCAAATGTTTTAAAAGTTAAAGCAAAACTTTCTGACGGTTTAGTTGCAGGAATTTTACTTGGTGTTATTACCTCATTACCTGAATTAGTAACTTGCTTAACTTCAGTTATTCAATATCAAACTGGTGGAATTGGATTTGGTGACATAATGGGATCAAATGCTTTTGACCTATTTATCATGGCTGTTTGCTTGTTATCGTGTGTTTGAATTTTTATAGATAAAAAAGTTAGCAAAGTTAATAGTCAATCACTTGTTTGTGTAACAATCGGAACTGTGTTTTGCTTACTAGCAACATTGTTAGGAAATGGAGAACATGGTATTTTTCATGGCAATAGTCCATTAGTATGACATGGATTTAATTTCTTTTCTATATTAATTTTTGGAAGTTATATTGCTGCAGCCATATTTATGGCTAAAAGTAATAAAGATCCAAAAAAGCAAATCGGCGAAATGAAATTTAAATCAATTTTTAACAAATTAAAATTGGGGCCAATTGTTGTGCTACTTATTGTGGTTGCCCTTACATTAATTACAGCTAGTGTATTCCTAACATTTAGTTCAGCAAGCTTAATTTATACACATTGAGGTTTATCTGAAGGCTTTGGTGGAGCACTACTATTAGGTGTAGTAACTTCATTACCAGAAATAGTTTGTTGTATTAACTTGTGTATACACAAAGAACATAACATGGTTATTGATACTATGGTTGGAAGTTGTGCGTTCAACCTATCAATTTTAACAATTGCAAACATTGCCTTAGCTTGTCTACCAGAAAGACAAGGACCGATGTATGATTTCAACTTCCAAACTATATCACAATTAATTACGTGCTTTGCAATCATTGCACTTTGTGCAATTTACTTTATTTTGAACACAAAACAAATCAAAATTAGAATGACTAAAAAGCAAATATT
>JAZRVJ010000039.1:0-11640 GCA_045599065.1 Mycoplasmoidaceae bacterium
TGTTCAGGTGTTCCGGTGGTAATGATTCTTCCACCATTATTACCACCATCTGGGCCTAAATCAATGATGTAGTCAGCACATTTGATGATATCTAAGTTATGTTCAATATTAATAACTGTTGAACCATTATCAACAATTCTATTTAATACTTCAATTAGTTTAGGAATATCATGTTGGTGTAAACCTGTTGATGGTTCATCAAGCACAATAATTGTTCTTTCACTAGCTTTTCTTTGTAAGAATTTAGCTAATTTAACTCTTTGTGCTTCACCACCTGAAAGATCAATAGATGGTTCGCCTAGTTTTAAATAGCCTAAACCAACATCTTTTAATAATTCAAGTTTACGTTTAATACTTGGAATGTTAATGAAGAATTCATATGCTTCATTTACAGACATTTCAAGTACATCATAAATAGATTTATTCTTGTAAAGAATAGATAATGTTTCTTGGTTATATCTCTTACCACCACACTCATCACATTTTACATATACATCTGGTAAGAAGTACATTTCAATTCTAATGTAACCATCACCGTTACACTTTTCACATCTACCTGATTCTACGTTAAAACTAAATCTACCTTTATCATAACCTCTAGCTTTTGCTTCAGGTGTGCTAGCAAACACACCTCTTATATCATCAAATAGCCCTGTATAAGTAGCAGGATTAGATCTAGGTGTTCTACCAATTGGTTCTTGGTCAACAACAATCAAGTTATCAATATCTTGAATACCTGTTAAATCTCCTACTTTTGGAGCTAATTCAAATGGGTTAAATAAGATCTTTCTAATGTTAGTTACAAGTGTTTCAGATATTAAAGAAGATTTACCTGAACCACTAACACCAGTAACACAGATGAACTTTCCTAATGGGAAAGTAACATTAATGTTTTTAAGGTTGTTAGTTTTAACGCCTTTTAAAACAATCTTCTTACCATTTCCACCTCTACGTTTTTTAGGTGTAGGAATAGTTAATTCACCTGATAAGTATTTACCAGTAATAGATTTCTTACATTTAATTAAATCTTGTACTGATCCTTGAGCAACAATTTTACCACCATCATTACCAGCAAGAGGACCAATATCAATTAAATGGTCTGCTGCTAACATTGTTTCTGTATCATGTTCTACAACAATCAATGAGTTACCTAAATCTCTCATTGCTTTCATTGTTTTAATAAGCTTTTGGTTATCCTTTTGGTGTAAACCAATAGAAGGTTCATCTAAAACATAAAGTACACCGGTTAGAGATGAACCGATTTGTGCAGCTAACCTAATTCTTTGGTTTTCTCCACCTGATAAAGTTCCTGCAGGTCTGCTTAAAGTTAAATAATCAAGACCAACATTGATCAAGAATTCAAGTCTATTAATGATTTCTTTTAATACTTGTTTACCAATTTGTCTTTCAGTATCATTTAATTCAAGTCCTAAGAATCAATCATGCATTTGTCCTACAGATAAATCACAGATATCCATAATGCTTTTACCATTAATCTTAACTGATAAAGCTTTTTGGTTTAATCTATGTCCATGACAAGCATCACATGGTTTTTCTACCATGTAGAAACCATAAAACTCTCTTGACATTTCTGAGTTAGTTTCAAGGTGTCTACGTTTAATCATTGCCAATACACCTTCAATATAGTCATTGTAGGTATATGTTTTTCTAGATTCTGATTTAGCAATTACTTCAATTGGTTCATCACTACCTCACATCATTAAATCAATTTCTCTTCTTGATAATTTCTTAATTGGTTTATCACGATTAATCTTGTAATGATCTAATAATGCAGAGAACTTTTGTCATTCTAAGTTCTTCGTATCCATAGTGTTTTTAAATCATCTAATACCACCTTGGTTAATAGACAGATTCCTATCAGGAATCATTCTATCTTCAGATGGTTCATATGTAAAGCCTAAACCTTTACATTTTTCACAATAACCAGTAGGTGAGTTAAATGAGAATAATCTAGGTTCCATTTCAGGAATAGAAAAACCACAAACTGGACAAGAGTGATTTTTAGAGTATAAGATGTCTTTCGAACCATCAAAGACAACCACTTTTCCTTCTGAATGTTTTAAGCAAGTTTCAACTGCTTCAGTTAATCTTTCGTGAGTAAGGTTGTCTTCATTTAAAACAATTCTATCAACAATGATATCAACATAGTGATACTTGTTTTTATCTAGATCAATAGGATCATCTAAAGAGTAGATTGCTTTATCAACTCTGACTCTTAAAAATCCTTCCATTTTAAGCTTATTAAATTCTTTAACAAAAGTACCTTTTTGCTTATAAGCAATAGGAGATAAGATTTGTAGTTTAGATTCAATAGGAAAATCAAGATAAATCTTATCTACTATTTGCTTTGTAGTTAATGTTTTAATTGGACCATGTCCATTTGGACAATAAGGGATACCAATTCTTGCTCAAAGTAATCTTAAATAATCATAGATTTCTGTTACTGTTCCTACAGTAGATCTAGGGTTATTGCTTGTAGTCTTTTGGTCAATAGAAATTGCAGGTAATAAACCTTCAATTGAATCAACATCTGGTTTATCGTTATTACCTAGAAATTGTCTAGCATAACTAGACAATGATTCAAGATATCTTCTTTGACCTTCAGCATAAATAGTGTTGAAAGCTAAAGAAGATTTACCTGAACCAGATAATCCAGTCATAACTACTAATTTATTTTTAGGAATGACAACATCAACATTCTTTAAGTTGTTTTGTCTTGCTCCTTGAACATATATGTTATTGTGTAAATCTTGTTTAGCCATAATAACCCTATTAATATATAAATTATTAATATAAATAGCATTTATTTTCTTTCATAGCTCGACATAAATATTAGTGTAACTAATATTTATAAAATATAATGAAGTTATAGAGGTAATTTATGGCTAAACAAACTCAAAAACAAAAAAATCCAAATAGTTCAAAGAAAAAGAAAATAACTATTGGTGTTATTTGTGGTCTATTAGGTGCAGGAGCAATTGCTGCAGGTCTTGCTGTGGGATTGACTCAATGCTCTAAACCATCTACACAACCAATTGTTACTTTCTCAACAGGGGGGGATAAAGATGTCATAATCGATGGCCCAACAACTGTTGAGCTTGAGCCTGGTCAAACATTTGGTGATGCCAAAAAAGAAGTTACTATCATAAAAATAGTTGACAATGTTGAATGGACTTTTGTGTGTTGGGTGTCTAAAAAAGAATTTGACCCAGAAAAAGAAATTCCCAAAGTTGAAGATAACACAGTAATTACTGGCCCCACAACAGTTTACCCATATTTTATTGAGCCAAAAGAAGAATACATTGAAAAAACAGTAGATTGAGAAAACCTAGGAACAGTTGACACTCCAAAGCCTGCTGATAAAGAGTTTATTTTGAGTGAAAGCGAGAAATCAATCAATATTTCTAACTTTGTTATGTATAGAAAGGGAACAAATGATCTTGTTCAATTACAAGAAGGTGAAACAGTTACAGCCGAAGCCAAACCTATAGAAGGTGAAACAAGAAAATTTACAATTGATGCAGAATGCATTGAATCAGAAACAACAAGAGGAAAAATAAACATTCTATTTACTATCAATAAAGACTCAGCAATCACAGAAGATTTATATGATTCACCAATTAAATTTAATGTTACTATTACATTACACCACAAAGGTACATCTTACGAACAAGCACCAATTCAAGGCTTGCAAATAACTTTAACAAGACCGTGAACTTTTCCTGTCATTGATTATGTGTGCAAGGAAGGAAAAATAACTACTTTCGAAACACTTAGTGGTGTTAAAAGTTATAAATTAGATTCTAAAACAAATGGTGACGAAGACAAGAACAACTATTTTGTTATTGATAGACCTCTAGTTGATGATGAAACACTTAATGTTGCTTGTATTGATCCTACTAGTGGTAAACCAATTGATGGTTTAGAGGTAACTCATTTAGTTCAAAAATCTGAAGATGGTACTAAAGCTTTCGTTGATTTAAATTTTGTTTTAACAAAAATAAATTCTTATTTTCAAGATGAAGAAAAGAAATTCAAATTAAAATTTTGAATAACTTTCAATTCAACAGGTCGCGATTCTGATCCATACATTTTGCCTGATGAATTTACAATAAAATACAATAAATGTACAACACCACCATATTGTTTGGCTACTGATCAAGTATATATAAATGAGAAAGGTTCAAGCGCACTCGCTATGAGTGTAGATATATCTAATCGAGAATTTGATTATTTTAAAGAAGGTGATTACCTTAAGATTATAAATATAACTCGAGGTGAAGGCACACATAGCAAAACTAATCCTATTTGATTCTCGACACCACAAGAAAAGAACCATCCTGCACATTATGGCGATCAAGACGATTACATACCATTGCAAGGAAACAACCAAAAGGGACAATCTCTTGAAGTCTATTTTGATTTTGGTGAGGAAGGCGTACCAAAACCAACAGAAATTACTACTTATCCAACAGAAATAAATGTCCAATTTTGACGTGGTATTCCTGAGGAAGCCGGTTCAGAAAAGCTGGACGATTATAATCAAACAATTGATTTTACTTATGTGCCACCAGGTAATTTAACTGGTTCATACAATCAATGAATGCAATATAGATCACTTGGATTAGTTGCAAGTGCGGTTGATAAAAAAACTAGCAAAACTGACTATGCTCTTGGTACAGGTTGGATTCTATCCAAAAACCCAAGGAGTAAGTCTGAGGTTGGCAGTGATCATGCTTATTATGTTGCAACTTCATGAGATTTTAGAGAAAAAGTTCAATCATTAATCGATGATGCCGATGGAAAATATGATTCACATTCTAAATCCTTTGGTTTAGTTACACCTCTTTCAGCAAAACAGTATGTGTCGGGTGACAAAACAGAATACGCTTTGTTGGAACCAACAAATGCTGATCTTCCTAATGATGATGTCATAGATCTATCTTTACGATCTGATATGATGCCAATAAGATGAGTTGACCCAGGCGAACTTGTTTGGCCAACAAAACATACACCAATATGACCATTTGAAGATTACTACGATGCATCTAACATAGCAATTGCTGAAATTGCTGTAGACTTTGCAGTAGGGGAACCACACAACGGAAATTTAGTTTCTAGATATCTTCTACCACAATTAGAGATTTTGGCAGAATGGGCAAGACGTGAAGGCTTAACTGATGGTCAAAGGACTAAAGTCTTTGAAGATATGCCTGATCAATTTAAACAACGAAATTATGCTCGTGCTGTTACTGCAGGTTTTGATACTAAAGAGATAACTTTAACAGTAGATGGGAAGCAAAAAACTGTTCCTGCCTTCTATTGGAGAAGCTATGAAATGCCAATTGGTGGAAATCAAATAAACTATATTCCAAAAATAATAAATGCTTCAGTAAGGCCTGATTTTGGATACTATGATGTAGGCAAGGATAAAGATATCTTGGTATGTCATGACTGTGGTGCATTTGCATTTGGTTGAGATTCATTCCCAATAGCTAATTACTTTAGTGAATCAGGAACCGGTGCAATGTTTGTACTTGTGCCTAATGGTGACAATCCTGGAACATTTGGTACACCAGAGGTTGCTGGTATCAACTGAAACGGTAGGAGTTTGCTTAATTTAGGAGGAGACACAATAACACCATATTTCGATCTTCTTCAAATAGATGGTTATAGTGTGCTTGAAGGACCAAAGGATGGCAGCAGACCAAACTACCTAAAGCCGGGAGATTATTAGCAAAAACTTACCTTAGATTAATCTAAGGTATTTTTTTATATATATTTTTAATATAAATAATAAATATAATAATATGCATGAAAAACAAGCATAAAACAGTTGTGTTAGGACTTTCTGGTGGAGTAGATTCTGCCATAAGTTGCTATCTACTTTTAAAAGCTGGATACAATGTTATCCCTGTTTTTATGCAAAACTGAGATACTGTCATTAACAATGACATTAAAGGTCACAACAAGAAATTACCAGACGGATGTGAAAGTAATGTAGATTACTTAGATGCTTTGAAAGTAGCTAAATTCTTCAAACTTAAATTACATAAAGTGGAATTTATTAAAGAATATTGAGATGATGTTTTTAAATATTTTATTTCTCAATATAAAAAATCTTTAACACCTAATCCAGATGTTTTATGCAATAAATACATTAAGTTTGAAGCATTTAAAAAGTATGCTTTAAATAAATTTAAAGCTGACTATATTGCTACTGGTCATTATGCAGATATTAAAAGAACCAAGAATGGTTCTTATCTATTAATGCCTAAAGATAGATCTAAAGATCAAACTTACTTTTTATCTGATTTAAATCAAAAACAATTAGATAAAGTTATTTTTCCCTTAGCTAATCTAACAAAGTTAGAAGTTAGAAAGATAGCTAAAAGAATCAAACTTCCTAACTGAGATAGAAAAGACTCTATGGGAATTTGTTTTATAGGAAAAAGACAATTCCAAGAGTTTTTAGGAAACTATGTTCCTAACCAACCTGGCAAGATAGTTGACATCAAAACTAAAAAGGTAGTAGGTAAACATATTGGTACTATGTACTATACTTTAGGTCAAAACAAAGACCTACACCTTTCAGGCGCAGCTTGTAAATACTTTGTGTGTGATAAAGATGTTAAAAAGAAAATTCTTTATGTATGCTCACAAGCAGACAAAAATAAATATTTATTAAGTAAACAATGTCAACTTAATAACTTTAATTTCATTAACCCTAATTCAAAGAAGTCTTTATCTAACTTAAAAGTTAGATTTAGACATCTACAAAAACTAATTAAGGTTAAAAGCTTAAAACAAGTTAATGGTAAGTGAGTTATCACTTACGATCCAAGTTTATCTGTAACACCTGGGCAATATGCAGTCGTATACAAAAATAAAATTTGTTTAGGATGTGGAGAAATAGGAAGGATAATTAAATAGATATGTCAACAAAATGAACAACTAATAAAATTAGACAAACATGATTAGACTTTTGAAAATCAAAAGACCATTTTGTTGTTCCTTCTAAATCATTAATTCCAATTAATGATCCTTCCCTAATTTGAATTAACTCTGGTGTTGCCACACTAAAGAAATACTTTAGTGGACAAGAAATGCCACCATCTAAAAGATTAGTTAATAGCCAAAAGGCTATTAGAACTAACGACATAGAAAATGTAGGCCTAACTTCTAGACACCACACTTTCTTTGAAATGTTAGGTAACTTTTCCATAGGAGACTACCTTAAAAAAGAAGCTATAACTTGAGGTTATGAACTATTAACTAAACATTTTGGTTTTACTAATGATAAACTGTATATCACAGTTTATAAAGATGACCAAGATGCTTATGACACATGAGTTAAATGTGGTATAGATCCTAGTCATATCACCAAAGGTGATAAAGATAGAAACTTCTGAGATGTAGGCTCAGGCCCATGTGGTCCATGCTCAGAAATATATTATGATCGTGGTCCTAAATATGATCCTAAAAATATTGGAATAAGGTTATTCCAACAAGATATAGAAAACGATCGTTATGTTGAAATTTGAAACATTGTATTTAGTCAATACAACAACGATGGCAAAAACAACTACACAGAATTAGCTCACAAGAATATCGATACTGGTTGTGGACTTGAAAGACTTGCTTGTGTCTTACAAGACACATACACAAACTTTGAGATTGATATTTATGAAAATATCATCAAAGCTATATCAACTCTAACAAAGTTAGTTTACAAACCTGACAACTATTTTAATCCTTCTAAAGAACAAACACAAATCAACTATGCTTATAGAATCATAGCTGATCATATCAAAGCATGTTGCTTTGCTATTGCTGATGGAGCTATTCCATCTAACACAGGTAGAGGCTATATTATTAGAAAACTAGTTAGACGTGCAATAGTTTATGCACATAAGCTAGGTATTAATGATTCAATCATTAAAACTGTAGTTGATGCAGTAGTTGCTTCAATGAAAGACTTCTATCCTTACCTAGAAAAAGAAAAAACTAAAGTTATTATTACTTTAGAAAAGGAAGAAAGTCAATTTAAAAAGACTTTAAAGAAAGGCATGGATTTATTTGAACATGCTATTAAGAATAATAGCATTCCGGGAGATATTGCCTTTAAACTATTAGATACTTATGGTTTTCCAATCGAGCTAACTAATGAGTTAGCTAACCAAAAGAATGTTAAAGTAGATATGGTGGCATTTAAAAAATGCCAAGAGCAACATTCTAAGATTTCTAAAACTAATGCTCCTTCCAAAGCTATGGCAATTCAAAATGCCACTTTAATGGATTTCAAAAAAGAATCAACATTTGATTATGAATCAAATCAAACTGATGCAGTTGTTATAGGAATCTTTGATGAAAACTTCAATATCATCAATAAAACTATTGATGGCAAACATAACTGAATTGTTTTAGACAAGACAGTTATCTATGCTAACTGTGGTGGTGAAGTAGCTGACTGGGGTTGAATTGAAGTTAATGGTCAAAAACTAAAAGTTTATGATGCCATCAAAGGGCCAAATGGTCAACACTTCCATTCTATAGTTGGACAAAAAGGTGCAGAGATAACTTTGAATACCAAAGTTAAAGTATCTCTAGATCTTAAAGCTAAAGTTATTATTGAAGCTACACATACATCTGAACACTTAATTCAAGCTGCTTTACAACAATCAATCTCTAAAGAGATTAAACAAATGGGTGCTTTAAAAACTCATTACAAATTAACATTTGACTTTCAATATCCTAAGAAGTTAACTGAACAAGAATTAAATAAAGCCGAAGCTTTAATTAATAGTTGAATTATTCAAGGTGCAATTGTAACAATTCATCACAAAACTTTAGAAGAAGCAAAAGCCATGGGAGCTTTAGCTTACTTCGAAGAAGTATATGCTAAGGTTAAAGGTAAACTTAGAGTTGTACAAGTAGGAAACATTTCTACTGAAATATGTGCAGGTAGACATGTTAAGAATATCAAAGATATTCAACAATTCCACTTTACTAAACTTGAATCTAAAGGTTCGGGTGCTTGAAGAGTTGAAGCTGTAGTTACTGATACAAATACAATGACTACTATTAATGAACTTAATAGTGAGCTACAAACTAAGCTTGATCAAATTGATAAGGAAATTAAAACATCAGGTTTCAATAACAAACAATTTATAGATAAATTGCATAGTGTAAAACTAGTTAAGACTTGAGAAGGTGTTAAAGCTAATATTGCTTTAATAGATGAATTAAGCTCTCAATTCTTTAAAGCTTTAGCTTTATTCAAAAAAGAAAACTCAAACAAGCTAGCAGACAAGATTGCCAATGAAGCAAAAGTTGAACAAGATCAAAAACTTTGTTTAATTGAATTAAACAATGTTGATCCTGATGCCTTTGCAATCTTGCCTCCAAGATTAACAAACAAATACCCTCAAACTATGTTTGTTATCTTAAACATTGCTGATAAGTTATCTTACATTATCACTAAAAACCCTAAATTAAAGGATGGTAATGCTAAAGACCTTATTAATGAAATTAATAAGTTAACGTCAGGTAAAGGTGGTGGAAAAGACTTCTTTACTAGAGGTTCTTGTCCTAACACTAACCAAAACCTTGAAGCAATTAGAAAGTTAATAAAAAAATAGGCATTTGCCTATTTTTATTTTAGTATTTCAAACTTTAAGTTCTTGTTTATCTTAACTGGAACATGAAGTTTAAATATTCTATTTAGTTCTCTTGCTACACCTTGTTCATGGTTGTTATATCTTGTGATATATCTAGCAGCTTTTTTAGCAGAAGTTAAGCCATTTTTCATGGCATAACTAATGCCTGCTTCTTTTAGCATTTCTATATCATTTTCATTATCACCAAATGCATAGCATCTTTCAATAGGAATATCATAATAAACTGAAAGATATTTTAAAGCCATTCCCTTTGTAGGGAATAAACTATTAATTTCTAGAACTGTACCAACGTGTTGTTCAGTTCAGCTTCTAACAATAACTGAAGGACAATCCTTTTGGATTGCTTTCTTTAGTTCATTAGCTTTAGTCATATCTTTTAATGTAGCAAGAATTGATCAAGCACCATTTTTCAACTTTGAAAAATCATTAGAAATGAATTTAACATCACCTGTGGTATAGATGTTGAACTTAGTTAAGTTTGCTCTAAAATCTTTAACAGACATTTTTTCATCTAAGTCTTTTAAGAAGTAAGTACAATCAGGTGTTTCAAAAATGACATTATCTGTAAGTTCCATAATCTTCTTGTTGTTAAAAATCTTATAGATTATTTCAGTATTTATGAAATAACTTAATAAAGGAAAGCCTTCATCAGATGGATTATGAATCATTGCTCCATTGTAGTTAACCATTGGGGTTTTTAATCTTAGTTGTCGATAAAATCCCAAAGAAGACCTTTTAGGTCTACCTGTAAAGATACAAACAACGTGTCCTTGTTTTGTTAGTTTCTTAATTACATCTCTTGAATAAGATCTAATGTAACTATCTTTATTTAATAAAGTACCATCTAAATCAAGACAAATTAAACAACGTTTGTCAAATTTAACTTTGGCAAACTTTCTGTTTAATCTTTTGCTTGATTTTTTGGCCATTACTTTAATCCTATAGCTTTATATACTAGTTCAGTTTTAGCTTCAACTATTTTGTTACATTCTTTAGCATTAGCTTTTAAAATTGGTAACAATTTTGTATCATAAATTTTTAAAGCTTCTTGATATCTTTCTTGCAATTTAGCAAGTTCATTACAAACGATTTTGATTAAATCGTTTTTAAATACACCATAGTTAGGTGAATCTTTATATGTTTCTTCAACATCTTTATATGTCATCCCTGTTAAAGCAGCATAGATTTCAATCAAGTTAGAAATTCCAGGTTGTTTTTCTTTATCATAATGAACCTTATTAAAACTATCAGTTTTAGCTACTTTAATTTTGTCTGCAATAATTTCAGGTGCATCCATGATAAAGATAGTACCTTTTTCGTTTTTATTAGATTTAGACATCTTAATCGATGGATCAATAAGATCCATTACTCTTGCAGCTGTTTTTAAAATATATGGTTCTGGCACTACAAATAATGGTTTACCATTATTTCTAGAAGCATATTTTTTATTCATTCTTTCAGCAATATCTCTTGCTAATTCCATGTGTTGTTTTTGATCTGAACCAACAATAACTGCATTAGCATCATAAAGTAAAATATCAGCAGCCATTAAAACAGGATAAATTAATAATCCTGTAGGAATAAATTCAGTTTTATTAGCTGAAGCTTTTTTAGCTTTGTCTTTAAATTGTGTCATTCTGTTTAGTTCACCTAAAGTTGTATGACACATTAAAACATGAGCTAATTCTGTATGCGATTTAACATCAGATTGAAAAAAGATTTTAACTTTGTTAAAATCAAGTCCACAAGCATAATACATGCAAACAACTTGCTTTCTATTTTCGGCTAATGATTTAGGATCAAATGTATTTGTTATTGCATGTAGATCAGCAACAAATACATACATATCAAACATATGGGCAGTTTGCACATATGGTTTAATTGCTCCTAGGTAGTTACCTAGTGTTAGTTTGTTAGATGGTTGAATACCACTTAACAT
>JAZRVJ010000040.1:0-16810 GCA_045599065.1 Mycoplasmoidaceae bacterium
TTTCACTTTCATTATAAGAAAATAATTTATTATTTTCTCAAAGAATCTAACAAAATTTTCTTTTCGCTTAAATATTTTTCTAATTTTTGTTTTTCTTCTTCAACTTTTTCCTTAGGTGCTTTTGATATAAAATTTTGGTTAGCAAGAATATTTTCAGATCTTTTAATTTCAAAATCAATTTGTTTTAATCTTTTTTCTAAATCTGCAGTAGATTTTTTTGTTTGTTCAAGATAAATTGCTCCATCTTCAACAACAATTGTTAAGCAATTTTTTGGTGCTGATAAAACGAATTCGTTTAATTGTAAATTAAACATTGCTAATAATTGATTCATTTTTTCTAAATTAAATTTTTCTTTGCATGCATATGAAAAACTAATTTTATTCTTTCTTGATAATGAATTTTTAATTCGATAATCTCTTAATGCGTTAGAAATGTTTGAAAAATGTTTCATTAAAACTTTATCAAATTTATAATCTAGCTTCAATGCTTTAGCTGTTGTATACCAAATATATTTATGGTTGATTTCATAAAATAAATAATCACTTAATGCTGGGGCAATTGGATGAAATAATTTTAAATATTCATCAAAGATGAATAAAGCAATAGCTTTTTGTTTCTTTACTAAAGTTTTAGCATTTAAATTTGCTTTAATGAATTCTAAATATTGATTACAGTAATCATTTCAGAAAGAATCAATCAAATATTTGTTTGCAACTGTAAAATCATATTTTTCATATGCTGGAATGATAATCCTTTTAAGATTTTCAATCTTATCAAGCATTCAACAATCAAAAGAATTTAAATTTTTTAATTCAAATTTAATTTGTTCTCCTTTGATTAATTGATAACTATTTCACATCTTATTTAAAACAGATCAATAATATTTAATTTTCTCTTCATTAAATCTTAAATCTTCACCCATAGTAGCTGAAGATGTAAAGAACATCTTCATTGCATCAGATCCATATTGTTTTATTAGATCGTTTGGATTAATACCGTTTCCTAATGATTTAGACATTTTTTTGCCATTTTTGTCTCTAACTAAACCATGAATTAAACATTGTTTAAATGGTAATTGCTTTGATTTCTCTTCACACATTGTCATCATTCTAGCTACCCAGAAAAACAAAATATCATATGCAGTTACTAGTAAACTATTAGGATAAAAATCTTTATAATCTGAAGATGCTTTTCAACTTGTTGTTACTAATGGCCATAAACCGGAAGAAAATCATGTATCCAATACATCTTCATCTCTTTTTCAATTTTGTGGGTCTTTTGGTCCATCAACACTAACTAACACTTCTTTTGTTTGTTTATGATATCAAACTGGTAATTGATGACCTCATCATAATTGTCTTGAAATACATCAATCTTGAATGTTATTCATTCAAGTTAATAATGCATCATTAAATCTTGACGGAATAAATTCAACGCCTTTATTCTTTTGTAGTTGAATAATTTTATCTGCAAGAGGTTTCATCTTTACAAATCATTGTTTAGATAAATATGGTTCGATGATTGTTCCGGTTCTTTCTGAATAACCAATATTGTTTACAATATCTTCAATTTTTACTACTAAATCTCTTTGTTTTAAAGCCTCAACAATTTGCTTTCTTGCAATTTTTGTTGGCAAACCCTCATAGTTTTTGCCACTTGCACCAACGCAAAATTTATTTAGAGTTCCATTTGGATTAAAAACATTTTTGTAATTTGTAATATTATGTTTTTTAGCAAGATTGTAATCGTTGAAATCGTGAGCAGGGGTTGCTTTCATTATTCCTGTACCAAATCCTAGCTCAACATATTCATCACCAATTATGTTTAATAATTGGTTATTAATAGGATTAAATGCTTTTTTACCAATATATTTTGCGTTCTTTTTATCTTTAGGATTGATTACTAAACATACATCGCCAAACATTGTTTCAGGTCTAGTTGTTGCTACAGTTAAAAATTCAGATTTATCTTCTAATCAATATTTAAAGTAATACATTTTAGAATTTGTTTCTTTATAAACAACTTCTATATCAGAAATAGCGGTTTGTAGTTGTGTATCTCAATTAACCAATTTCAAATCTTGATAAATTAATCCTTTGTTATATAAGTCAACAAAGAATTGCATACATGCATCATGTACATGCTTATCCATTGTAAAACATTGGGATTCTAAACTTAGTGATAAGTTTAAGCTATCCCATTGTTGTCTAATAAATGTCATTTGTTGTCTAGATCATTCATTCAATTTATCTAGAAATTGTTCTCTTGTAAAATCAGCACGAGTTTTACTTTCTGTTTCTTTTAAAATCTTTTCATACTTAGATTGCGTAGCAATAGAAGCATGATCTAAACCAGAAATTCAAAGAGTGTTATATCCTTGCAAGTGTTTAAATCTTATGATTGCATCTTGTAATGATGTATCTCAAGCATGACCTAAGTGTAGTTTCCCTGTAATATTAGGTGGAGGTAGAATAATAGAAAATTTAGGACCTTTATGTTCCTTGTTTAACTCATAAAACTTTTTATTCTTTAGAAGTTTTTTAACTTCTAATTCTATGAATTCATGGTTGTATTTTTTATTATCTACTTTTTCCATTATTTAATTTTTTTAGTCATTACATTCATCAATTTCTTGATGTAAGCAATGTTTTGTTTCTTACTTCCTGAAATTGGAATTAAGTTTTCGGTTTTTGTATTAAGTTGCTTAGCAATCTTTGTTTTATTGTTAGCAAAGTATGATTTATTTACTTTGTCTGATTTGTTTAATAAAACATATACATTCTTAAATCTTGTACAAACATCTTTGTGTACTGCTACATCCAATGCTGTGATATTTTGAATATCACATATTTGAAAAACACAAAATAAGTTAGAACGGTTGTTAATGTAATCATTTAACATGTTGTTTATTTCAAATTTCTTTTGTTTGCTTACCTTGGCATAACCATATCCAGGTAAATCAACGATTCTGTATTCACCAAAATCAAACACATTTATCAATTGTGTTCTTCCTGGTGCTTTAGATGTTCTAGCAATTTTTGCATTGGCTAAAGCATTAATTAATGTTGATTTACCTACATTTGATCTACCAATGAAACAAAACTCAGTAATGCTATCATTGATAGCAATTGTTTCAACATTGGTTGCAGATTTAAGAAATTTAGCCATTATTCTTGGTTTTTCTTCATTGCTTCCATTACTTGATTAATTTGGCTTTCAGATGGGGTTCTTCCCATTTGTTGATACATAGCTCTAATTTGTTCTCTAGTAATTGGAGGATTTTCCTTTAGTTGTTTCTTTAGGTATTTTTGTGCTACTACGAAACCAATAATAGCTCCTGCGATTAAGCATACTATAGGTAAAACTACACATAGTACAATCGCTGCTGTTGGTCAAGCTGCATTTAACATATTTTTTCTCCTTGCGCTTTAATTAATATAAAATATTATAAATATAAAATGGTATTCATTTTATTAATAAATAAAAATAGGAACTATGTTCCTATTAATTTTTACAATTTATTGATTTTTTCAGCGATATCTTCCGCTGTTAAGTGTAGTTTTTGAATGATGTCATTTGGTCTTGCGGACATACCAAATTGATCAACACCGATAGCTAAATCAACGTACTTGTATCAAGGTGTTGTTACACCAAATTCAATCGATACTTTTTTAGAATTATCAAAAATTGAATTTAAATAGTCTCTGTTTTGCTCTTTCAATAGTTCTAAACTATTAATTGCAACAACTCTTGCAGGTTTGTTTAGTTTCTTAGCAACATTTATTGCAAGTTCAACCTCAGAACCAGTTGCATAAATAGTAATTTGATGATCTTGTTGTGGTTTATAAATTACATATCCACCCTTGGATGCAATTTCATAATCAACATTGATTTGTGAGAATGCTGCTCTTGAAGTGATTATTGATGTGGGTGTCTTTTTAGATTTAATTGCTTTTTCAAAAGCAACAATTGTGTCAATTGTTGAACATGGTCTAAATACATAGTGATTAGGAATTAATCTTAATGTTCAAAGTTGTTCAATTGGTTGATGAGTTGGTCCATCTTCACCAACTGTTATAGAATCATGGCTATAAACATTAATACTTGGAATTTTACTAATAGCGGCTAATCTAATTGCGGCTTTGTTGTAGTCACTAAAACTCATAAATGTAGATCCAATTGCTTTTGTTCCACCAAAAGCAGAGATACCATTATTGATTGCTCCCATAGCAAATTCTCTTACACCACAATCAAGATTTTGGCCTTTCCAACTCTTAGCATGGATGTGCTCAGAGTGTTTCAAACCAATCTTTGTTGAACTAGATAGGTCTGCAATAGAAACAATCAAATTTGGATTATATTGAGCAATTGTTTGTAAAACTTCGCCTGCAATATTTCTTGTTGCTTCTTTTTCTGCAACCTTAAATTGATCAAATCATTTTATATTAAAATGAAATTCTTGTTTTTGAATTAAGTCAATTGTTAGAGCATATCTATCAAGATCTTCTTTTTCTAATTCTTGTAATTTAGTGTTGAATTTATTAATTTCTGTTTCAACTCTCTTATTTACATATTCAGGAATTTGATTTAGTTCTTCAGGGATAGTAAAATCAGGATAATCAAATTTTAAATTCTTTTTTAAATCAGCTAATTGTTGTTCAGTTAATGGCGAACCATGAACTTTATTTGTTCCTTCTAATTCTGAACCATAACCAATAGTTGTTTTGCAAATAATAACTGTTGGTTTATGAGATAGTTTTGCAAAAGCAAATGCTTTATGTAAACTATCTAATTTTTGTGTAGCAGTAACAGTTTCTCATCCTAATGATTTGAAATATTTTTTAACATCAATTACAGTTGTTTTTTCTACTTCTCCATCAAGTTGAATCTTGTTGAAGTCATAAATCATGATTAAGTTATCAAGTTTTAATCTACCAGCAATAGCAAAAGCTTCATAACTTATTCCTTCTTGAAAACAACCATCACCAAACAAACAATAAGTGTAGTTGTTAATTAGTTTGTGTTGTTGATTATTAACTAAATTTGCCATTTTCTTGCTAGCGATAGCAAGACCAACAGCCATGGCAATACCTTGGCCTAATGGTCCTGAACAAACTTCAATACCGTCTAATAATTCTGGTTCAGGGTGTCCTGCTGTGTTAGATCCTATTTGTCTAAAATTCTTCAAATCTTCCATTGTCGGTGCTTTAAAACCACAAAGCAACATAGTAGCATACAGTAAAGCAGATGCATGTCCAGCAGACAAAACAAATCTATCTCTATTGTAATAGTCTGTGTATTTAGGACATACATTCATTTGATTTACAAATAATTCATATAAGATTGGTGCAGCACCTAAAGCAATACCGGGGTGTCCTGATTTTGCTTTTGTAATAGCACTAGCAGACAATACTCTTAAAGTATTAACAGCTAGATTTTCATCAAATAATTTCTTAGACATAATTTCTCCTATTTTTCAAGTAGCATTTGTATTGCTGCAGATAAATATTTTAAACTATTTTCATTCTTCTTATCTCAAGGCAAAAGGAAATCGGCTACTCATCTTTTTGGTTTGACATAAGTATCATACATAGGTTCGACTGATTCAGTTCATTGATTAATGATCGATTTAGTTGATCTTCCTCTTTCAACTTTATCTCTTTTTAATCTACGAATAAAGCATTGATTTGTCGATGTATCAACAAAAATTTTCAATTCAGCCATTTTGTTAATTTTGTTGTTTAGCAAAGCTAAAACACCTTCTAAAATAATGATTTTAGATGGTTTAATTTTTTCACCTTTTATTCTTTTGTGGTGAACATAATCATATTTAGGAACAAGAGTTGTTTTACCATTAAGTAAATTTGTAAGACATTTGATTAAAGCTTGTCAATCAATTGCATCTGGATGATCAAAATTTGGATTGCCACTTTTTTTAACTTTTGGCATTAAAGATGCATTCTTCTTATAGAAGCGATCCATACAAATGATTTGAGCATCTTTTTTTCTAAAACTATGAAGGATAGTTTTAGACACATAGGATTTACCTGATCCACTACATCCAGCAACAATAATTAACTTATTTTTCATATTAGAATTATACATTTAATAATGTATAATTATTAAGAATTATGATGACTGAAAATAATCAAAATATTGGTCTAAAAAATCCTGAAAAGATGAACAAAAGATCACGTCTTTATATGTTTTTAATCATTGCATGCACAATTATTAGTTTAATTTGTATTTCTATCATTGCTGGAATTTGATATTGACTATATAGTACTAACAATATAGGCCGTGAAGAACAAAAGGGGTTGCATATTGCTATCTTTATTCTTTGCATAATTGATGTTGTCTTTATGGCTTTATGGGTAGCAGCTATGGTTGCTAACATAGTTATTTTCAAAAAAATGAAAGTAAACAATCAACTTCGCTTTTTAATTCACTATATCGGTGTAGTTTCATGCCATATTATTTTTGGCTGTGTTGCTTTTGCTTTATTCGTTTATTGTGTTACATGGAAAATTATGGATGAGCAAGGAAGAAAAGTAGCAATGTTCTTTGTTGGTTTCCTTGAAATTCTTAGACTTTGTCTTCTTGCCTCAGTATTGGTTACTTCAATTATTTATCTTAGAAGAAGCAAAAATGGACAAATGCCTACACAAAAATGAGAAGTTAAGTCTGATAAGGTATCTACAACATCATCTGAACCATTACCTGGAGTTTCACAACCCAATGAACAAAAACCATTTTCTGAAACTATTACTAGTAATTAAAAAATAACATTTATGTTATTTTTTTATATAATATTTTTATGAGAAAAAAAATTAGAGCCTTGATACCTTGTTGCTTAATTGCAACTTTTTCTCCTGCTTTATCTTTAGTTACAAGTTGTAGTAATGACGATGCACCATTAGATATAAAAGTTGATAAGGAAAAAGTAATTTCTTATGAACACGATTTTGTTATAAATTGTATTGCTAACAAGACGTTGCCTACAAACACAAGCGTGAGTGTAATTGGTGCTGGTTCAGATGTATATGTTAATGTTGATGAAACACACATTTCTGGATCTAAGGGAAAAATATCTCTTAGGATTAGTTCAACTATTCACTATGATAAAAAAATAGATTTTGCTTTGCGTTTCAATCTTGGAAATGAAGATTTTTATATTAATGGTTTGCAAGTAAATTATTTTTTCCAAGAGGAACAATATAAAGACGAAATTGTTTCATCGCAAGAGTCATTAAAATGCGAAGATTCCTGACACTATGAATATAAATTCCAATTTAGTAATATGCCTCAATCAAGTGTACAAATGCGCTTGGTTGGTGGTCAATCATATGAATGTTTAAAACTTACACAAACAATTGGTCACGTTGTTAAAGAAGGAAAATTCTACTATTTGTATGTTCCAATTGATTTGAGTTATAGCATTGTAGAGGATGATTTTCTTACTTTTAATATAGAGTTTTCTTTTACAAACTCTTTTGGATTTACGCAAATAACAAATATAAACGATATTGGATGTGAATTTAAATTCACACCAACCGACATTGTTCCAGTAGATTTTTTCAAACTTAGTGGATCTAGTATTGTTGGTTGAAAAGAAACCGTTACTGTTGCTACAATCCAACATTTTTCTACTATTATGATTCCTTCTTCAATTGCTAGAATTAATGATGGAGCTTTTAATTTAATTGACAATAATCCTGACACTTATAAAACAATAACTACTCTGTATATTGCACAAAATGTTGATTATGTTGCTAATAAAGCGTTTTTTAATTTCTTTAACTTGGAAGTGCTTGATTTATCGGGTTGTTATGGAATGCCATCATGATTAACCAATGACCTATATAAAAACTGAAAGTATTTTGATTCACAATCTTGAAATCATAAGTCAGGTATTGTATGAGTGGGTGATCGTTTTGATGACAAACACAAAAAAATAGATTCTGATTTGAAACGTTGAGATTGAATTCAACACTTGCAAGCCAAAGGCTTGGGAGGAATTACTTCAGAAGCATATGATATAAACAATTGAAAACAAAATTGAACTCCTTATAGTGTTAATAGTTTGGAATGTGAAGTAACGGACGAAAGTTGATTCGAAATAGACAATAATCATACTTTAATTGGTCTTAACATAAACAAAATAAATAAAAGTGATATAAGGGATATTGCACTAATCAAAATCCCTGATGATGTAACAAAAATTAGTATTGCCCCTAATAAAGTAGGATTTGATTACTTCTCAACAAAACCTCTAGATTTTGATCCACTTCGTTGCATTCCTCCAGTTAGTTCGAATTATTGGCCTATTGGAAGAAGATTGTTTTTAGGCAAGGGGTTAAAAGAAATTACCATAAATGGCGATGGCAAAACAGGTGCATTTGAAAATGCTGGAGTTGCAGGAAATATTATTCTTCCGGATAGCTTAACTACAATGGGCGCACGCGCCTTTTACAGTGCTACTTACATGAAGCCTATAGCTGCAGATGCGCCACCTGAATGTGGTTTTGGTTTTGAAAATAGTGTCAAGCCGTCTCTTGCATTTATTGGTGACTATGCCTTTGCAGATAGTTGCATTCACTACATTTCATTACCTGAAACAATTGAAACTCTTGGAGATGCATTATTTAAACACGATGGGCGAGATGAAAATAAACGATTAGAAAAAATTGACTTGTCTGCTTTTAAAACTATACCATACATAGATGCTTCTCATCCACTAGAGGGGTTGCAATCTTATAAAGATCTTGGTCTTGCTCGGTTCTTTTACATTTATAGTCGAGAATTAAAAAATGATTGACAAGCGTTATTAAAAAAATGACATAACGACACAGATCTTCCTTCTGACTGAGTTGTTGAAATAAAATAGGATTTAAGTCCTATTTTATTTTAAATTTCCAACCATTTTCAAAAAGTGTATATGCGCCAGTTGATTCTAAGAAGAAATATGTCCACTCTCCTGATCCTGTGTTCATATTATCTCAAATATCTTGCGATATAACTATTCTTCCATCAGGTATTGTTGAAGTAAAAATATCTTCCCCAACTCAATCAGGAACAGGGTCGTTTTTCTTAAAACTAGAGAAGTCGATTGATCTTAGTTGTCTGCAATCACCAAAAGCACATGAATCAACATCTATTGAAACATCAGGACTAAATTCTACACCACAAAAACCACAATCTGCAAATGCATTCATTCCAATTTCAAGACCGCTATTTCTTGTATCAAGTCATGGTGCAAATTCAAGTGATTTGTCACCATAGAAGCAAGCTTCACCTATTTTCTTAACTATAGGTGCAGATGAAAATCTAACAAATCTTGGACAATCTCTAAATGCATTATCATCCAATTGAATTCGTTGGTTTTCATCATTTAGAATAACCTCAACTAAATCAGTACATGAAATGAAGGCAGAGTCTCCAATTTCTTCTATTGAGTTTGGCAAACTTATCCTAGTTAATAAACGGCACCCAGTAAAACATCCTTGACTAATAACTTTAAGTTCAGTGCAGAACCTCATGTTTACAGTTTTTATTTGTTTACAATCATCAAAAGCGTTATATCCTAATTCTCTTAATGAATCAGTAAACACCAAAGATCCAGCTAATGCAGTGGATGCTAAAGCATAGTTGCCTATTTGTTCTAAGTTAACAGTTCAATCAGAATCAATAGGTAAACCTGGTTTTTTAACATAAATATTTGTAAGGTTAACACACTTATATAATGAGTATTGTCCAAGACTAGTTGGATAGTCGTGAAAAGTAATAGATGTAATGTTTCCACAGTTATTAAAGACATAGCTTGGCAAGTCATTCATCCAATCATTAAGTTCAACAGATCCAATTATAGTTGCTGAATTTTCAAAACATATTGGGTCAATAATAGCTTTATATTTTTGACCATAATATCAAACATAGTTTGGTATTACTAAGTCTTCAGCAATAATTGATTCACCATTCCAATAATGAATTTCTTGTTTTTCATCATCTATATAATAGTCATCAGAAGTAAACTTGCCAGCTAGAACACCTGTTCAGTTAGAACCATCAATAGCTCTTGGCATTGTCCAAATGTCTTCAAAGATGCTACAACTAGAAATTGTTGGAGCAAGTAATGAAGTTGATAATACAGGAGCAACAAACAATAATTTGTGTTTTTTCATTATTGTGCCTCCTTAATATCATCTCAAAGAGCATAGAATGTACAATATGTGTTTTGAGCATGTGTATCACTTACATGGAATGTTAAAATTTCAGCTGTTTCATAATCGTAATCCTTAGCATCGAATTTAGATAAATCGATTGTAAAGTCTAATGTAAGAGCTAAAACCTTGTAATCATCATACTCTCTTCAAACTATTTCCTTTTCAGAAGTGATTTCACATGAAATCATGTCTTCAGTAATTCCCTCTGCAAGCACAAAAGAGAATGATAAATCATCTAAATATTCATAAGGTTTACGATAAACAAAAACATTTTCCATTACATCATGTCTAATGGTTGGTGATTCAGCATGATGAATAGGTAATTTAATTTGTGAAGTGTATGATTGCATTACAGTTGGTTCAATTGTGTGATAACTGTCGGGGTCATAATAAGCCATTTCTGGTGGTGTATATTTTTCTGGCGATTGATAAACATTGAAATCAATTCTCAATGTTACTGTTTCATCACAAGCAAACTTAACTTCCATTACATCGTGAAGGTGTTCAATAAAGGTTACCTTAAATGTTGGGATTTCCTCTGTTCAAGAATTATCTAAATAACCCACTCATGAAAGTGCACGGAGCGTTTTTGTATCTTCACCATGAAGGTGCAATTGCATTTTTGTGTTGTAACCTTTACCAACAATTGGTAAAAATTCAATATTTTCAAATGGTCTTCCTTCAAATAAATCAATAGGGTGTTCAACTGTATAAAGGTTGTTGTCGTTTTTAATTATTTTTACAGAAGCTGATTCGCCATCGACATTTTTGTATGTAATTTTATTATCTGCAAATCCAATAAATTTTTGGTCAGCCTCTGGCTCGTTAATAATAGCAATAGCTAAATCATCATATATTTCAGGGTCGTCCAAGTCTGTTGCTCTAATATGCATTATCTTTGGATCAGTTATTTTAATCGATCTCGGAACAGTAATTTTTCCATCTTGAGTAATTTCGATTCCTTCAAAAGGACTATCGAGAATTTCCCATTTTAATGGGTTATTTGTTGCAGCATAAGGATATATTTTCTTTCTAACGGCTACAGTTTTACCAGGAGAAACATAATCTGGTTTTAAACTTAATGTAATAGACTTAATATATTCATGTTCTTTTTCTTGGCAAGAGACCAATAAACATGTAGTTGGAGCCAAAATTCCTACTGTTGAGCTTATCAAAAGTGAGCGACTTAATCATTTCTTTTTCATATTAAGCAACCCCCTTAAATGTTCAACCATTACCCAATACTAGTCGACCTCAGTCTACCTTGTCTTGTCAATAAGGTAAGGCTTCTTGACTGACATAGATTGTTCCACCTTGATCATTAACATAAAGAGCATATGTGTCTAATTTTATGTTATTAACATCATATGAATCTAATGCAGTTAGATCAATGTATTTTAATCTTGTTCCACCAGTAGTAGTAGAAGAGAAGCCGATTTCTTGTTGAAATGCATATGCATTTATACTCTTAATACCTTTGGAGATTTTAAAGGAACTTATTCCGCTGGCGTTTTTAAATGCATTTCTTTTGATTGATTGAACTGTTCTTGGGATAGTGACGTCACCAACAATTAACAAATCATTTTCAAAAGCTGATTCACCTATTTCTTCAAGACCAAAGTTTAAAGATAATTCTCATCTTTTGGCTGGAAGATCATAATTGTCCTTTACAGAAGCATCAACAAAAGTATCTTTGAAGGCTGAAGAACCAATAACTCTAACTTCTCTTGGAATCTTAATTTGATTAAATTTAGCAATCATTTCAGGATCTTTATATTCATCTCTTAAACCTAACAAAGTATCACCATTAACATAATATGATCTTGTGCCTAAGACATCATATGGGAATGCGCCTAATTCAGGATTTTTTGTATATGGCATCCAATATTTTCTTGTTTCTGTTTGACTACAAAGTTTTACATCATAGAACGATTTATAATTGGATTCAATAGATTGGGTTCCTCCGGCAAGATATGGATAAAAGATTGTTCCTTTATCAGCTACGTTTAAGAAAGGCGATGTCCCTTGAAATTGTTTCCATTGATATGTTTTTTGCGGATCGAAAGATGAAACATCAACACAATCTAAGAAAGTACAATTAGCAAAAGCTGATGCACCAAACGGATCTGCTTGTGAAGAAAATTGGAATTGAGAAGGCAAAACCAATTTCTGAATTCTTGTTCCTTGGAATGTGTTTTCCTCAACCTTGACATATTTATCATTGGCTGGTAAAGCTAATGTACCAGATATTCTTGTACCATTAAAAGCACTTTTGCCAATTTTTGTTACACTATCAGGAATATGTAATTCGCCAAAAATTCCTTCACAACCCTCAAAAGCACTTTCACCTATTTCTGTTAAACCATCATTTAAAACCAGTTTACATCTAGGGTATCCTAGATCATCTAAAGGAATTTTATTTTTAAATGCACTGGCAGCAATTGTTTTAACTGTGCTAGGAATTTTTATTTCAGAAAATGGCGGTATATCTTCAAGATCTAATTTTAAGCCTTTTAAGGTTTCACCAGTTTCATCTAATTCGAAAGCATCTTCATCCATCTCACCAATATATGCAACAAAATGAAAAACGTTTTCGATTTTTGGATCAGCAGAACAATCAAGATTTAAATTATTCTTAAATAAATCTTCCAAATCTTCTACAGGTGTATTATGATTCATTATTCAAACAGTTTTATCCTCGCTAGAATAGCTACCAACTTCTGCAAAAGCATAGGATTTTTGTCCAGCTCAAAGTGGTTTTGAACCATCACCATCAATAACGATGTCTGAAACAGAAATACAATGGTTGAATGCATAGTCACCTATGTTTGCAACCGTATCTGGAATTGATATTATTTGTAGCATATCACAATTACTAAATGCCCAGGAACCAATGGTTTGTAGGTATGCTGGGAAAATAAGACTTCCCACCAACCCCTTACAATAATGGAATGCATCTTGTTCAATTGATACTAAGTTATAGCATAGTTCTAAATTTAGTATATTTTGTAAACCATAACAGCGTAAGAAAGCACCTTGACCAATTGATTGAAGCTCAAGGTTTAATTGAATAGTTTTAATATCATTTGCATTACCATCAAACATGTATGCAAAAGCATAAGGTGCAATTCTTGTAACATTTCTAGGAACAGCAAGTGTATCAAATCTACCTTTACGTAACATATTTGGTGTTACAAAATCAGCAAATCCTAATAGTGTATGAGTTTTTTCATCCACTTTAAAATAGTTGTCAGGAATAATTCTACGTGCATTATCTTCCTGTAAAAGTTTTGCAGTCGCATAAATAGCTGGTAAAGAAGCACCAACAATCATTGCAGGTAAGCTAGCTAACGAAACACCTTTTCCTAAATTAAATAAAGTTCTTTTCATAATTATCAAATTCCTGTAACAAATTTCTTAATTGTGTGAGAAACAATGTATAAAATAAGTTTTATTGTTTGTTTAATTGCTTGGTCAAGCAAGAATACAACTGCTCATAGTCATGTTTCTATACCTCAATGCCACGGCTTAAATGGGTTAGTTGTAGGTCCAAGTGCAAGGTTGATAACAAATGATAGGGCAGTATATGATGCAGACCACACATTTACTGATCCAATTGGCAATGTTACTTTATCAGTTATTGACTGAATTGTAACAGAATCAATATGATTATCAACTATTCCTTTAACAAAATCCTTACATGCCTCTTGTTGATGAAAATTTGAATAGTATTGATAAAGTGGTCTAGATTCTGTTTGGAAATTTGCCATACAGAATTTATTCATTTTAGTCTTATAAAGTGTCTTATCATATTTACCATTTTCATCCATAGGACAGAATCAATCTTCATCTTTGTCGATTCTCTCAGCCATTTTCTCAAATGATGCGCTCTTAAGGAATTTAGCATTGTTATCAGCACATTCTCTAAAAGGAATAATCATTGTTTTAGTTACTAACGTAATATATGTTGCTAACAAAATCGCTTCAGATGCACCAAGAGCAATAGCACAAGCCCAATTTGGCCTTGGGGTTCCATCTATCAGCATAGTAAATGGTACAACTAAACGGAAGCAATAATATGCAGTATATAGTGCATCTTGTGTTGCAGAGCAAATTAATGAAACGAGAAGACTGTCAGATGCATCATACATTTCATCTATCTTTTTATTACGATAAACATCAACCCATTGTTTTGCATGGTTGTATGCTTCGTTTGCGATAACAAAGAATTCTGGTGAAATAGGATAGCCATCGTTATGGAAAGTCTCTAAACCCCTATATCAATGGTTCTTTTCATCTTCTTTGTTAGGACTATTTTTGTAGTGACTATTTCTATATTCAATAGAAAAGTCGTTAGTAACTATGTGATCATCTCCATTAACAATTTCTACAGCTGACTTGACATCGCAATTTCTAATAAATTTCTCTGCAAGTGTCAAAGAGTCCTCGTCATCAAGTTCAACCCCTTCACCAACTTTATCTAGTAAATCATTAACATCTGTGTAGTATTTACCATCATTAGAAATTTGCAATCCAGAATCAGCAAGATTTTTTAAGGTTAATGTACCTTCAGACCCTTTTGGATCAGCAATACCGGCAAAAAATTGTTCATATTTGTTGTCGGCCATTATGTCATTTCATTTAAATCTTATATAGCCGTCTTTAGATTTTTTATTGAAATAAGCCTCACCTATTTGCTTTGATTCATATATTGCAGTTGGGTAAAGACTATATTCAAGATATTCCCTTTCGCAGCTACGCATAACGTCTGCAATAGGTGTTTTATCATTAAATTTACCATCTAATAAATCTTGACTTTGACCATATACATGTCCAGTTGCATCTTCTCTATCTTTATCAGAGAATAAAGGATCAAGATATGTTTTTCTTATAAGTGCTCAATCTATTGAGATCTTATAAGTGTTGTGGATTGGATCAGGAATTTTTGCATGTAGTGTTGGTGTAAGTTTGTATCCTGGAATCATTGTCTCAGGATCATAATCTATTTCATTTCCTGATTTTTGTTCAACACATTTGAACATTTTTTTCATTAAAGTGTCGCTAATTACTTCACCTTCAATTAATTGATCTTGAATTTCGTCATAATGGTTGTGGTCGCCCTTTTCATCAAAAACTAAAGTGTATTTATTAAAAAATTCTTTTAGCATGTTTGTTGCAGCGATAGCAGCGATATCTTTGTTCACAGCATCAAAACATGACATTAATCTTGGTAAACCATTGATTAAACCTGCTAATGCATCATTCCCATATTTTGCTTGGAGGTCAGTCATCATTGCGTCTCTTTGCTCATCACATTGAGCTAATAATGCTTGAATTGTTGGTTCATCTATGTCAAGACCTTCCATATAAGTCTGAGTTGAATTACGCAATGCTGTATAACTTTCTCTTAAATCACCTCAAGTTGCGGTAGATTTTCTTACAAGTTGAACATCGTATTTTTCATTAGCAAACTCAACTAAAGCATTAGTTAAAGTTGTATAGTCTAAATATTTGCTTTCTTCTAATTCATATTCAGAAGCAGAATACATTCTCAATTGTGTGGCATCTGCTCTTCTTCTTTTTTCAGATGCTTTAAAAGTACTATCAAAGTTGTCCAAGTCTTTTTGTAAGTATTCCATTTCTACTTGAATATCTTCTTCAGGTAAAAATTCGTGTTCTAGTTTATCACGATAAAGGATCTTAAAATCTCTCTTGGCTGCATTATATGTAACTGATGAAACATCAAATTTTTCATCAATGCTATCAATATATTTGACATTTTCACTACAAGAAGTGCAAAGCGAAATTGGTGTGACTATTGATGTTGTACTCAATAACCCCAAGCCAATACCTAAGCAAACTTTCTTACTTTTTAACGAAATATTCATATATAAAATTATATATAATTTTATATGGTCTAATAGATTGTTTTTAAATAAAAATATATTATTTTATATTTTTTATTAAATATACAAAAAATAATTTCACTTTTTTGATATAATAGAAAAACACATATAGGTTAGAAAATATGAGTAGAAAAGATTATTTTACTGGTAAAAAAGCTATGAGTGGAAACAAGAAATCTCATGCGATGAACCACTCAAGAAGAGTTTGAAATGTTAACTTGCAAACTGTAAGAATTACATTGCCAAACGGTCAAACTAAAAAAGTTAGAGTTTCTGCTAGAACACTAAAAACTTTAAACAAGAAAAATAAATATGGTGTTAAGAAAGCAGTTAAAACTCCAAAAACAAAACCAGTAGTTAAAAAAGTAGAAGTTAAGGCTGAACAACCAAAGGTTGAAGCCAAAAAACCTACTACAAAAACAGTTAAGAAAACAACTACTAAAACTGTTAAAAAAGAAACAAAAACTAAAGCAACTAAATAATATAATTAGTTTGCTATGGGAGTATAGCTCAGTTGGTTAGAGCACACCCCTGATAAGGGTGAGGTCGATTGTTCGAGTCAATTTACTCCCACCATATAATGGGGCCTTAGCTCAGCCTGATAGAGCACCTGATTTGCACTCAGGGGGTCGAGGGTTTGATTCCCTTAGGCTCCACCATTAAATCAAAACTAGGTATTG
>JAZRVJ010000041.1:0-59444 GCA_045599065.1 Mycoplasmoidaceae bacterium
TGGTAATTGTCGTTATTTCTATTGTTAATTTATCAATTAGTATTGGCTGTATGGCAGCAGGCACTGGAAATGTTAATGAATTGATCTCATTAATATTTGATGGTGACACACAAACAATTGGTTGCAAGATAGTAACATCGACTATGTCAATCTTTATCTTTGTTTGTATTGTTGGTGTTATTAATGGTTTAACATATACAGGAATTAGTGCTTGCCAAACAGCATGTGAAACTAACTTACTGTTCAGAAGCAAATATTTAATGCACAAAAAACCAACAGGAAAACTATATGCTGGTACAGCATACTTTGGTTTAACTAGTTTCTGTTGGTGAGCGATTCTGCTAATTCCATCAGCAATATTAAACACAGATGCGATAGCAGATGGATCATCTAACATACTTGTTTCATTATTCTATTTATTCTATGGAACACTGCTTCTTTATGGGTTTATCAATAGATTTACTAAGAATATTGAAGTAAGAAAATTAAGAATCTTCCCAGTAACGGCATTGTTTGGTGTAATTGCTTGCTACTTTGTCTTCATTTATTGTGCCTTCTACCAATACTTAGCATTGCCAATTATGCATCCTGATTGAATTAATGCTAGCGCAAGTTGAGGATTATTCAAATCAACAGATTTGCCTAACTGACAAACAGCAATCATCTTCTGAATATTAGCTGCTGGCATGGTAGGTGTAATATTCCTTAACGATATATTTATTAAAAATCACGATAAACAATATGGTTTACCATTAATTTGACAAGGTAAAAAACACCTTAACCACGAGATTTTATAGTTATGAAAATATATTTGTTAGATTTTAATATAAACTTAACAAATGCATGGAATGCTAAGTTTAAAGATTTTGAAAATGTCGAAGTTATTAATGATGAATTCGATCATTTTGTTAAATCTCATAAAGACTTAGAATGTATTGTTAGTCCAGGTAATTCCTTTGGAATTATGACTGGTGGTTATGATGGAGCTATTACAAAATACTTTGGTGTTATGCTAATGGCAGTTGTACAAGATTACATTAAGAAACACTATGATGGATGCCAACCAGTTTCAACTGCATTTATAGTTAAAATCCCAAATACCAAAATGCATTTGATACATTGTCCAACTATGGCTATACCTAGTGTGATTAAAGATCCAACTGTAGTATATGATTGCACAAAAGCTGTATTAAAAGTTGCTAAGGAAAACAAAATTAAGTCAATTGTTTTACCAGCGTTTGGTGGTTTAACTGGTGGCTTAGAACCAGAAGATATTGCTTCGCAAATGTTTAAAGCAATTAATGAAATGAAAAAAGATGCGTAGCATCTTTTTATTTTTATAATATAGGTGAAAAGAGGTCTATATGAAAAAGAGACTAATTGCTCCTATTATTTCTACAACACTTTTATCAGTTAGCCCATTAATGGCTGCTGTTAGTTGTTCTCAAAATAATTTAGTAGACGATTTACTTAATGAAACAATAAAACAATTTGTTGGTAATGATTATAAACACGGGATTTGTGCAATTCCACACGCTTCAAAAGAAACAGAAGCTATTAGGAATTATTTAATAGATGTAATAACATCAGCCGGGATTGAAGAAGTAATGGTTGATTCATATGGTAACATATGATATGATATCCCACCATCAGAAGGTTGCCTAGAATGAAAACCATTGGTTCTGCAAGCTCATATGGATATGGTATGAAAAACGGTTGAAGGTGTCACATGGGATCATCCGATTCCAGTTTTGGACTATACAAGCGATGGACAACCAATTATTCACACAGAAAATAAGAAGACTTCATTAGGCGCTGATAATGGTGCTGGTTTAGCGTTTATTCTTGCTTTAACAATCAATAAAAAATATAAACATGGACCAATTAGATGCATTTTTACCAATGATGAAGAGCTAGGACAAATCGGCGCTGCTGAATTAGGAAAAATGGACGGTGGGTACATAAATCCATTATCGAGTGTAGATGGTTTTAATTATCTAATTAATCTTGATGCTGAAGACGAAGGACAAATTTTTGCTTCATGTGCTGGTGGTTATAGCGCTAATTATCCAGTTGAATCTTTTCAAACTGAAAACTTTAACAAAGATGCACATATACTATTTGAAATTAATATAACAGGTGGAATGGGCGGACATTCTGGTGTTAATATGATTAATGACCCAATAAATGCACCAATTCTTGGCGCCAGAATTCTTTCAGCCATTGACTCTACATTAGGTATTGATGTATATAACATAGTTGATATTCAATCAAATGAAACCCTAGGCAATGTTATCCCAGGGAGTGCAAAATATATTATTGCTTTGCCCATTACCGAAAGAATGAAAAAAAATAATTGAGAGGCGCTTTTGAAGATTTTTGCTAATGGTGTATTAGATGATTGCAAAGAACTAAATCCTATGGAAAAAAATCTTGCAATTCAAGTAATCCCAAGAGATGATAGCGATGATTATGATGGCAAACCTATGTTAACTGCAAATGACTCATCAGTAATACAGGTACTATTAAACTCTTTAAAATTTGGTGCACAAGAGACTGAAATTATTGAGGGTAAAAAACGTTTGGTGTCAAGTTCAAACGTTTGTCCTGTTGAGTTACATTTAACTAATACATTTTTTAAGGGTGAATTTAAAAACCAATTTAATTTCATGATCTTTGATCGTTCAGATAGCGACACTTACTTAGAAAGGGAATACATTAATTACACTAGAGATTTATTCAATTTAGCTAAAACACTATGAACCACTGGTGCAAAGGTTAAAGATATAGATGTTGTTTCTCATTATCCTGCCTTTAAATATAGCGAGAACGATAAAATTCGTAATTTAGTTTGCAAAGAATATGAAAAAATAGGGGTGAACTACACAATTGAAAGAACTCACGGAGGCATTGAAAATGGTTGGTGATATAAATACAATAATAACATTCAACAAACTTCAATTGGCCCGACAATCAAGGATGTGCACGATCCAAAAGAAACACTTTATATAAACACATATAAATCGCTAATCAAAGTCATATTAGGCATCATAAGCCAAATGGGTACAATATAAAAAGGATGCTTTGCATCCTTTTTCTTATCTAAGTTTTTCTTCGTGCGCACCTTTAGGGTTAATACTTACAATGTGAACATTAGCTGCTTTGTATTGCTTGCACATTGTCTTATAGAATTTATTGAATTCCTTAGGAGAAACAAAGTGCAATGTTGTTCCAGCAAATCCACCGCCATGAATACGGTGAGCTGATTTTGGAGCAATCTTTCTAGCTAGCTTCAAACATCTTTCTGGGGAAGTCTTTGCGTTTTCTTTTCCAGGAACACATGTGTTCTTTAATAGTTTAGATGAGCTTAGTCCAGAACCATTAACAGCTGCTAAGAAAGCTTTAAGGTCTTTTTTCTTACATGCATTAAATGCTTTCTTAACTCTTAAACATTCTTCAAAGAAGTGAACTGCACGGTTTTGTGCTGACTTAGGTAAAGCTCTTGGATTTTTCTTAATTAAAGCTTTGTAGTTAGCATAGCTAACATCTCTTAAGTGAGTTTTCTTGAAAGCTTTAGATACTTTCTTCATATCTCCAATGATAGAAGCATATAAAGGTGTTAAGTTAGAGTGATCGCCGCCACTATTAATTAACACAATCTTGTAATTAGTAAATGGGAACTTAGTGTTAATTACTTTTGGATTGGATAAGTTGTTGAAGTCAACATAACTAATTCCACCATAACATGCACCAGTTTGGTCTAATAAACCACAAGGTTTATTAAAATATAAGTTCTCAGCTTTTTGTGCAATCTTAACCATTTCCATTTTAGGTAGTTTGCCTTTGTTATATAAAACATTTAGGATTTCACAAACTAACATTTCAAATGCAGCAGATGATGAAACACCACCACCAACTATTACTTGCGATACACAAGCAGCATCAAAACCACCAATCTTGTATCCTTTTTTAGCAAAGCCTGATACAATACCTTTAACTAAAGCAATGAACTTTCCAAATTCTTTTTTGTTTGGTTTAGTAGCTTTAGCTACAAAACTACATTTTCCTATTCCTTTAGAAGCAATAGTTACTTTGTTGTTTTTAGTTTTGTTTACTAATGCTTCTACTAATAATGAAGCACCGGCAACTAGAGCAAGGCCTCTATTGTGGTCTGTGTGGTTACCAACGATTTCATATCTACCAGGAGAGATGAAATATCTAGTTGGTTTTGTTTTGAAATTTTGTTTTCAATAATTCTTTAATAATTTATTCATATTTTCTCCAATCAAATTATATCTTTATAGATTTGATAAATCTTTTGAAATGTTTATTGCCTAAAGCATCTTTTTTAAATACTGCAGTATTAATCAAAATTGCTTTACATACATCATTGATGTATTCTTGAGCAGCCATATCGTGTCTACTCATATATCTAATCATTCTGTCAAAGCCCTCTAACTTAGGATACTTCTTTAAGAATAATTTTTTAGTTACTAGGCCTTGCTTGACTGCTTGAGTTGCCATTTCCATTTGTTCTTTTAATCTACCAGGTAAAATGAATCTACCCATAGCTTCTATTGCACCAATGTTTTCTTTCTTAATGTGGAAATATTGAGTATGAGCATGGAAGATACCATTAGGATATTTAGTTGATTTTCTATTATTTCTTAAAATAAGGATAGCTTCATACTTCTTATCATTCCTAATTCTAAAGACAGGTGTAATTGTATTATGTCTAGTTTGTCCGGTGTGAGACACAATATTAACTTCTGGTGCATTAAAATTGATTCATTTGTTTAAAATTTCATCGCAGCACTCAACAATATGAGTTGGGTTATCAGACACTAGTCTGATAGCTGAGTTATAGAAATTAACAATCGATGCCTTAACATCTTTATATTTCTTTGTTGGTATTTTATGCAAATCAGGAGCCTTTTGAATAGGAAAGACATGATCACCGCATTGGAAATGTTCATGATTCAAAATAGAACCACCAACAATAGGCAAGTCGCCATTACTTGAAATAATATAGAATGGGAATTCTTTCAATGCCGCCATCATTATTATGAAAATTCTTGGTGTAATTTCCATATTAGCATGTTTCATAGCAATTAAAATCATATGCTCATTAAAATAGCCAAATGGTGAGTATTGCATAAATCATCTTTCACCACACAAACTAAATGGAACTATTCTTAATGTTTGTCTTTGCGGACGCTTTGAGTCACCAAAGAAGCCTAAGTTTTCAATACATAAAGGACACTTAGGGTAGTTTGCGCTTTGCGGCAATTCAATTAAACTAGCAATTTCAGCAGTTGTTTTCTCAGGTTTTGAAAGATTAATAGTAACTTCAATATCTTGCCTGTGGTCAAAGTGTGCTGTCCACTCAATATTTTGTTTTACAGCTCTTAAGTGAATATAGTGGTTGTTTACACCTAAATTGTACAGATAAGTTGCTGCTCTTCTTTTAGAGACTCTTGCAAAACGATAATATCTCTTAATTACATCTGATGGGGATGGAGAAATAATATCAAATAATCTAGCTAATTTAATTCTGCTAGTGATTAAGTCTCACTTTTTATGCCTAAATAATTCATTGAAATTAGCTACAAAGTAGTCAACATCATATATTTTTGTTGGTTGTTTGTATTTGTAGTAGGCGTTAGGATACATTCCTAATTCGTAATAAATTTTATTTCTAGCTTCAATTGCATCATATGGAAACAGACCAAGAACCTTCTCTCCATAGTAAATGAAATCTTCCACTAGTCTGATAGTGTTCTTCATACAATTAAATTATATATATTAAACTATAAAAATAAAAAGCTTTAGCTTTTTATCCATATATAATTTTTGTGTATGGAAAATTTAGTTAAAAATAAACAAACAATAGAAGGAATTGATTTCTTCTCAATTAAGAACAATAAAGATTTGGAAATTGAATTTTGTCAACTAGGTGCGTCAATATATTCAGTTAAATACAAAAATAAAGTAATAACTTACCACCCTGTTGATAGAAAAGTATTTCTAACTACTGGTAAGTATTCTGGCAAGATTGTTGGAAGAACATGCGGTAGATTAGCTGATGGCATCATTAAAGTTGATGATAAAACATACCAAATTCAAATTAACGAGCCAGGAAAACATAACTGTTTACATGGTGGAAAAGATGGAATTTCTTTTAAGAAATTTAATTATTCAGTAACTGAAGACGATAAAACAATTAATGTTATCTTCAAATACACATCATCTAATAATGAGGCAGGTTTTCCTGCAAAGGTTGATTTTGTAGTTACTTATGTAATTGAAAAAGATACTAACACATTTACAATCAAGATGTTGGCAACTCCTGACGCTAAGACAGTATTAAATATGACAACTCATATCTATTGAAGATTGGGTGGTAATGATGTTTTAGACCACACATTATTTGTAGATGCTGGAAAAAGAATGATAGGGCATCCTGAAAGAATGTTCAATATGCAAGAAGCTACAGTTGAAAATTGATTCAACTTTCAAAAACCAAAAAAAGTTGGGCAAGATATTGCTGAAGTAGCTAAAGCTAGTCCAAATGCTACTAGAGGATATGACCATGCGTGAATTTTCAATAATCCTACCTTAGGAAAAGTGACTTTGTCCTATGAAGGTACAACATTAGATGTTACAACAAACTTTAGCATGGCAAATATCTATGCTGACTGTTGAAATGATCCGATTGAAATGTTATCATATGGTTTAGACAAGCAATATGGAGCTATAGCTATTGAACCACAATTAAAATACACAACATACAGTGATTTATATTGTGAAGCTGGCAAAGCATTTGACCATTACATTAAATTTGAATTGAAATAAAAAATAAAAATCAAACCAATCGGTTTGATTTTTTATTAAGCGAATTTGTTGAACCATTCAACAACGTAAGTTTCATTAATTTCTTGATTAAGTTCTTCACGTTGAGGGAATCTAACATATTCACCTGTGGCATTAGCCTTATCAACTTTAACAAATTCAAGTGGTTTAGCTAATTCAGTATCTTTAACTACTGGTAAAGCTCTAGATTTTTCTTTAATAGAAATCTTATCACCAACTTTGCAGATTGTTGAAGCGATTGAACACTTTTTACCATTTAGTAATACATGTCCATGGTTAACTAATTGTCTAGATGCTCTTCTTGTTGGAGCAAATCCCATTCTAAAGACTAAGTTATCAATTCTTGATTCAAGAATAATAAGTAAGTTTAGGGCATTAGAACCCTTCATTCTCTTGGCCATCTTGAATAGTCTTCTAAATTGACGGTCATTCATTCCATACATGAATTGCAATTTTTGTTTTTCTTGCAATTGTTCTGCATAACCAGACAATTTTCTTTTGTTAGTGCCGTGAGCTCCTGGAGCGTATGTTCTTTTCTTTCCCTTAGAGAACTCTTTGTTGTTTTCTAATAGAGAAAAGCCATAACGTCTAGACTTACGGTTTATACTACCTGTATATCTTGACATAAATTCCTTTCAAAATTATTAACACAACAATAAAATAACACTTATTTATAGATTCAACACTAGTAATTTCAATTTTAACAGCTTATTTACTTTTAGAACTAAATCGTTGTTGACTAAAGTTAAATAATGTTATTTTGCTGAATGTGTATTTACTATTATATATATTATTTACCAATAAAAACAAAAAAATAACTAGGTTATGCCTAGTTAATTATTCATAGATACTTTCTTGTTTCACTTTTGGTTTAATTCTCTTGTCGAAGATAGTCAAGAAAACAGCTGCTAAACATAAAGCTATTTGTGGAGTGCATAAGCCGATTGTTGATTTTCAACTTCTATCCAATTGTCATATATCAAATACAAATGAATGAGAAATAACAAATAATACAAACAGCACAAAGAACAATGAACCATAAAGAATTATTTGTGGTAAATTATTTGATTCAAATAATTTTGTCTTCTTATAAATTTGTAAGAGGAATTCAACAAATAAACCAATGAAAGTCATTGCAAAGCACATGCCCATTGGTGCAGTCATAACTTGACCAATCAAATTATTGGTAGAATCTAAGATACTAACTGGTTGCACTAATCAAACCATGAATGGGTAAAACAAAACAGATGCTAACCCAAAAATTCTAATATTTGATTTAATATCTTGTTCGATAAAACCAACACCAAAATTTTCGCTTTTTTCTCATGTCATTAACATACTAAAACTACAAATAATGAATAAAGAAGAAATAAAATTCAAGAAATCAACATGAGTTAATTCTGATGCAATGTATATATCAAGTGACCAATCATATACTCACGTACATACGATTACATCATTTTTGATGTAATCTGCTGTGCAAATGATTGAAACCATTCCAGCTATTACTACTAATGAATTAATAACAATACCATATACATTCTTTTCAACATCGGTTTTAAAATTAAAAACACGGTGAATCAAATATCCTAAGTTGCAGATAATAACTAAACTTCCAGAAGTAATGAAAACAATTGCTAAAATTTTAGAAGCGTTATACCATGACTCTGATCAATCAATATATGGTGGTTCAATCAAACCATGTAATCCTTTAGAAATGAATATGCAGTCAACGATTAACCACACAAAATACAAAACCATTGCTAACAATGTTGTATATTGCATCGCATAAATCATTTTTCTTCTTTTAGTTCATGGCTTTTTAGTTTGCTTCATAATGTACCTTAAATAAAGTTATATTATAACTTAAGTTCCTTTGCAACTTTGTCAATATCTTCAACAACTATTTCTCCATGAGCCATTTTATAACCTTGGTCTTTAGTATATTTTGGAATAACATGTAAATGAACATGGAATACTGCTTGACCAGCAATTTCACCCTGATTAGATAAATAATTAAAACCTCAAGGTTTATATTTGCTCTTTTCAAGTTTGTCGGCAACAATTTTGCTTAACTCAACCATATCCTTTAAAACATCTAATGGTGTATCTTGTCAATTTGGATAGTGTTTTTTAGAAATAATTACTGTATGACCATTAGCCAATGGTGAAATATCTAAAAATGCTAATGCATTTTCATTTTCAGCCACTTTTTTGCAAGGAATTTTTCCTGCAACAATATCACAAAATACGCAACTCATAATTATCTAACTCTTCCTCTGATTCTTATTAAGAACATAATTACAAGTAATAAAACATTAACTAAGTCTGATAAAAGTCTAAAACCGCAATATCAAACTACAGCTGGTGCTTTTTCATCAACACCAGTATAAGAATTGAATTGGCTAATACCCATAATACTCTTAACGTCTACAATAATGTAGAAGAATGTTGCTATTGCCATGAATATCAATACTATTCATGTAATAACATCAGCAGTAATAACAAAACCTTGGCCACCGCTACCAGTTAAACCAACAACAAGTACAGCAATCATGAATGAAAAGAACAACACCATCATTACTATAGAACAGATACCTACAATCTTACCATAAGTAATAACACCTCTAAGACTCATTATCTTAGCTACTAATGCAACTAATAAGAAGATTATGCCTGTTATAGCAAATGCAGCAGCTAAATAAGTAAACTTAAATCCTGTTGCTTCTTCATTGAATCATAAGAAATTAAATAAAGCACCAAATGCAACGGACATTGTAATGATATATAAGCTAAATACTAAAACCGTTAAACCTGTTGCTTTACCTTTTCATAATATTTTTGTTCATAGAATACTAATAACTATACTTAGAATAAGAAAACCAAAGGTTAAACCCATAACTAAACCAAAGTTATTGTATATTTCTACAAAACTAAATGCTCATGCAAATAGTTCTGATAAACCGCAAATAAGCATAAAACCAATTCCAGCAATAAGCATAGATTTAGTTAATAATGATGTTTGTTGTTTACTAAATTGACCTCTTTTTGGCCCTTGACCAACATAGGTACTTTGATTGACATTAATTGTTTCCATAATGAGTTAATTATACTATAGTATAATTAATTTCATATAGAAGCATAAAAATATGGCTATTAGATTAGATAAATTTTTAGCAAAACTTCATCCTAATTACTCAAGAAACAAAATTAGCAGTTTTATTAAAAGTGGTTTTGTTACAGTAAATAATAAGGTGATTATTGAACCATCTTTTTCTGTTAATGAAACAGATAAAACTGTTTTAAATGTTAAACCTGAAAATGATTTTGTTTCAAGAGCTGCATTTAAATTGCTAAAAGGTATAGAACACTTTAAGATAAATCTTAAAGATAAAGTATGTTTAGACATAGGCAGTTCTACTGGTGGTTTTAGTCAAGTTATGGCACAAAATCATGCTAAATTTATTTATGCGGTTGATGTTGGTAGCAAACAATTTGACCAAACACTATTGAATAAATATAGTGAAGTTATCAAATTAATGGAGCAAACAAACTTCTGCCATATGCAACAAAATCAATTTGATCAAAAAATAGATTTTATTGCTTGTGATGTTAGTTTCATATCATCAAAGAAAATCTTGGATAGAATCAAATATTTATTTGATTACCCTTTAGAAATGATTCTTTTAATTAAACCTCAATTTGAATTAACAAAAGAAATATTAGACAAATGTAAAGGATCTATTCCTGAAAAATATCATCAACAAGCAATTAGCAGTGTTTGTTCATATGCAAAGAAACTTGGTTTTAAAGTTTCAGAAGTTATTGAATCTCCTATATTAGGAGCTAAGGGATACAATAAAGAGTTTATTGTACATTTGGAGAGATAGCATGGCAAAGTTAATCTTTCATCTTGACTTAGATGCATTCTTTGCTAGCTGTGAAGAAGCTGTAAACCCTAAATTAAGAAACAAACCAATTATTGTTAGTGGAAGAAACAAAAGATCAGTTGTTTCTGCCGCTAACTATCTTGCAAGAAAATTTGGTGTTAAAGCTGCTATGCCAGTATGACAAGCAAGAAGATTATGTCCTCAAGCAACTATTTGTGCTGGTAACTACAAACTGTATGAAGACATGAGTAATCTCTTTTTTGATTACATCAAAAAACATTTTACAAACATATGCGAAGAAATGTCTATTGACGAATGTTGAATTGATGTAACGAATGTCGTTAAACATTACAATAATGATCCAATTAAGTTAGCTAAAAAAATCCAACAAGACATTTATAGAAATTTGAAACTTTCAGTTTCAATTGGTATTAGTTGAAATAAATTTTTAGCTAAGATGGCAACAGATTTGCATAAACCAAGAGGCATCACATCTATCTTAACTCAAAGTGACTTAGAAAAGAAAATTTGACCTTTACCGATTGAAGAAATGTTCTTTGTTGGTCCGGCAAGTGCTAAAAAACTTAAAAGTATCAATATTAACACCATAGGTGATTTGGCTAAATATGATGATTTAAAACACCTAGAATGACTACTTGGTAGTTATTGATATGATGTGAGGGAAAATGCCCTAGGTAATGGTTCAGATTATGTTGATACAAGTAAGAACGATCCTAAATCACTTTCAGTGAGCCATACATTGCTTGATTCAACAAATGATCCAATAGAAATAGAAACAACATTTAAATATATTGCCGAAGAATTAGCTGATAAACTTGCATATTACAATATGGCAGGTTCAGTTGTGACTGTCATATATAAATATGACATCCATCATCAATACACTAAAAATGAAACACAAAGAAAATTAATTTACCGTTATGAGGACCTATATAGCATAGCAACAAGAATGTTCTCTCAAGTCTATGATAGTTCAAGACTTATAAGACTAATTGGTATTGGTATAGGCAAACTACAAAAGATTGAGGATGTCAAAGCGATTGATACCAAGCTTGTAAAGAAAAGAAAAAGTAAAGTCGATAAGATTGCTGAACAAGTAAATAAAAAACTAGGTATTGACCTAGTCTTTGTGGCTAAAGATAAATTGAAATAATTTATTTCTTAACTAATTTAGTACATCTTTCACACAAATCGTTGCGCACTTGATCTGCAGGATAATAGTTTCAACATCTTATACATTTAACATATTTTGTCTTAGTTATCAAAACCTTAGGTATCTCTACCTTTTTATTATTGATAGTGACCTTAGCAACATTAAAGATTTTCTTTAATAACGTTTCTTCAATCTTAGTTGCATTATCAAATTCAAGAACAACTTCAGCCTCATTGTTTTTAGCAATAACTTTATCATTTCTTAGTTTTTCGATTTGAGCAAAAACTAAATCTTTTAATTTGAAAATTAAACTTCATGTTGCTTTATCAACAGATTTAACATCAAAAGGTAATTTGTCTACTCATGGTTCAAGCATTAAGTTACCAACTTTGTTTTCCTTGTTGAAGAAGCTATAAACTTCATAAGCTGTATGAGGAATAATTGGAGCTAAGAAAATTAAATAACTATTTAAGATGTGATATAAAACAGTTTGAATTGCTCTTCTTCTTTGATTTGTGATTTCATCACAATACAATGTGTCTTTAATTAAATCAAAGTATCATCCAGATAATTCAATAATGTGTGAGTTAATTAACTTAACAACTGTTGCAAAATCAAATTTTTCATAAGCTAAATTAATTGTTTTGATATTTTCATCCAATTGGTTTAAAACATACAAATCTTCTTGACTGAAGTCAAGATTCTTGTCTTTTTCATAATCAAAATCAGCAATATTACTTAAGCAGAATCTAAACAATGAATTTCTGATTCTACGATACATTTCTGCAATTTGTTTTAAGATGTTTTCAGAAATTGAAACATCTGCTACATAGTTGCTATTAGCAACTCACATTCTTAAAACATCTGCACCATATACATTAACAACTTTTAATGGATCAACACCATTGCCTAATGATTTAGACATCTTACGGCCTTGTTCATCAACAGTCATACCATGAGAAATTAATTGCTTATAAGGACTAAAGTTATTTAGTATTACTGAAGTAATAATAGATGAGTTAAACCATCCACGATATTGATCATTACCTTCAAGGTATAAATCACATGGATAATTTAATTCCATTTCTTTTAGCATTGTATGACTTGAACCACTGTCGAATCATACATCCATTGTATCCATACACTTTGTGTAGGATTTTGCTTTTGCTTTATGGGCATCATCAACAAAGTATTCAACTGGTTTTTCAAATCAAACATTAGTTCCTTCTTTGGAAACAATATCAATTATGTGCTTATTAAATTCTAGATCAAGGATTGGTTTTTCATTTTCATCGTAGATGATGCAAATAGGAACGCCCCAGACTCTTTGTCTTGAGATACATCACTCAGTTCTATTTTGAATCATTTCTTTCATATGATTCTTGTTGGATTCAGAATTAAATTTAACTTCGTTAAGAGCTTTAATAATGTTTTTCTTAATTGGTTCAATATTAACAAATCATTGTTTAGTCGCACGATATAAAACTGGTTTTTTAGTTCTTCAATCGATTGCAGCTGAGTGAACAATCTTTTGTTTAAATAACAAGCAATTAGCTTTTTCTAATCTTTCAATTAGTCCAGCATTAGCTGTTTCATAGAATACACCTTCAAGTTCTTTGTCATTTACTTCAGATGTAAATTTACCGAGTTTGTCAATTGGACAATATGGTTCAATACCATATTTCTTACACGCAAGATAGTCATCATCACCAAAACCAGGAGCATTGTGAACTAATCCTGTTCCATCTTCGATAGAAACATATTCTGCAAGAATAATTGGATTCTTTTTGCCATACAATGGATGTTCATACATAACTTTTTCAAGTTCTGTACCTCTAAATGTTTTTACAACTTCATATTTCTTTCAACCAATTATCTTAGCAATTTGTTTGATTAACTTGTTAGCAACTACAAAGTAGTTGTTACCAACTTTAACTCTTGCATATTCAAACTCTGGGTTAACTGCAACAGCTAAGTTACTTGGAATAGTTCATGGAGTAGTTGTTCAAATAACAATCCGATCACCATTTTCTAAAACCTTTTTGCCATCTGCAACTTTAAAACCTAAATAGATTGAGTCTGCTTCAAGGTCTTTGTATTCAATTTCGGCTTCAGCTAATGCTGTTTGACTTGATCAAGATCAATAAACAGGTTTTAGTGCTTGGAAAATAAGTTTCTTTTCAAGCAACGTCAAGAATAGATTAAGTTGTCTTGCTTCATAATCCTTTGACATTGTGATGTAGATTTTGTCATAGTCAGTAAACAAACCGAACTTAGCAAATTGTTGCTTTTGTTTGTCTATGTTTTGCATAGCAAAGTCATAGCATTTCTTTCTTTTTTCAGAAACGGATAAAGTGTTATATTCTTTACCTAATTTTTTAGTCAAAGCGTGTTCAATAGGTAAACCATGAGTATCTCAACCCATAACAAAAGGTGCATAAAAACCCTTTGCATTTTTGTATCTAACGATTATGTCCTTAAGAATTTTATTTAAAGCATGACCTACATGTAGGTCACCATTTGCATAAGGAGGACCATCATGTAATATTCATTGTTTGTTAGTCTTGAAGTTATGTTTTAAAACTTCTTGATATACTTTTTTGTCAATTCACTCTTTTTGAATCTTAGGTTCTTTAGAACTAAGATTAGCTTTCATCTCAAAGCTAGTGTGAGGCATATTTAAGCTTTTCTTAATTAATTCTTTCAAATCTGACATAATTGCTAATAATTATATAATTTTATTATGAAAATATATTTAATTAAACCCTATGCTTTTTGCCCTGGAGTGCAAAATACAATTAATAAAACATTGCTTATTATTAGAAATAATAAAAATGCTCACATTTATTTAGTTGGCAACATTATTCATAATGATTTAGTTTGTAGACAAATCAAGCAATACAAGAATGTAAAAATCTTGGATGATACCAAAATAACAAGATTTGATCTTGTTAAATCCATTAAAACTAAGAATAATGTTTTGATCTTCTCTGCTCACGGGACAGACCCAAAAGCAATAAAACTTGCTAAGTCTAAGGGCTATAAAGTTTACGATCTTGTTTGCCCTTATGTAAATAAAATTTTGAAATTAATCCAAGTAAAAGTTAAGCAAGGATATTACATTGCTTACTATGGTTCAAAGAACCACCCAGAAGCTTTAGCAGCAAAAGCTTATGGTGGAAATAAACTATTTGTTTACAAAACAAAACATGACTTAAAACCTATTTTAAAGAAGAAAAAAGTTTGCGTTGTTTGTCAAACGACTATGGATAATTTAGTTTATCAAAATACTAAAGTATTTTTCAAAAGCATTAAGCTATTAGAATTTAATGATCTAATTTGTGTCTCATCAAAAACAAGACAAGCAAAAGCTTTGCTTTCGAAAAAATTTGATTTAGTTTTTGTTTTAAGTGACAAAAAATCACACAACGGCAAATCATTATTTGAAGTTTTAAAAACAAGACAAAAACACGTAGTGTTTGTTGATCCAAACAATTATGTTATCGACAAGAAATTATTAGCTAAGAAAAAAGACTGCGCTATTTTTAGTTCAAGCTCAGTCTCTGTTTCTCAAGTTAATGATTTTGTACAAGTTTTACAAAGATTAAAATAATTTTAATTGTCTATTAATTTCTTTATTAAAACATCTGCCATCTTTTGTGATTAGAATGTCACTAAAGTCTTCAGTTTTATCTTCTGCCATTTGCATTAAATACTTAACTGATTTAGTTGAAATTATTTTGCTGCTATCAAAAGGATAAAGCTCGCTAATGTCAGCTACACAACTATAAGATGATTCACCAACTTTTTCTAGTTTGTCTTCAATAGGTGCAAACTTTTTTTGGAAATGGAATGCATATCCGTTTTCGCACGCTTCATCAACTAAGATGCTACCTTTAGCCATAGATTTAGCCATATCTTCAGTGATACGTGGTTTAGTTCTATTGAATGGATCAATACAAGTATTGATAAAACCATCATATGAACGGAATTCTTTAGCTAATGTTTCAAAACTAGCATCTTTGATATCTAGGTGTGTGTTGTGTGCTAAACATATTTTTTTAATTTCAGGCGTATTCTTTAGCTCACGACAATATTTAGAATCATTATCTAATAAGGTTACGTTCATATTGTGTGCAAGTAAGTAGGCAATAGCTTCATACGAAGCTCATGTAGCATTAAGCACTAAAACTCTTGGTTTGTATTTTTTTGTTTTTAAAACTTCAACCACTTTCTTAGCTGCAAATTTTCCTTTAATCTTTTCAAGATCCTCAAAGAAAACATATTGACCATTATCAGTTAAGCTACCTCAAGCATAAGATTTAATGTTATTAGTTAACATTAGAAAAATCATTTCAACATTAGCTAGGTAGTTAGCCATTGTAACGGCAATTTTGCCAGACATTAAACCCAATTCTTTTTTATTAAAAACTTGTGGTTTGCAAATAATATCACTTGAAGTGATAACCGCTTTGCTATCATTTAAAATTGTTGCTCCAGCAATTACATATTTGCTTTCATCAACGTTAACTGTTGCACCATAATTTTTAGGTAAGTTGACAGCAATACCTTTAGAAGTTAATTGTTTAACTTCATCAGGCAAAATAAAGACTTTTTTAGAATTTTTATCTAAGATAAATCCAAGTTTTTTCATATGTATTTTTTATGTTTATTTAATTATACTTTGTCTTACAAAGCATCAAACAAAATAATTTTAATTTATTTAGATATAAATATCAAAAATACTTATAATATATTACATTAAAAATATATTGGGAGTTTTTTACAAATATGGTAAAAATTAGATTAACAAGATTAGGTAGACATAAAACACCATTCTACCGTATCGTTGCAGTAGACTCTAGAAAAAGAAGAGATAGTGACTATCTTGCTCTTTTAGGTACTTTTGACCCAGTTAGAAAAGAACTTAAAAACTTCAAAGAAGAAGAAGTTTTAAAATATTTAAAATTAGGTGCTCAACCTGCTGAAACAGTTAAGAACATTCTTAAGAAAAAAGGCACATGAGCAAAGTTCCTTGCAACTAAAAAAACAAAAGCTAAAAAGGCAAGAAAAACTAAAAAAGTTGCAAAGCAACCTGCAGCTAAGAAAGAGGCTAAATAATTATGGCAAAAGTTAAAGCTGGCAAAATTTTAGATAAAATTGCTCGTGGTCAAATGAGGGATGATCTACCAGAATTTAGACCTGGAGATACTATTTCTGTAAGTTACAAAATTCTTGAAGGTAAGAAAGCAAGAATCCAAACTTTCACTGGTGTATGCTTACGTATTAGAGGCAAAATGAATTCTAAATCATTCATTTTAAGAAAAGAAAATGGTGTCGAAAAAACTTTCCCATTACACAATCCAACTATTGTAAAAATTGTTGTTAACAAAAAAGGCAAAGTAAGAAGAGCTTACATCTCATACATGAGAAAACGTTCTGGCAAATCAGCTAGAATTAAACAACAAGAAATTAAGAAGTAATAACTTCTTTTTTTATTAATTTATGAAAAAAATTACAATTTTAACTTTATTCCCTGATGTCTTTGAAAACTTTAAAAAGTTTTCCATTATCAAAAGAGCAATCAAAGCTAAAAAATTAAAATTAACGGTTGTTGATTTTAGACAATTTTCTAAAGACAAACATAAAAAAGTTGATGACTATCAATTTGGCGGTGGATCAGGTATGATCCTTAAACTTCAACCGATTGTTAAAGCTATCAAAAAATATAAAACAAGCAATAGTCTAGTTATTCTAGCTAGCCCTCAAGGTAGACTATTTAAACAATCAATGGCTAAAAAATTAGCTGATTGTAAAAAAGATTTAATCATTATTTGCGGACACTATGAAGGGTTTGATGCTAGACTTATCAACTATGTTGATATGGTAGTATCAGTTGGTGACTACATCCTAACTGGTGGTGAAATACCAGCTATGGCAATAACTGAAGCTGTTACTAGATTAGTAAAGGGTGTAATATCTGAAGGCTCATTAGAATCAGAAAGCTTCAGTACTAATCTATTAGATTATGATGCTTACACAAGACCATTAAATTTTGAAGGACACAAGGTACCGTCTGTTCTAATCTCGGGTAACCATAAAAAGATTGCTGAATTTAGACAAAAGTCTAGACTAGCAAAAACTAAAAAATATCGTCCAGATTTGCTAAAAAATAAAAATTAACATATATATCTTTAGATATATATGTTTTTTAAAAAGTCTGTAACTTTTTAATTTTCTTAAGTCAAGTACTATATAGGAGAGTTAAAATTATGGACGAAATATTATTATGTCTTTGCCTTAAACATTACGGCGAATGAATGGCTATCTATGATAGCTTGCAAAAAAGAGAAGAATTAAAAGTTAAGGAAATTCAAGCCGCAGTCAAAGAAGTTGATTGTTCTTTCATTACCTTACTTGACAAAGATTATGTAGATAATCTTAAAAAGATTTATAAACCACCATTTGGTTTATTTTGCTATGGTCAATATAATTTATTAAAAAATAAAACTATTACTGTGTATGCAGATATCAATGATGAGAAACAAAAACAATATATTGAATACCTGCATAATAACAGAATAAATTTATTGTGAATTAATCTTTCAAACAAGGTAATGTTAGAAACATTAAATCAATATAAGATCGGCAATGTCTTTTACATGGAAGAAATGAAAAATGCTGACAACAAAACATTTCAAAATGTTTTAGCAAACGAAGAAATAGTTACTAACAATGCTTTCATTTCAGAAATTTGACAAGTCAAAAAGGATGTTGACTATACAAGACAACTTCCTGAAAGAATATATTTAGGTTTAACAAGATCTGCTCTTGTTTTACAAAAGCTTAAAGCAAAACAAGCTCTAGCTTTGGCTAGTTATGCGCAAGAAGAAGACATTGGTATCATTATGCATGAATCATTAATTGATTCAAAAACTAAAAAATTGTTTTCTAAATGTAATTTACAAGTAGTTAAAACACCCGATGATTTAGGTAAAATCGTATTTGGAAAGAACTAAAAATAATTTTATATATATGTAATATATATAAGATTTTTTCTTACTATAACTAGAGATCATAATATATATAATCTATAAGCATTATGGCACAAAACCTTGTAGTAATTGAATCTCCAAATAAGGAAAAAACTATTAAAAAGTATCTAGGCAATGATTTTGATATCATTGCTACAGTTGGTCATATTAGAGACATTCCTGCTTCAGGAAGTAAGTGCTTTGACCCTAAAACATTCCAACCCAACTGAAAAATTTCAGTTGATAAGAAATCTAGAAAATCTAAAAAAGAAGTAATTGAAAAGATCAGAAAGTTAGCAGCAAAAGCTAAGAAAGTTTACCTTGCAACCGACCCCGATCGTGAAGGTGAAGCTATAGCTTGACATGTTTATGAAGTATTAAACAAACCTGAACAAGCTAAATGTACAAGAATCACATTTAATGAAATTACTAAAGATGCAATTGAGGAAGCAATCAAGCATGAAAGAAAAATTGAGCTTGAATGGGTGCATTCACAATTTGCTAGAAGAATTCTGGATAGAATTGTTGGTTATGACCTTTCTAAGTTTGTTAAAAACAAATTTAGAGGTTCGTCAGCTGGTAGAGTTCAATCGGTTGCTTTAAAGTTCATCTATGAACGTGAACAAGAAATCTTAAAATTCAAACCAGTTACAACTTTTACATTAGATGTAACTTTAGAAAATGGTGATCCATTAATCCTAAGAGAGATCCCAAAAAATATCAAAGATATTTTAACTGGTGATGAAGAAAAAACTGGTATTGACTTCAAAACTGAATCAGCTGCTAACAAAGTTAAAGATGGTTTAGAAACTAACTTCGAAGTATATTACCCTAAGGGTAAAAAGGAAGAGACAGTTAGAAGAAGAAACCCAGCTGATCCTTTCAAGACTTCTACATTGCAACAAGTTGCAAGTAATAGATTTGGTTGATCAATTTCTAAAATTACTAAAGTAATCCAAGATCTTTATGAAGGTATTAATATAGACGGTGAACACACAGCCCTAATTACATACCCACGTACTGATAGTATAAGAATGTCTGACAGCTTTAAAAAGAGCGCTAGAGGCTTCATCAAAGCCGTTTATGGTGACGAATACCTTGGCTTTGGTGGCGAGGCTAAGAACGTGGCAAAACAAGCTAAAAAAGATAATGTGCAAGACGCTCATGAATGTATTAGAGCAATTAATCCAAGTCTTACTCCAACAAAACTTAAAGGCAAAATTAAAGATGAGTACTTCAAAATGTATGAACTTATCTGAAGAAGATCTTTAGCTAGTTTAATGGCTCCTTGCAGATACATTCATAAAACTATTCGTTTTAAGAATGATGGATGTAAATTCTATACATACTCTAACGTAATAGATTTTGATGGGTACAAGCGTGTATATCACGATGAAGCCATGGAATCAAAAGGTACTAGTCATGACTATAAAGCAGGCGATAAACTAAAGGCTAAAATTATAGAAGTAACCAAACACGTTTCTGAACCACCTGCTAGATATAACCAAGCTAGCTTGGTTAAGGCACTGGATGAAGCTGGTGTAGGTAGACCTTCAACATATAGAATGATGGTTGATGTTAACCCTGAAAGAGGTTATTGCGAAGTTAAACAAAGAGCTTTCTATATGACTCAATTAGGTAATACCGTAATTGAAGGATTAATAACTAACTTTAACGATGTTATTGATAAGAACTTTACAAAGCAAATGGAAGAAAGATTGGATGCCATTGCTGATAAAAAAGAACCTTGAAACAAATGACTTATATCATTTGTACCTGCCTTTGAAAAGAAGGTAGCTCAAAAGAATGCTTCAGTAGAAGCAAAGGTGCAATATGTAGAAGGCAGAGTTTGTCCTAAGTGTGGTAAACCACTTGTTTACAGATTTAGTCCAAAGACTAAAAAACAATTCATTGGTTGCTCAAACTATCCAGCATGTAAATATGCTGAATTCCCAGGAAGAAAAGACTTAGATGTTAAATGTCCACTTTGTGGGCACAACCTAAGACAAATGGTTAACAAAAGAGGACAAACATTCATTGGATGTTCTAACTACCCTAAATGTAAATTTATTGCAAGAAACTTAGATGAAGTTAATGCAAAAATAGAAGGAAAGAAATAATGATAAAACAACTTATAAACAAAGATGACTTTGAAAAAGCCATTAGTTCAAACGACAAAGTAATTATTGACTTTTTTGCCACATGATGTGGTCCATGCAAAATGCTTGCACCTATGTTAGAACAAACAGCAAATAAAAACCAAGCATGAACTATTTTAGAAGTAGACATTGACAAATTCAAAGATCTGGCAAGTAAATATAACATTCAAGCTGTCCCAACTTTGATATTCATCAAAAACAAAAAGATTATTGAAAAATCAATGGGTTTTAAACCTGCTGATGAAATCCAAAAAATAATAGATAAAATTTAGGTATAATATTTACACTATTTAGAAAGAGATATAAATATGGCTGTTAAAAGAAGTGTTAGATTAGAATGTAGTGTTTGTCACTCAATTAACTATTTAACTTTTAGAAATCCAAAATCTACACCTGATAAACTAGAACTTAAAAAGTTCTGCCCAAAATGTAGAAAAGTAACTTTACACAAAGAAACAAAGAGAAAATAATTGGCTAACCAATTATTTTTTTATTTTTATAAAAAATATATATAATATACAAGTTATATCTTAGAGGGCTTAAGCTCTCTTTTTTATAACAAAGATTAACAATTATGCGAAAAAAAGTTATTTTAGTTTGTGAAGAGTGTTTAAGTCGTAATTATCATATTACGAAGAATACGTTATCAACTGAACGTATCGTTTTAAACAAATACTGTCCAAAGTGTAAAAAAGTTACAAAACATAAGGAAACAAGATAATGGCTGAAGAAATTAAAAAAAGTCCAAAGCAACTTGAAGCGGAAGCTAAAGCAGCAAAAGCTGCTGCTAAGCATGCGCAAAAGATTAATTCTAAAATTGTTAAGCTTGAAAACAAGAAAAAGGCTTTAGAAACAGAACTCAAAACAGTTTCTAATCCTAGAAAGAAAGCAGATCTTAGATCGCAAATCAATGATCTTGACGCTAAGCTTGAAAAGCTTAAAGATCCATCTAAGAATCGTTCTGCAAAACTTGTTTTGCAAACTTGATCAAAAGGATTAGGCAAGGAAGCAAACAGAATTACATGAGAAAAGAAGAACCAAGTCTTAAAAGACTTTGTTACTATTGTAGTTGTTTGTGCTGTTCTAGCAATCGTATTCTTTGCAATCGATATGATCATCATCACAATTAGAAAGTAAGGAGTAAAGTATGTCTATTATTAATAGAACTCAATGATATGTCATTACTGCTATTGGTGGTAAAGAAGAATCTATTGCTGAAGCAATTAGAGAAAAAATGAATAACTTCGGTTATGCTAACTTCGTTAAACCATCACAAAACGAAACATCAGCTATCATGCCTAATGGCGCTGAACCAAAGGTTAAAGAAGTAAGGGTTTTTATTAAACCTCAAATTAAAGAACAAATCTTTAATAAAAATGACCCAGCCATGCCTAAGAGTTTGAAAAACTCTAAGACAGTTAAATGGGAAGCTTTACCTGATGGTAGATACAAAAAGATTAAAACTAAACGTGTAAACAGATTCCCAAGTTACATTTTCATTAATGCGAACTTGGAACCAGAAATCTGATATGCGATTAGAAATACCATGGGTATTCTAGGTTTCGTTGGTTCTACAGGAAAAGGTGCTTTACCTATTCCATGTGCTATGGATGAATATGAAAGACTAATAAACGAACAAGCAGCAGCTGAATATGCAAACAAAATTGCACAAGCAGCTGAGGCTAAAGCCGAAGCTGAAAGAAAAGAGGCTAAGAAGCCAATCTTAACTGAAGCTCCTTTCAAAGTCGGCCAACAAGTTGTCGTTATCTCAGGTTCATTTGAAGGTATCCAATGTAACATTGTAGCTTTAAATTTAGAAAAACAAACTGCCACTGTCGAATATGATATATTCGGAAGAATGCAATCATTCGATGTTGGCTTTAATGATCTAAAGCTTGCTAAATAACTTAATTACAATTAAAGAGGAAAATACATGACTGAAAAAGTTGAAAAAGAAGTTAAAGCTGAAAAGCCAGTTACAAAAGCTGACAAACCAGTTAAAACTAAAAAGACTACTGTTAAAAAAACAGTAGCAAAAAAACCAGCAGCTAAGAAAATCACTAAAAAACCTGGTGAAAGACCTGCTATTAACAAAAAAGAAGAAATTCAAAAAAAGGTAAACGCTTTCTTTGATGCTAACAAAGATAATCCTGATTATAAGAAATTAATTAGTGCTGAAAAGTTAATGGAAGCTGGAGCTCATATTGGTTTAGCAAACAATATGTGAAACCCAAAAATGGCTCCTTTCATTTACCGTTCAAGAAACACAAAGAACCACACAATTGATATTCTTAAGATTCTAGTATTCTTAAATAGATCTTACAATTTCTTGAATGCTCTTGCAAAGCAAGATGGTAAGGTTCTATTTGTTGGCACGCACAATGATTCTGTTAAGAAGTTTGTTGCTGAACAAGCAAACAGAGTTGGTGCATTCTACATTAACCAACGTTGATTAGGTGGAACACTAACTAACTACAGAACTGTAGCTAACTCTATTAATAAACTTAATAGATTAACTAGTTTGGTAGCTTCTGACACAATTCAAAGATACACAAAGAAGCAACAATTAGACATCAATAAACAAATCGCAAAACTTGAAAAGTTTATTGGTGGAATTAAGAATATGAAAGGTTTACCACAAGTTGTAATTGTTACTGATCCTATCGCTGAACACAACGCAGTGAAGGAAGCAAGAGATTTGAAAATTCCTGTAATAGCTTTAGCTAATACAAATGCAAATCCAAATTTAATTGACTTCATTATTCCTGCTAATACACATTCAGTTAAAACAGAATGATTACTTCTTGCAACATTAGCCGATGCTATCGCATCTGCTAAAGGTGAAGCAACCGTTGTTGTTGACAAAGCTGATGGCGAGATTGTTTTACCAGAAGTCGTTAAACAACAAAGAAAAATTGTTTTCACAAGAAAACAAGCTGACACTTTTGTTAAAGAAGACAAGAAAACTGACTTAGCTAAATAGTTAGTAGATTAATATCGAAAATAAAATAGCACTAAAAAGTGCTATTTATTTTTTTGTAAATTTCCAATCACGGATCAACATTTCTAATTTCATCTAATGATTTGAAGTATGGTAATGAACTAATATTATCTAATATTAACCCTGATTTAGATAGTTGCTTTCTTAATGAAATGAATGACTTTTCGTTCTGAATATTTTTATCTTGATTAATAATATATAAATATATTTTTTTATTTTCAATCTTATGCAACATGAAGAAACTAAGCAAATTATTTGGTATGTGATCGCTTAATTTACTAAAGATAACAATTTCATCAGCCATCTTAAAGTAATCAGTATTCAAAAAATATTGACTAAAGCTTGTATTGATAATCAAAATTTCGTTTTTGTTAGCCAATGATCTAGCCAAATTTAATGCTTTTTCGCTGTTGTAGGCTTCGCCATCAATAAAGTTGTATGAAGTTATGTTAAAGACGTTTGCTGTCAAAATTTGCGCCTTTTCCTTAAACTTTAAATCTTTTATATATTTATTACTGGATAGGCTATTATGGTCCAAAATTGCAACAGAATCATACTTCTTTTCTAATATATTAGAAAACAAAAGTGTTTCTACATTTTGTTGGTTAAAATTATCAAAGTCACAAATAGCAATAATCTTATTTGCCATAATCAAATCCTTTGATTATTTTCTTATAATCCCTTGGATACTTTGGATTAGTCTTACTAACTTTCTTAGCATAAATGGTATAGAAATCTATACCATCATCGTTTAAAACATCTACTGTATCAAGATTAGCACCAAGTATTCTTAATTCTTTATTTAAATCAGTAACTTCTGTTAAGAAGTTTTTACTTTTTGGAACCACTATAGATCCACCAATTTTTGTAAATGGTACCAACATCTCTAAAATAGTTTCAACTGGAGCCACTGCTTTAGCAGTAGTTAAATCAAATTGTCTTTTTGTAGACGTTTGCTCAATACGTTGACAAATAATTTCTACATTATTCAAATGTAAAAGTTCAACTAGTTGTTGCATAAAATTACACTTTTTATGGCTAGATTCAACAATAGTTAATTTAATGTTTGGAAAAAATAATTTAATAACTATTCCTGGAATCCCTGATCCTGAGCCAACATCTAACAATGTTTTAACTTGACTGAAGTCAACTAGGTGATAAACCATAATTGATTGTCAGAAATATTTTGACCAAATAATATCATCACTATCTAATCTTGTTAAATTCATAGTTAGATTTTGTGTTTGTAAAAAATCTTTATAAGCATCTAATTGCATGCTTAGTTTTTCTTTGTTGCAATTTTTAATTGCAAATAAGTCTAAAGTTTTGTTAATAAACTCAGTTTTAGTCATCTTTCTTCTTATTAATAATATTTATATAGTTTTTTATGATTGCGATGTCAACTAAATTAATACCAGAGATTCTGCTTGCTTGTTCTAAATCCATTGGTTTAACTTTGTTAAGCTTGTCTCTTGCTTCCAAGGTTAAGTTAGGAACTTCTTTATAATCTTTTATACCTACAAGGGACACTTTTGCTAGGTTAGACAATTTCTTGATTGCTTTTAATTGGTTATTAATATAACCTTCAAATTTAACATTGATGTCTAATTTCTTACAAACAATTGGGTTAAGGTTTTTAACCTTACATGCATTTAAAATATCAAATGATTTAACTTCCGGTCTTTTTAATAGCTTATACAAAGTGTTATTGCCCGCGCCATATTTTTTTAGTAGAGTTTTATTCTGATAGACTTGATGTGACTTCAAATATTTAATTTGTTTTTTAAATAATTCATCATTCTTTTTAAAATCTTCATACACTTCTTGTTTCACAAGACCAAGTTTATAACCATATTTAATTAAACGCTCTTGGGCATTATCATTTCTTAAATAAAGTCTATGTTCAGCTCTTGATGTTAATAACCTATAAGGTTCAGTGATACCTTTAGTCATAATATCGTCTGTTAGAACACCTAAGTATGCTTCAGATCTTTTTAAAATGAAAGGTTTTTTCTTCTTAATGCTTAAATAAGTATTGATACCAGCAAGCAAGCCTTGCCCAGCGGCTTCTTCATAACCAGAAGTTCCATTTATTTGACCAGCACAAAATAAATTCTTTATTTGTTTTAATTCATAATTTAGTTTCAATTGTGTTGGATCAATAGCATCATATTCTATCGCATACGCGTATTTTAGAAAAATTGCTTTTTCTAATCCTGCGACAGATCTAACTACAAGTTCTTGTGTCTTACGATCAAAACTTGTAGATAGACCTTGTAAATACATACTATCTCATTGCATACTTTCAGGTTCAACAAAGACTTGATGTCTGTTCTTATCTGCAAATCTCATAACCTTGTCTTCTATGGAAGGACAATATCTTGGTCCAATAGAATGTATTCTTCCAGAATACATAGCTGACTTTTTGATATTGTCTCTAATAATCTTGTGAGTCTTTTCGTTAGTGTAAGTTAAATGACAAGGCACTTGTTTATCAAAAGGTAAAACAGTTGGATGGTAATGCTCAAATGATAGGACATCATTTGTTCCATTTTCAACTTGCATTTTAGAGAAGTCAATACTTGATTTTAAAATTCTTGGAGGTGTTCCAGTTTTTAACCTAATCAGTTTAATACCTTCTTTGACTAAACTATCTGAAAGATAGTTAGCAGATTGCTGACCAGATGGACCTTCATGTCTTTGTTCTTCACCACGATGGCAAATAGATTTCAAATATGTACCTGTAGTTAGAATAATAGCTTTAGCTAAGTATGTATTCTTGCCACACTTAACACCTTCAAATTTGTATTTCTTGATAATTAGTTCTTTTGCTTCATCAATAATTAGAGTCAAATTCTTTTGATTCTTGATTGCTTTTATTCAGTAATCATGGTAAAGAACCTTATCGATTTGAGCTCTTAAAGCTCACACACCAGCACCTTTAGCTTGATTTAGAAGTTTCATTTGTAGTTGGCAAGCATCAGCAGCTTTAGCTTGCATCCCACCTAAAGCATCAATTTCTCTAACTACGTTGCCTTTAGCTGGTCCACCAACTGATGGATTGCAAGGTGTGTCACCTATGTGTTCTTCATTTAATGTAATTAAAGCAGTCCTAAGTTTTAAATTTGAAGTAGCAAATGCTGCTTCAAGTCCTGCATGTCCTGCACCAATAACAATTACATCAAATGTTTTTGTCATAATGTCTATATATTATAAATAAAAATAGAATGCAAAGCATTCTATTCTTTTCTAAAGATTAATGTGTGTCCAGCTGTTCCTGAATTAGATGCATGGCTAACTAACTCTCAGCCTTCACTTGTTCATTTATCTACAGTAGCTTGTAAATCTTTTAGAAATGGTTTTGATTTAACAACTTTATATTTCATAATTCTGCCTTTCTCATTGATTATACAAAAATAAAAATAGCACTTTAAAGTGCTATTCCCTATGCCTAACATAACCCATGTTCTGTTTAAGGTCAATCATTTATCTATAAAGCAATTTGGTGTCGTAAGGACATTTTTACAACTACTTTATCAACCTATTAATTCAATTCTTAATAGATCATTCCCTTACCATAATTTAGGTTTCTTGCTTGTGGGGTTTACCGCGTTTCATCTAATTATTTCTAATTAGCTCGTCTCTGTGGTACTATTAAAGTCTTGTCATGGTATTTGCTACTTTAGACTAAACTTTCCGTCTTTTAGGAAGCTGTGGCTTATTTATTAACCACACACAATCACTACAAGGTTAGCACCTTGTGCAAGCATGGAGTTTCCTCTATTGTTGCCAACAGCGATTGACTGTTAGGCCATAGTATTATATACTTATTTGCTAAAATAGTCTAATTTGTTCATCATCATCAAGATGATCTAAGACATGTAAATCCTTCAATTTACCTACTAAGGTAGTAGATAATCTTGTTCTTCTTTCAAGATCCGCAATTGAAGCAAAAGGTCTAACTTTTCTTGCTTCAACAATTGATTTGGCAGCTTCAACGCCTAAACCATCAACTGCAATAAATGGAGGTAATACTGCGCCATCTTTTACTAAAAATCTAGTTGCATCTGATTTATTTAAATCAATGTTTAGCATATTGATTCCTCTTGCATACATTTCAAGAGCAACTTCATAAATAGGAATTAAGTTCTCTTGTTTAACTTCTAGTTTTCTACTTGGATCTCTAGTTTTAACCCTTGATTTGTAATCGTCAAAAATAGGCTTTATTACTTTAGCTCCTTTAGGAATGTTAACAATATCAAACGCTTCTAAAGTTCTAGCTGAGAATCATGCAGCATAGAAGTGGACTGGATAATAAATCTTAAACCAAGCAGTTCTTACGGCATCGATAACATAAGCAGTAGCGTGAGCTTTAGGGAAAAGATATTTAATCTTTTCACATGAAGAAATATATCATTGTGGGACATTGGCTGCCATCATTTTTGCTTCATGTTCAGCACTAACACCTTTATTCTTTCTAATTTTTTCCATAATATCAAAAGCTAAGGCAAATGGTAAACCTTGTCCTGTAAGATATTGAACAATATCTTCACGACAACAAATTAATTGGTTTAAGTGCGCACCATCAGTAATTAAATCTTCGGCGTTTCCTTGTCATACACCAGTACCGTGACTTAAACCAGATATCTTAATTAGATCGCCAACACAAGTTGGTTTAGTTTTAGATACAATCCTTCTTGTGTTATTTGTACCAAATTCAGGTAAGGCCATAGTTGCTAACTGATTAGCATCATAGTTCACATCAGTTATTCCTAATGATTTGGAGTTAGCAAATAATTGCATAACCTTATCATCATGATAAGGAATAGTATCTAACTTAACACCTGTAATATCTTCAAGATGCTTTAGGATAGTAGGTTCATCATGTCCTAGAATATCAAATTTTAATAAGTTCTTATCAATTGAGTGGAAATCAAAGTGAGTGGTAAATCAATCTTTGTTCTTATCATTTGATGGATAGTTATAAGGACAGAAATTCAAGATGGTATCATCTTGAGGAATAACAACAATACCTCCAGGGTGTTGCCCTGTTGTTCTTTTAATACCAATACATTTTCTAGTTAAAACATCAACTAATGCTTTGCTTGGATTTGCATTTGGATCTTTTTGTTCAAAGTATGATTTAACATAACCGAATGCAGTTTTTTCCGCAACTGTACCTATGGTACCTGCACGAAATGCATGTGTTTCACCAAACATTTGTTTAATAAAGTCATGAGCTTTTGGCTGATATTCACCAGAGAAGTTTAAATCAATATCTGGTAATTTAGGTCTTGTAGCATCACCCAAGAATGCCTCAAATGGTATGTTATGGCCATCTTTGAACATACTTTCACCACAGACTGGGCATTTCTTGCTCGGTAAGTCAAAACCATCTACAGTAACATCATCATATCATTCGATATGGTGACACTTTTTACAAATGTAATGAGGTGGAAGTGGGTTAACTTCTGAAATGTTTGCTAAGTATGCAACTAATGATGATCCTACTGAACCTCTTGAACCAACTGGATAACCGTCTTCATTTGTTTTCTTCACTAGTAAGTGACTAATTCAATAAATAACTGCATAGCCATTAGCAATAATCAAAGACATTTCTTTGTTAATTCTCTCAGCTATTTTTGGATCAAGCTTTTCACCGAATTTCAATTTCGCATTTGTATTAACTAAATTAGTTAATTTAGATTCAGCATTTTCAATCTTTGGTGCATGTAGTTTTTCTGTGATAGGTACAACTTCACCAATTTGATTAGCAAAATCTATTGTGTTTGTTATTACTATTTCATGAATTAATTCTTTGTCTTTTAAGAACTTAAAAGCATCAAGCATTTCTTGTGTAGTCATAAAGTGTTGATCAGGGACAAATGTTGTCTTGTCATGACGATACAATCTATGTCTTACACCACCAAGTTGTTTTGTATAAACAAGAATCTCGTGAATTAATCTTTCATGTTCATACAAATAGTATGCATCTGAAACAGCACAAACTTTCTTACCTAACTTTTTAGATGTTAAAACAATTTTTTGTAATGCTTTTAAAATATCGTTTGAATTAAGTTTTTCTTGTCTAACTTGATACTCAACATTCTTATCTGGTGCAACAAAAATGTAATCATACATTTTTATTTTGTTTTCAAAATCTTCTTGTCTATCGCTTAAAGCTGATTCTCAAATTTGACCATCATAAGGACTTGGGGCAATTAAGATATCATCTTTATATTGTTGCAAGTCTTCATAATGAATCTTAGGTAAACCATTTGTTAAACCTTTTTCCTCTTGGTCATCATCACGTTGATAAAGTTGTTTTGTTAAAGCTAAAGATATTAAAGTATAGATGGCCTTTAAACCTTTTCTATTCTTGGCATATACATCAACAAAGTATCCTCTTCTATTTGCTTTCAATGCAGAGTTTTGGAGACTATCATTGATTTGATCAATGGTGGCAACATTTCTTTTTAATAATTGAGTTAAAAAATATTGCCAAACAGCTAACAAGTACTCGCTATCCTTATCAGCACGGTGAGCTTCAAGCTCATTGTAGTCTATTCTTAGCTTTCTTGTTAAAGTTCCAAGATTATGTCTACCCATATGTGTATTTAGAGAGTGAGAGATCTCTAATGTGTCTATTAATGTGTTTTTAATTGGTTCAACATTAAATCTTTCACACAATTTATTTAAGAAATTTAAGTCGAATCTAATGCCGTTGTGAGCAATTAAAACATCATTCTTGATTCATTCTTTAATTTTAATTAAAGCTGATTTTTGATCCAAGCCATCTTCTACCATTTCGTTGGTAATGTGACTTAAGTTCATAGCTACAGACGTTAATGGTTTAGTTGGTTTAGCAAAGAAATCAATTCTTTCTACTATTTGTCCATTTTGTCATCTGATTGCACCAAATTCTAATAAGTCATCAAATTCAGGATACAAACCCGTTGTTTCTATATCAAATACAACATAGCTTGCTTGTTGAAGCGATATCTTGCTTGGATTAACAGCAGCAGGTATGTATTTTTCAATGATTTCAAATTCACAACCATAAATTGGTTTAATACCAGAATCTTTTTGCGAAGCAAAAATTGCAGGTACTGATTGAACGTTATTTCTTTCAAGAATAGCAATTGCTTGATATCCTTGTTTTTTAGCAAAGGAATAAATTTCACTTGGTTTTTTAATACCATCAAATGCAGACATGTTTGAGTGGCATAGTAATTCCACTCTTTTTTCTTTTGCATCATCCTTAACTACAAACTCAGATGGTGTATCTATTGGATACATACGGTTAATCTTACCTTGTATTTCGTAGTTTGTATATTGGTTAGATTGAATTGTTATGTTGGCATTAACTCATTGTCCTTCTTTAAAACCGTCAACATAAGCGATTGGCATCATTAAATTTCTTTTTCTCTCACCAAATAATCTATTTAATGTTTTAAGACCGACAAAACTTAACTTTAAGGCTCCGCCTTTGTAGTCATAAATTGTAAATTCATAAATGACAGCATTTTGATTTTTCTTAGCTGGTTTTTTAGATACAATAGCTAATTCACCGCAAACATTAATTGTAGTTCCTAAAAATTCTTCATTTATATCACTAATAGGAGTAAATGGTCCTCTAACAACAAAACTATGTTTAAATTTATCTAGCGGTTTTTCAATAACCATTACTTGTTTTAAAGATTCTTCGACAACTTTACGCTTTTCTTGTTCAACAGCAATCATTGCATCACGTTTTTGTGTATCTAAGATGTAATCAATTTTATTGATGTTAAAGTTTACTTTAGATAAGAATAAAAGTAACTCTTTTTCAACTGCAGTTACCGCATTCTTTTCTGCTTGAGTAACATATTTGACTAATAATGTTTGATTTTCAATTTTGATGTTATCCTTGCTTAAAGCATCTTTTAAGGTATATGAATTAGGATGTGATGTTTTTAAAAATGATTGAATATATTCATGAATTTGTTCATAGTTGGAACTAGGATTTTTAGAATTAACTACTATATCTAATTTAGATATAGTGTTGTTCATTAATTTATCATAGATCTTTTGAGGCAAAACCTCATCAGTAGTGATAGTTACAGTTACTTTGTCATGCTTCTCATCTGGCATTTCCAAAGAAAAATTACAGTAAGGGCTTATTAAATCAAATTCTTCTTCGCTTAAAATGTTAAATTTTTTATGAGTAAAAAACTCTTTGTAATCTTTCTTTGATACCATATGGGTTGACCTCGATTAAAATGATTATACAAAAATAAATATATTTATATATTTATTTTGTTAGTTGTTTTCTTACATATTTATCAAATGCTTTAACATCCGCAAATGATTTGATAGATCTAGGTTTAATTTTCTTTATTGCCTTTTCAACAAAAGGTACAATTTGATCAAATCTAATCTTCTTTGCTTTGAATAATTTATGAGCTACTTCGTTAGCAGCGTTGATTGTAATACCAAGACTATAAGTTTTATCGTTGATTACATCATAAGCAAAAGAAATTGGTTTTACATGATTGATAAGCTGCAAAACATCTTCTTTTGGTTTAGCCGCATCTTTTTTAATGAATGAAGTTGGAGCTTTGAAATTATTGATTGCCCAAGTTATTGGTAGTGTCATATTAGGCAAACTATGCGAATAAAAGAACGAACCATCATTTAATAAGATGGCACTATGAATTAATGATGTTTTATCTCATAAAACATTAATTCTTTTTGTTTTGAAATATCAATATGCTTCAATTACTTCAAAACATTTATTGATTAAGGTTCCTGAATCAATAGTGATTTTATTCCCCATTTTTCAATTACTGTGAGTAGTTGCTTGTTTATATGTAATCTTTTTTAATTCACTAGGTTTGCAATTTAATATTTTTCCACCAGAACCAGTAATATAAATTTGATTTACATCAGATGTTTCTACATTCACCAATTGATAATACAAATTTGTGTGTTCTGAATCAATTGGAATAATCTTAATGTTATGCTTTTTAGCATAATCAAAAATAAATTTACCAGCAACTACAACTGATTCTTTATTAGCTAATGCAATTGTTTTTTTACACTTTAGTGCTGTAATAGTCGCATCTAATCCGGCAAAGCCAACTAAGGCATTAACAACTATATCTGGTTTAGACTTTCTTATCAATGCTTCATAATTTGTATTTGCTTTTGTACAAATAGAATAAGGTATCCTATTCTCTTTAATTAATTTGGCAGCTAGTTTTTTATTTGAATGATATGAACAACCAACAATTTTGTAACCTAATCGATTACAAATTTTAACTGTTTGTGTTCCAATTGAACCTGTTATGCCAAAGATTACTATCTTCATAGTCATGAGGCAAAATCAATACCTTTTGTCGTCATTTGACAAATTATTGTAACTAAATAATAAAAAATAAATATAAATGTTAGTGCATCAAGCCTATCTAATATTCCGCCATGGCCAGGCAAAAGATTTGAAAAATCTTTAATATTAAATCTACGCTTAATATAACTAAAGAAAAAATCACCAAATATACTTGTTGTTGCCAAAATAATAATTGCAGCTATATAAATGCCTCAAAAATATGGTTGAAGATTATCGATTTTACTTAATAATGACATTCATTGGCAGCCAACAAAAGTAGCTAATGTGTGATATTTTGACTCAATTGGATTTATAAAGCAAATTCCAATTAAACCACATACTAATAAAATTGTTAATGCATATGAGCTAACTAAACCTTCTCATGATTTTTTAGGTGAAATTTTGGGAGCAATTTTATGTTTGCCAAACTTAACACCCAATGCATAACCAAAAATATCTGACCCTATAGAAATGGCTAATAAAAATATTAGAGTTGTTCATGAATGAATGACAGTTACATAAAAGAAGGAAAGAAAGAATAAAGTTATTCAAAACATTAAAAATGGATACCAAAAAAGACATTCTTTATTAACTTTATTTTGTTTCCTTAGGACACAAATAATTATTTGATTAATCAGGTAAGTAATTAATGAAATGCCAATAAAAAGTAGGTGAATCCCATAAAATATTCAAACATCATCGCCAAAAATCTTTTGCCTATCTAGCAGAAAAATTAAACATGCTGAAAAAACAAATACAAAAAGAGAAATAGTTGTTCACAAAAACATTTTTCTCTTAAATTTGAATAAGACACTTAATTCTCTAGATGCAAAATATAAAACAACAATAATCATTAATAAATTAATGAAATTTAAAATTATTCTTGTTGGTGTATCAGCAGCTATTTCAAACCAACGATAATTTGAGAAAAATAATAACAAAAGATAGAAAATAAAAAATGCACCAATGACTAAAGCTGTCTTTGCTCTAGTTCTTAGTGAGCTATCTTTTTGTAGTTTTTTTTGAGTGGTTTCCATTATAAAGACATTAAATCTTTTTCTTTCTTAGCAAAGGCTTCTTCTAACTTAGCATTTGCAGCTTTAGTTACTTTATTAAGTTGATCCTCATAGTATCTGATGTCATCATCAGATATATCTTCAGCTTTTTTGTATTTAGCTTGAACTGTTTGTCTAACGCTTCTAATCTTTTCTTTTGCAGTATTAAAGTGTTCTTTTGCTTTTTTAACAGCTTCACGTCTAGTTTCTTCAGTTAAAGGAGCAAAAATGATTCTAATACAGTCAGGATTAACTTGAGGGTTAACACGATATTCAGATTCAGCTAATGCTTTAGCCACATCTTTAATAATGCTACGATCATAAGGCTTAATTAAAAGTTGTCTTGCATCAACTGCAGACACGTTTGCTAATTGAATTAGTGGCGTTCATTCACCATATGCTTGAACTTTTAAATTGTTAAACATGTTTGGATTAACTCTACCAGAGTTAATTTTTGCAAATTCATTTTGAAGTCATTCATATACTTCTAATGAACCTAATTCAAATTCATCATTTAAATCTTTTCAATCTACCATAGTTATTCCTATTTATGAATACGAGTAAACTTACCTTGACGTTTATAAGCTTTTAAAATACCGTTTTTAGCACTTACGCTAAAGACAATAGTGTCAATGTCATTATCTTGACATAAACTTAACGCTGTTGAATCCATAACTTTCAATTTCTTGTTAATAGCTTCAGCATAAGTTAGGTTCTTATAAAATTTAGCTTTTTTAGTCTTGTTAGGGTCAGCAGAGTAGACTCCGTCTACACCATCTTTTCCCATTAGGATTAAATTAGCATGCATATCGATTGCTCTAATTGCACATGCTGTATCAGTTGTGAAGTAAGGATGGCCTGTACCACCAACGAAGATTAATACTTTTCCTTTAGCTAAGTCATCATTCATTAATGTAATTGATAAAGGGAAAGTAATCTTTTCAATTTCTAAAGAAGTATAGATTTCAGCCTTAACACCTAATCTGTGTAGTGTTTCTTTAAATGCTAAACCATTAATAACAGTTGACATCATTCCCATATAGTCAGCATTGGCCCTTCTGAATGAGTTTTTCCTAGTCATGTTACCTCTTCAGATGTTTCCACCACCAAGAACAACACCAACAGAGTTGGTTTTGTTAATTAAAGCTATTTGTTTACAAATATCTGTTAATTTCTTAACATCGAAAATATCTTTGTGAACGTTGTCTCTAATTGCTGCACCAGAAATTTTAATTAATATTCTTTTCTTCATCTTATTTACCCATTTGTTGTGCTACTTCAGCAGCAAAGTCTTGTTGTTTCTTTTCTATACCTTCACCAACTTCATATCTAACAAAAGAAATAATCTTTAAACCTTTTTGTTTTAAAACTTGTCCTACTTTTGATCCAGGAACATAGTCAAAGTCTTGATCAACAATACAAACTTCGGCTAATTTCTTTTGTAATTGTTTATCAACAATGTTCTTAACCATTTCTGCTGGTTTACCTTTGAATTTTTCATTTTCAAAAGCAGCTTTACTTAATAAATCCATTTCAAGTTTAACAAATGCACCGTCAACTTGTGTTGAGTCAACAAATTTAGGGTTTAATGCAACAACATGCATTGCCATTTGTTTCTTAAGTTGGTCATCAGCTTTTTTATCAAACAAAACAATTGCACCATACTTTTTGTTATTGTGAAGATATATACCTATATCTTGTTCAGGAGTACATCTTACTCTTGAGAATCTTCTTAAAGCAACTTTTTCTCCAATTTTTCCTGTAAGAGCATTTGATGCATCCAATAATGTTTCACCAGTTGGTAGTTTTAATTGATTAATAATTTTAGGATCAGTTTCCTCTGTGTTTGCAAGCATGATCATAATGTCATCAACAAACTTAATAAAGTTTTCGTTTTTAGCAACGAAGTCAGTTTGTGAGTTGATTTCAGCAATAACTGCTCCACCATTTTGGTGCTTAGCAATTGCAATTACACCTTCAGCAGCAATTGCTCCTGCTTTCTTAGCAGCTTTTGCCAATCCTTTTTCTCTTAATTCTTTTACGGCTGCATCTAGATTGTCATTATGCTTTTCAAGTGCATTTTTGCAATCCAAAAAACCAGCCTGAGTCATTTCTCTTAATTGTTTAATTAATTTAATGTCAGCCATTTTTGTTCCTCGTATATTTTAGTTTGTAATTATTATATAATTAAAATACAAAAAATAATAATATGAATAAGACAAAAATTTTTATCTCAGGTCTACTAGTATTTGTCTTAGCTGCGATAACTGCAGCTTCAATTGTTTGTTTTATTTATGTTGATATTATTTGACCTTTGATTCTAACAACTGTTTTATTAGTTCTTGCTGAATTAGCTATTAGTTTAAGAATTATTGTTTCTGGTAGATCGCCATATGCTAAGGCATGTTGAATTTTAGGCATTATTCTTCTTCCTATCATTGGAATAATTGCTTTTTTAATCTTTGGTGTTAACCCATTAATCAAGAAACAAAGAAAAGAATATCTTGATAACCAAAAAGAATTTTTAAAAACAGAAGATAATTCTTTAAGTGAGCAGTTAAAAGACAACCATATATATGGTTGATTATTTGCTTATGGTTATAACAACATGTTAAAACCTGTAACAAAAGACAATCAAATTAAAGTAATTGAAGATAACACACAATTATTTGAAGAATCAATTAAATTAATTAGGTCCGCTAAAGAATTTATTAATGTCCAATCATTCATCTTTAAATATAAAGGTTTCTGAACAAGAATTTTCCTAGCTGAATTAATTAAAAAAGCAAACGAAGGTGTTAAAGTTAGAGTAATTTACGATTGACTAGGTTCTTGAAGAAGGGTGCAACCAAAAATATTTAATCAACTTAAAAAATATGGCGTGGAAGTTGTTTGCTTTAATCCAAAAGGTCTTACTGCATTTAAAGGATCGACAAACTACCGTTTACACTCTAAATTTATTATTGTAGATAATAAAGTTGCATTATATGGTGGATCGAATTTTGCTGACGAATATTTATCAATGGCTAAATATGAAAATCATTGAAAAGATTTAAACTTTTTAATAACTGGCCCAATTGTTAATTCGATGAATACAACTTTCATTAACTATTGACTAACATTTACTGGAAATACTATCTCAGAATCCAGTAGACAAAATATTAGAAACGATGCAAAATTGCTTCTTAAGAAGCAAGAATTCAAATCAACAAATAGCTTGGCTCAATTATTAATTTTTGACCCAGATTTCAATGACTTTACCTTGGATAATGCATTGATTAATTGTTTTTTCAATGCTAAAAAATCAATCAAAATAATTTCTCCATATTTTTGTCCCACACCAAAAATAATTGAAGCATTAAGCTGATGCCATAGTCACAATATTGACATTAAAATTATTACTCATAGTAAAAATCAAAAATATGTGCAAATGATGAATAGGGACAATCTGAAAAAAGTTGTTGACTTAGGCATTACTGCATATGAATATGATGGTTATTTGCATAGCAAATTAATCATTATTGATGATGAATATGTTTTAACAGGTTCATGTAATATTGACTATCGTTCTATCTACTTAGACTTTGAATCTGAATTAGTTATTTATGATAAAAACTTTACTGATAAGATGTTAAATTACTTTAAAAAGACACTTAAAAATTGCAACTTTTTAACAAGTCAAATTTTGAAAGATAAGTTAAATTTGTCTTCTAGAATTGCTTTAAAATTCTTAAATGTAGGAAAAAGTTTGTTCTAAAAATAAATTTTTATGTCAATAGTAATATGGAGGACATAAAAAATGAACACAAACAAGGGAATGTACATCGAACAATTGGTTGATCGTACAATTTTGTATTACCAGTTTAATAATTTAGGTTTTTTGGAAAAAAGACAAATACCAATTAAAGTTTTAAAACACATTAATGAAACAACAATAGTTGCTAAGTTAGTAGCTAAAGCTAAGGTTGACTATTTTGGCTATCTAAATCAACAATATATTGAAATTGAATGTAAACAAACAATTCATGAATATTTTGATTTAGCATTAATTAAAAATCATCAACTGCAATATCTGAAAACAGTTAGTAAAATGAAGGCTTTAAGTTATGTTTTTATATACTTTGAAAAATATAACACAATCATGGCAATTAGCTATGATAATCTAATGTTAGCTAAATTAGAAAATAAGAAAAATGCCTTACCTTTTGAATTGATTAAAAGGTATGGCATTCAAATTGATTTAGTTTATCCGGGAATTTTAAACTTAGCAGTTTTATTTAAGTAAGAATGGAACTTTAAGTCCTGATTCTAATTTTATTTTCTTAAATTTTGCTTTATCGTAATTAAAACCTAGAAGGTTAATTTTTGGATATTTTTGATTTTCTTTTGTCCTTAAAAAAGCATCAACAGTTTTGCATGCATTATTAAAGCCAGTAAATCTTGCACCCATAGCAAGAACGTTTGCGCCATATTTGCTTCTTGCTAATTTTGCTGCTTTAGCATTGTTGCAAACGCAAGCATTCAAACCTTTAAATTTGTTAACTGTATTGGATATTCCAATACCCGTTCCACAAATTACAATACCACACTTAGCTCAGTTTGAACACAGTCCTAAAGCTATAGCGAACATAGAGTAGATTGTTGATTGATCAGAGTCTGTACCAACATCAAGAACATCATAACCAAGAGATAGCAAGTAAGAAATGATGGATTGTTTTAGGGCAAATCCAGGATGGTCTGAAGCAATAACAATTCTTTTGTTTTTAACAAACTTCATTGCTTTAGTTGCTTTTGTTCAAGGTTCTTGCATAATTTGAAGTCTTGGAATGTGTCTGCCACCTTCAAATGTAGCCTTTAAAAAATTTTCAATGTAAATATTAACTTCATCTTGTTTAATAAAGTCTAATGGCAAAATCATAATAGGAGCATTATTATGCTCGATTGATAATTTAGCTATTTCTTTGTCCAAGGTGTATGCGCAACAAATGTTTTGTATCTTAGAAAAATATAAATATGGTAAAAAACCATTTTTGTCAAAGACAATAACTTTTGTTTTAGAAAGTAATTTAGCTACTTTCTTAAAAACTAAATAAGGGTTATTTTCATTAAAATAAATGACTTCGAAACCTTTTGTTCAAGTTTGAATATTTTTAAGTTTGTTATTAACAAGAGCTATTGTTTTCATGTCTATATTATAAAAATAAAAATAAATTAATTGTTATATGTTAATGAAAAAATGTAAAATCTAATATATAACAGGAGTCCAATATGTCAAAAATCTTAGATAAAGTATCACATACATTTAACGAATATTTATTAATTCCAAACTATAGTGATAGTAAAAATATTCCTAGTAATGTTGTTTTAAAAACAACATTAACTAAATTTAAAAGAGGTTCAAAACCAAGAATTTCTATGAACATTCCAATGGTTAGTGCCATTATGCAATCAGTTTCAGGTGATAAGCTAGCTATTGCTTTAGCAAAAGAAGGTGGTGTATCATTCATCTTTGGTGCACAATCAATTGCTAACGAAGCACAAATGGTTAAGAATGTTAAGGACCACAAAGCTGGTTTTGTAATTAGTGATTCAAATTTAAAAGAATCAGCTACTTTAGCTGATGTAATCGCTCTAAAAAGAAAAACAGGACACTCAACTATTGCTATTACTTCTGATGGAACTTCTAATGGTAAATTATTGGGACTAGTTACATCAAAGGACTATCGTCCTAACCGTATGGCTAAAACAGCCAAGGTTAAAACATTCATGACACCTTTAAAGAACTTAGTTACTGCTAAAAATGGTATTTCGTTAGAAAAAGCTAATGACTTAATTTGAGAAAGCAAAATTAACCAATTACCTATTTTGGATAAAAAAGGTAACCTTAAATATTTGGTCTTTAGAAAAGACTATGACCAACACGAAATGTATCCTAATGAATTATTGGATGCTAAAAAGAGATATATTGTTGGTGCTGGTATAAACACTAGAGACTATAAAGAACGTGTTCCTGCATTGGTTAAAGCTGGTGTAGACATTGTATGTCTTGATAGCTCAGATGGTTTTACACAATGACAAGCTGATGCAATAAAATGAATTAAAAAGCATTATCCATCATTACCTGTGGGTGCAGGAAATGTTGTTGATGGTAAAGGCTTTAGATTCCTAGCTAAAGCTGGTGCTGACTTTGTCAAAGTTGGTATTGGTGGTGGATCAATTTGCATTACACGTGAAACAAAAGGTATTGGTCGTGGACAAGCCTCATCTGTAATAGATGTTTGTAAAGAAAGAGACAAATATCTAAAACAAACTGGAATTTATGTTCCAATCTGTTCAGATGGTGGTATTGTTTTAGACCATCACATTACTCTTGCTTTAGCAATGGGTGCTGACTTTGTAATGTTAGGTAGATACTTTGCAAGATTCGACGAATCTCCAAGTAACAAGGTTAATATCAATGGTACATTCTATAAAGAATACTGAGGTGAGGGTTCAGCTAGAGCCAGAAACTGACAACGTTACGATTTAGGTGGCGATGAAAAACTTAAATTCGAAGAAGGCGTAGATAGTTATGTACCTTATGCTGGCCACTTAAGTGATAACGTTAGATTATCTCTTGAAAAAGTTAGATCAACTATGTGCAACTGTGGAGCTTTAAGTATTAAAGAATTGCAAAAGAATACTACCCTAACATTAGTTAGTGCAACTTCAATTGTTGAAGGTGGAGCACACGACGTTGTCTTGAAGGACAAAGTAAATATAAAATAAGAGCTTTTAGCTCTTATTTTTTATTCTCATTCAATTGTGCCAGGGGGTTTTGATGTTACATCATAACCTACACGATTTATTCCATCAACCTCATCAGTTATACGTTTAGATATCTTGGCTAACACACTGTAAGGTAGTTGAGCAAACTTAGCTGTCATAGCATCTTTTGATTCTACAGCACGAATGACAACGAAGTTGTCATATGAGCGTTTACCACATTTAATGCCTGTTGATTTAACGTTTGGTAAAACGACAAAGTATTGCCATAGTTTTTTGTTTAAGCCGGCTTTTTCAATTTCATATCTAACAATGGCATCAGCTTCTTGTAGAATTTTAACTTTAGCAGGTGTTAGTTCACCAAGAACTCTAACACCCAAACCAGGACCAGGGAATGGTTGTCTAATCAAGAATGAACTTGGTAAACCAAGTTGTTTACCAACTTCTCTAACTTGTGGTTTGTATAACATTTTCAATGGTTCAACCAAACCAAGTTTTAAGTTTTTAGGTAAACCACCAACATTGTGGTGAGACTTAATAACATTAGATTTTTTAGATTCAATAATATCAGGATAAATTGTTCCTTGTGCTAATCACTTTAAACCTTTAACACTTTTAATTGTTGAAGCAAAAACATCTATAAATGTTTTTCCGATAATTTTTCTTTTTCTTTCAGGATCAATTACACCTTTTAAATTTTTAAAGAAAGTATTTTGTGCATCAACATATTTGAAGTTAATTTTAGGGAAAGCTTTTTTAAAGCTTGCCTTAACTTGTTTACCTTCATCTTTACGCATTAGGCCAGTATCAACAAAGACACATGTCAATTGTTTACCAATTGCTTTGTAGACAATTGCAGCGGTAACGGCAGAGTCTACTCCGCCAGATAATGCACAGATAACTTTTTCTTTTCCTACTTGTTTTCTAATAGCTTTAATTTGTTTGTTAACAAATTGTTTAATATTTAGTTTCATATTTATACCTATGTTTATATTTTAATATAAAAAATAAAAAGAGGCTCGCGAACCCCTTTTTATAATTGAGAAAAATTAAGCAATAATTTCAGTTACGTTTCCAGCACCTACTGTGTGTCCACCTTCTCTAATAGAGAATTTTGAACCTTTTTCAATTGCTACTGGGGCAATTAATTCAACAGTAATTTCAGCGTTGTCACCAGGCATGATCATGTCAACACCTTGTGCAAGTTGAATTGAACCTGTAACGTCAGTTGTTCTAAAGTAGAATTGAGGTCTATAACCTTGATGGAATGCAGTGTGACGTCCACCTTCTTCTTTCTTTAGAGCATAGATTTGAGCTTTAAATTTCTTGTAAGGTTTAATTGAACCTGATTTAGCTAATACTTGACCACGTTCAACATCTTCACGGTTTACACCACGAAGTAAGATACCTGCGTTGTCACCAGCAATAGCTGAGTCTAGAGTTTTTCTAAACATTTCAATACCAGTTACAACAACTTTTCTTGTTGGTCTTAAACCAACGATTTCAACTTCGTCGTTCATCTTAACTTCACCACGTTCAACACGTCCTGTTACAACAGTACCACGACCTGTAATAGTGAAGATGTCTTCGATTGGAAGTAAGAATGGCTTGTCAGTTTCTCTTACTGGGTTAGGAATGTATGTATCAACTGCATCCATTAATTTTTGAATTTCAGCTTCTCATTCAGGTTTACCTTGCAAAGCACCTAGAGCTGATCCAAAAATCATTGGAACGTTGTCACCATCAAATCCATAACTTGTTAGCAAGTCTCTGATGTCCATTTCAACTAGTTCCTTAACTTCTTTATCTGTTACAACGTCACATTTGTTAACAAATACTACGATTTTAGGAACTCCTACTTGTCTAGCAAGTAAGATGTGTTCTCTTGTTTGAGGCATAGCACCGTCAGATGCTGCAACTACCAGAATTGCTCCATCCATTTGAGCTGCACCAGTAATCATGTTCTTTACATAGTCAGCGTGTCCTGGACAGTCTACGTGTGCATAGTGTCGCTTAGCTGTTTGGTATTCTACGTGTGCTGTGTTAATAGTAATACCACGAGCTTTTTCTTCAGGCGCACTATCAATTTGTGCGTAATCCTTCTTTTCGGCTAAACCTTTTTTAGATAAATAAGTACAGATTGCGGCAGTTAATGTTGTTTTACCGTGGTCAATGTGACCAATTGTACCGATATTAACATGGGGTTTAGAACGATCAAATTTTCCAATTGCCATATTTTTTCTCCTTTATGTTTTTTTCAATTGTGTATATATTATATATAGTAAATATCTTTTTTTACATATAAATTTTATACAAAAGCATTGGTTTATAACCAATGCCTTTATTTTTTAACTGCCTTGTGGAAAGACAGAAACTTTTTTAGTCTTAAGATCGAAACTTAAATTGTATTTTGTATTTTTCTTTAGACTTCCAGAGATTATTTCATTAGCCAAAATATTTTCAATATTTCTTTGGATGAATCTCTTGATTGGCCTTGCACCGTAGTTTGGATCATAAGCTTCTTTTGCTACAAAGTTGATGATTTTATCATCAAATTCAACTAAATAATCTTGTTCAGTTAAACGCTTAGATACATCTTGTAATTGCGTTTTAACAATTTCATGAATGTGTTTTTCATCTAATGCATTAAAGACAATGATTTCATCAATTCTATTAATGAATTCTGGTTTTAATCTTGCTTTAACTGCTTCTAAGACTTTGTCTTTTTTATTTTCAAGCACGTACTCGCCACCTATGTTACTAGTCATTATGATAATTGAATTCTTAAAGTTAACATAGCGTCCGTGGCTGTCTTTAAGTTGACCATCGTCAAGCACTTGTAATAAAATGTTTAAAACATCAACGTGAGCTTTTTCGATTTCATCGAATAAGATAACTGAATATGGTTTTGTTCTAACTGCTTCAGTTAATAAACCACCTTGATCAAATCCAACATATCCTGGAGGTGCACCAATTAGTTTTGCAACTGAATGTTTTTCCATATATTCAGACATATCAAATCTAATCATTTGTTTTTCCGAATCAAACATATTTAAAGCTAATGCTTTAGCTAGTTGTGTTTTACCTACACCAGTTGGTCCAAGAAATAAGAAAGAACCAATTGGTTTATTAGGATCATTTATACCTGCTCTACCTCTTAAAACCGCATTAGCAACTAAGTCAACCGCTTCATCTTGACCTTTAACCATTAGTTTAATATCTTGTCCTAAATTATTCAATTTAGTTTGTTCAGATTGAAGCAATTTATTTAATGGAATATTTGTTGTTGCGGAAATAACCTCAGCTACTTCATTAACAGTTACACTATCTGAGAAGTTGTGACCAGCAGAAGTTTTCTCAAAAACTTCTTCTAGTTCTTTAAGTTGTTTTTGCTTTTCAGGAATTTCTACATAAAGCAATTTAGAAGCTTTTTCAAATTCACCGTCAGCTTGTAATCTTTCTGCTTCAAGTTTTTTATTTTCAATAAAAGATTTAAGATCATTAATCTTTTTATGTTCTTCTTTATTTTTATTTCATTCGGCTAATTCTTTATCTTGAACTTTTTTAAGTTCATCTAATTGTCCTGTAATTTCTTCTAACGACTTTTTAGATTTTTCATCTTCTTCTTTACTCAAAGCAGCTTTAGCTGTTTCAAGATAAATGATTTGTCTGTTTCTTTTATCAAGTTCAGGAGGTAATGAATGGAACTGAGTTTTAACTTTAGCAGCAGCTTCATCAATTAAATCAATAGATTTATCTGGTAAATATCTATCAGAAATATATCTATCAGATAAATTAACTGCTGCAACTAAAGCTGAGTCATGAATCTTAACTTGGTGGAATAATTCTCATCTTTCTTTTAGACCACGCATGATTGTTAATGCTTCTTCTTTAGTAGGTTCTACTACTAAAATCTTTTGCATTCTTCTTTCTAGTGCTGCATCTTTTTCAATATATTGTCTATATTCATTAATAGTTGTAGCACCAATGACTTTTATTTCCCCGCGAGCCATCATTGGTTTTAAAATATTAGCGGCATCCATAGCAGAACCACCCGAGGTTCTACCTGCACCAACCAATTGATGAATCTCATCAATAAATAGAATAATGTTGCCATTAGATTCTTTAATTTGTTTCACAACATTATTTAATCTTTGTTCAAATTGACCTTGGAAGCTTGCACCCGAAATTAAACTAGCTAAGGATAGTTCCCAGACCTCTTTACCAATTAAGTTGTTTGGAACGTCTTTTGCTACTATTCTAGCAGCAAAGCCCTCAACAATAGCAGTCTTACCTACTCCAGGTTCGCCGATTAATACTGGATTATTTTTAGTTTTCCTAGAAATAATTTCGATTAATCTTCTTATTTCTTTTTCACGACCAATAATAGGGTCAACTTTGTTGTCCCTAACATCTTGGGTAATATTACGCCCAAATTGTCTTAGGGCATTTTCATCATCTGGTTTTTGATAACTAAATTCCATAATTTATTTACCTCGATCTATACCATTATACAACAAAATTAGCACTCTCACCAATAAAGTGCTAATTATATTTTGTTGAGTTTTATTATATATATATATATAATAAAAGTGAGGGAATTAAAAAAATATGAAAAAAATTAACAAGTTAATGCCATTTTTGGGTGTTGGTATAGCTGGTGTGTCTCTTGCTCCAGTTATAACATTAACTTCATGTGGCGAAAAAGTTCGAGAGGTAAAAAACGCAGCTGAATTACGTACTGCTCTTCAAGACACAACAATAGGTGCTATTAGTCTAAAAAACAGTATACGGATTACAGATCTTGCTGATACTGAGAATGCTTCAGCATTTACAATTAATAGGCCTGTTAAAATTTATGGTAATGGTAATATAATTGACGTAAGCGATGAGACTAGAATATGCACTAGCAAAAATAGATCTGTGTTTAATATTGACGTAAGTAAAGAAAAACGAGGTAATATTGTCTTTGACAATCTTAAAATCTATCTAGAGGCTTCATCTATAGTGTCATCAACAATTATTGCTAATAATATTCAAGGTAGTCATTTAAAATTTAATAAATGCACTGTTAAATCAAATTGGCAACAAGGTGGAACATGGAAAAGATATTATGCACTCAGAATTGAGCGACATAACATTGAAGAGAGCACTATTACGATCGAAAACGAATCCGATTTTGAAGGATGAGCAGCTATTTACAATCTTGGTAGTAAGGTTCGTTTAACAGCGAGAAATTCTAAATTTATTGGTGTTAATGATTATGAGTTTAGTGCAGATGCTGAATTTGGTACAATTATAGCGTCTGATCATCCTGTTTATATGCCAGGATGATCTGGCTTGGATGCTCACTGCTTTAGTGCTGATAATGATTTTAAATTTACATCATGCACAATCGAAGCTCAAACTACATATTATGCCGCTGGGGCGGAAGTAAATCCAATGTATCAATTACTTGTTGCAAATAGATCTGCCGCAAACAACACAGTAACTGTTGATGAAAGTTGCACATGCACAAGAAATTTGAAAGCTTCTAGTCCTTTCTTTGATACTTGGTTTGCTACGATTGATCCTAATCGATGCACTAGTTATGATAGTACAATTACAGTGGATTTAATTAACAATTATAGTGGTTCTGATAAACCTAGTGATTTTCCTGAAAATATAACTAGTGTTGCTGATGATTATTTTGGTTACTACGCAACAAGAGACAAACTATCTAAAATAATTGTTCCAGATAAATGGGGCAAAACAAGACATAATGGCCTTCATGGAATAAATAGTGATCTTGTATTCATTCCACACGAATAATGTTAATTTAATATTAAAAAAGAGGACCTAGAAGGTTCTCTTTTTGATTTAATGGCGCGCCAGAGAGGATTCGAACCTCCGACCACGCGCTTAGAAGGCGCGTACTCTATCCAACTGAGCTACTGGCACATTTGCTTATATATTATATATTTTAGTGAATTTTATTTTTACAAATGTTATAATTTATTCGTTAAGGGTAGGATTCGCACGGTCGCGTTTTGCAAAAGAGTACTCACACCCTTAACTTTTTTATTAAACTTTTTATTATTTTTATACTTTATAATTAAATAACTTTACTAAGAGGTAAGAAAAGATGAAAATTTTATCAACAAAAATAAAAGATAATAGTCAAGTTTTTGAAATCGAAGTAGATGCTTCTTTTTGAAAAGAAGAATTTGCTAAAACAAAGAAGAACATAGCTAAAAATATCTCTGTTCAAGGCTTTAGAAAAGGACATGTTCCTGCTAATATTATTGATGAAAGAGTTAGTCCTGAGCAAGTTGCTTATCAAACACTTGATAAGAATCAAAATGCAATTATCACAGATATCATTCATTCTAAAGAATTTGAAAAATCAAATTGTTTAGATGCAGTTAATAAACTTGAAGTTATTAAACTGTCTGGTGACAAAGCTCCAGTTTTAAAAGTTAGCTTTGATCTTGTACCAAAGGTAGAAGGTTTTAAAAAAGAAGATCTTAAAAAGATCTCTATTCCTCCTTATAAAGCTAAACCACTTGCTCAAAGTTTAATTGATCAACAAATAAAAATGATGATTAAACCAGATGCTATGGTTAGTGTTAAAAAAGGTGTTATAGCAAAAGGTGATATTGCAGTAATTGACTTTACTGGTTTTAAAGATGGCAAAGAATTTGCTGGTGGTAAAGCCAAAGATTATGAATTAGAAATTGGTTCAAAATCATTTATTGATAACTTTGAAGACCAATTGATTGGTCTTAAAAAAGGTGATAAGAAAGATGTCAAGGTTTCTTTCCCTAAAAATTATCATGTTAAAGATTTAGCTGGTGCCCCAGTTAAATTTGAAGTAGTTATTAAGGATGTTAAATCTATTGAATATCCAGAGATTAACAAACAATATTTAACTAAATTTAAAATTGATGCAAAGGATAAAAAAGGTCTAGAAGATTATTTAAAGAATTTATTTGATCAAGAAAATCAAATGCAATATCAAGAAGCTTCTATGCGTATTATCCAAGCAGAAATTGGTAAGAAAGCAAAGCTTAACTACTATCCTGCTAGCTTAATTGCTATGCATAAAAGGCAAGTTTTAGCTAACTATGAACAAGAAGCTAAAAATCGTGGTTTTAAAACTTTAGCTACTTACAAAAAAGCTTTAGGTTTAAAAGATGATGCTTTTGATTTAATTGTTAACAATTCAGCTAAAAGCTTATTAGATGTTTCTATGGTGTTTGAAAAGCTTATAGAAGAATTCAAGCTTAAAGTAGAAGAAGATGATAAAAAAGAACAATTATCTAGATTAGCTAGATACTTAGGTGATGAAGCTAAAGCAAAAGAGGCTTATGACAGAAACAAAGATTATATGGATTCAGTCATTATTAGAGAAAAGCTTTTCAAGAAATTAATTGCTGAAGTTAAAAAAGAAGAACCTAAACCAGCTAAAAAAGAGCAAAAAGCTGCAAAGAAATAAAAATTAAACATATATCAAGATATATGTTTTTTAAATATTTTTGCTCATTTACATTTTTATAAATCAAGTAGTATATGGAGAATATATTATTTTATGAATTGTTTAAAGGACATTGCAAAGCAATGAGAAAATATCAGCTTTAAGCAATTATCAAACATTTATAATAACTTTAAGATAGTTAAACCAAAAGATATGGTTAAACTATCAAATAGTAAGATTGCTAAAGACGAGATATTAATTATGGCAGTTAAAAAACATAAAGGTCCAGATAAATTAGATCTAATCATTGAACGATTAGATAGAATTGAAAATAGACTAACTTCAGTTATCAAAGCCAACAATCTTATTGATCCTACTCAAAAGTAGTCCTATTTACCTATAAATTGACCTATGATAAAGCATTTTAGAAATGCTTTATATTAAAAATATAAAAAAATTAGCACTCTCACCAATAATGTGCTAAAATGTATATGTTGGAGGTTTTAATATGAAAAACCAAACTAATAAAAATTTATTAATCACTAGAGGAGTGATTTGCTACCCTAATGTTGCTAAGACAATAGAGATAGCAAGAGATATTTCTTTAAAAACAGTCCATGATGCTTATGATCATGGTAAAGAGATATTGATTACTGCGCAAATCAATCCTAAGCTAGATGAAGTTAAAAAGATCGATGAAATCTATAACATCGGTGTTTTAGCTAAAATTGAAAAGATCGAACTTAAAGGTAATGAAATGGCTTTGACAATTATGCCAAAGTCAAGAGTCTTACTAAATGCTATCTATATAGATAGCAACAAGAAACTAATTAAGGCTGACTATACCTTAATTAATGACTCTCAACTATACAAAATAGACGAATCAAAAGAATTTGACACTTTATTAGAATTACTAGTTAGGTATGACAACAAGTTAGCAGCAAGAATCAAAAACATTGTTGTAGATCATGAAAAACAAGGTAAAACAGTAGACTTCATAGACTTAGTCTATGAAATAGCTAATGCTTTACCTGTTCACTTTGATCAAAAGCAACAAATTCTTGCCTTGAATACTTTGCCTTTAAAGATTGATGCTTTAAATGGTATGTTATCTAATCCTAATGATTTATCTAAAGTAGAAAAAGAAGTTAACCGTAAGCTTAATGAAAGCTTAAATAAACAACAAAGAGAGTTCTATCTAAGAGAAAAGATGAGAACAATTAAGGAGGAATTAGGTGAAATTTCTTCTACAGCTAATGATTCAACAAAGTTTAGAGCAAAATTAAGATCTAATCCTTATCCTAAAAATATTAAGGAAAAGCTTGAATCAGAAATTAACCATCTAGAATCTTCTAACCCTCAAGAAAGTTCAATGATTAGAACTTATATTGAATGATTATTAAATCTTCCTTGATGACAAGAAAATAAAGACAATGATGACTTTAGTAAGGTTAAAAAGACTTTAGATGCATCCCACTATGGATTAACTAAAGTTAAAGAAAGAATTATTGAATACTTAGCAGTGAGAGCTAAATCAAAAAACACTAAAGCACCAATTATCTGTTTAGTTGGTCCTCCTGGTGTTGGTAAATCATCATTAGCTAAATCTATTGCTGATGCTTTAAATAAACCATTTGTAAAGATGGCTTTAGGGGGTGTTAAAGATGAAGCTGAAATTAGAGGTCATAGAAGAACCTATTTAGGTTCTATGCCAGGTAGAATTATAAAAGCAATGAAAAAAGCTGGTGTAGTTAACCCGCTATTCTTGCTTGATGAAGTAGACAAGATGTCTTCTGATCAAAGAGGTGATCCTGCTTCAGCTATGCTTGAAGTTCTTGATCCAGAACAAAACTCAAGATTTAGCGATAACTATATTGAAGAAGATTATGACTTATCTAAAGTTATGTTCGTAGCTACTGCAAACTATGCAGAACAAATTCCTGCTGCATTGTATGATAGATTAGAAATTATTGAACTTACAAGCTATACAGAACTTGAAAAATTAGCTATTGCTAAACAATATCTAATTCCTAAAGTTTTAAAAGATTGTGGTTTAAGCAAGAAAGATCTAACTTTCAAAGATGATGCTTTAATGTTTATGATTAGACACTATACATTAGAAGCAGGCGTCAGAGAACTTGAAAGAATCATTAGAAAGATAGCAAGAAAGTTTGTAGTTGAACAACTATCTAATAAAAAGATTCAACCAAAGACTATAGATATCAAGGAAGCTAAGTTCTATCTTGACAAGGAAATTTATGAATATACCTTAAAAGATAAAGAAGGTATTCCAGGTGTAGTTAATGGTATGGCATATACTTCAGCAGGTGGTGACTTACTTCAAATTGAAGTAACTCACTTCAAAGGTAAAGGTAATGTTAAGATTACTGGTAACCTAAAAGAAACTATGAAGGAATCAGCTGAAGTTGCTTTAGGTTTTGTTAAAGCTAATGCAAAGAAATTTGGTTTAGATAAAGTAGACTTTAGTAAAACCGATATTCATATCCATGTTCCAACAGGGGGTATACCTAAAGATGGTCCATCAGCTGGTGTAACATTGACAACCGCTATTATCTCCGCTTTAAGTAATAGACCTGTTAAAGCTACATTATCTATGACAGGTGAAATTACCTTAAGAGGTAAAGTCTTAATCATTGGTGGAGTAAAAGAAAAGACTATCTCTGCTCACAGAGGTGGAGTAAACACAATCATTATTCCTGCAAGAGATGAAAGATTTTTAAAAGATGTACCTAATGAAGTCTTAGACAACATTACAGTACATCTAGTTGAAGACTACGAAGAAATCTATTCAATTGTCTTCTTAAACAAAGTCTTGAAAAAGACAAGAACAATTGTTGGCAAAAACTCTAAATAGCTTTTGCACACACAGTAAAGGTATAGGTGTTACCACCTATGCCTTTTTGACATTCATAGGTATCTTTACCATCTGTGTAAGCTAAGTTATTTTTTACTTCAATAAGTTTTCAATTATTAAAATCTGGTGCTTTACCATATTCATTGAAATAACACTTATAAAAGCTTTCTTTGCTTACTCATAGTAATAGAAAGAACAAAGGATCTTGATGGGTTTCAAATCAAGCTCTTTCTGAGCTAGAAAAGTGTTTAGAAGCTATCTCTTTATAGTTTGTAGGTACATCACTGTTAGCTTGAGCATCTATACCTACAAATCATTTAGCAATAAAGATCATGGTGCTTCCTCTTGGATGAGTTACAGAGAAGTATCATTTTTGTTTATCTGTAACAATTTGATTGTTACAAATAATAGCATTTTGTAAGTTAAATGATTTGATAAAGTTAGATAGTAATTCATTCTTACTATCAGTTTGTACTTTTCTTTTTTCTGTCCCTATAAGATTCTTATCATAATCTTTATGAACTAATCTACAATCTAAAAAACTTCTTCCCATATTGACTCCGATATATTTATTATAGGAAAATAAAAAAGCCGCTAAAGCGGCTTAATTTATTGGGGGTCGTTATATCCTCATTTGTGTTGGTTAAAGTATCAATCTGCTGGACCACCGCTACCTATAGATGTTTTTGTCTCTTGGAATACACGTTCAAAAGCACCCTCAGCAACATTCGATAATGCAGTTGGGTCAATTATTAAATGTTGATATGGGCCAGCTCAAGGTGTATCTTCGCTAGGATCTCCTGTTTGTGTTGTATCATCCCTAATATCCAAGTTCACACAACCATTAAATAAATAAGCACACGCATATTTTCCATATTGAACATCTGACACAGTTGGGAATGTATCTAATATTATTGGATCAGTAGAAATAATTCCCTCACAACCAGAATACATATATGCATAACAATAGTCAGCTGCAACATTAGTTGGTAGCATATGTGCCACGGTTAATGCCACACAATCTTGATACATATTTCTACAACAGCTATCAGCTAATGTAACATTTCCACTATCGGGAAAAGATGGTGCTGTTGTCATTGCTTCGCAGCCCTGAAACATACCATAATAACAATAAGGGGCAAGGGTATGCGCACCAAGCCATGAAGTGGATAATGCATCTTCAATGCCAAGTTTTTCACAAAAGGCAAACATTTTGTAATAACATCCTGTAGCCAATACATCAACACTAAGTTGAGGAATTTCAGTTAAAGTTATACAATGATAAAACATATATCTAAAACAATATGGTTGTAACGAAGTTGCACCAATTGTAGGTAAACCTTCATCCGTAAGTGCTTCGCAATTATAAAACATTGATTCGTAACAACTAGTTGCCGTTGTAGTTGATGGAAGATTTGGGGCTTTCTCAAGGTTTTTGCAACCATAAAACATTTCTTGATAGCAATTATATGCTTCTGTAGTAGCATCTCCAATATTAGCATTTAATTCTAAATTAGATGCATCAACAAGTGCATTACATACAGAAAACATATTTGCATAACAAAGTGGTGCTAATTTAGTTGCAGGTAATAGTGCATCGCCTAATATTTTCAAATTTGAACAATTTGAAAACATTGCACAATAACACCCATAAGCCAATGTATCTGCTTTATCAAATATTCCACTATCTAATTCAACAATACCAGAACATCCTTCAAACATTCCGTAATAACAATACATTGAAAGTTTAGAAGCGTTCAGCAAGTTTTTAGGGACTGTTTTAAGGCCATGGCAACCCATGAACATTCCTGCATAGCAACATGTACACCCTACCCCAGGTTCAGAACTTCCAACAAATAAATCTTGCGCTGGTAGTAATGATTTTGGGAAGTCGGTTAATCTTGTACAATCCGAAAACATATATGCGTAGCAATATTTTTTCAAAGTCGTTGCTGGTAGGAAATTAGATGAAATAGAAACTATTCCGGAACATCCTTCAAACAATTTATAGAAACAATAATCGCTTGGAATCTCGGTCATTTTTCCTTTACCATCATCAAGTAATGTCATTACATTACCTGTTAAACTAACAGATCCACCAATCGAGAATGACGTGTAATCAGTTTCGGAAGTACTAAAAACATATTTTCCAGTCTCCTCATTGAAATTGTTACCTCTAAAATATAACACTGACCCTGATGAAATGTTAAGTACTTGACCTTCTTCGTATGGTGTTCAAGTAATTCCATTAGTTGAAAATGATATATTAGGAACAGTAGTACCATGGTTGACAATAGATACTGTAGAATTTTCAATTGCTGATAAACCTACGCAGTCACCTAGTTCAATATCATTTTCAAAATATGGGTACACTTCCATCCCATCATCAGGAATAATATAGTCATCCTCAATCCTAACAAATTTACCTGCCGATATTTTTCTCATTCAATAAGTGACTACATATTGGTTTTTATATGCTAAAGGTGTGGACACAGTGCAAAATTGTCTTCCTGCCTTCGCTCTTACGGTTGTTGAACCAGACCAAGTAATTTTTTGAGCTTCTTCTTCGTCTTTTGGTAAGAATTTGATAGTGACATATGAAGCAGTTTTAGGATCTGATGATTTTTCGTTTGATTTATAGCTATTGCATGAGGAAACAGTAGCTAAAGTTGTGGTAGCTAACGGTGCTAATAGTATGGAAATTAATATTTTTCTTTTCATTATAAACTCCTAATTGCAATAAACATAATATTGAGATGTTGGTGTGACAAATGCAGTTGTAAGAGCATCATCATAAGTAAACATGTTGTAAACATAATAATGTGTTGGTTGATCTTTATCATCAACATATTGTGGGCATCGTCAGAAATATTTTGATGGTCTGGTTCGACTCTCGCCAAATTTTTGTCTTGTTCTACTAGCAACACTAGCAAATGTTTGAAAACAACACCAATCTGCAAGTGTAGTCAATCCAATTGTACCAATTGAAGTAATGCTTTTGCAATTTTGAAACATTGAGTAATAGCACCCTTTCGCAGCTTCAGTTGCTGGCAAGCTAGGTGAGGCAGTTAAGGTTGTACATCCCGAAAACATATGTTGGTAACAAAATTCACCTAAAACATTTGCTTCTAATGTGGGTGTTTGAATCAAAGAAGCACAGCCAGAAAACATACTTTGATAACAATAATTTGTCAAAGTTTTTGCCGGAAGTTTAGGTGCTTTAGTAAGGCTTGAACATTCACTAAATAAACTAGCATAGCATCCTTTTTTTAGATTTGATGATGGCAAATAATCATCGCTAATAGAAGTAATATATTCATTACCGCTAAACACTTTATTAAAGCAATAATCTGTTGGTATATTAGTCATTATGCCTCTACCATCATCTACTAAACTCATAATCGTTCCACCCAATGTGACACTAAGGTTCCCACCAGAAGTTTTTGGTTTAAAGGTAATATGAGCGTAAGCATCATTTGTTGGTGCACTTAATCCATTAGGATTATTGCCTTTGATGTAATATGTTGTAGATCCTGTTGTCGATCCTATATCAATATCTGCGCCTGGTCACATTTTTAATCATGCTTTTCCATCAGTAGAATATTTTAATTCAGGAATGTTTCCTTCCCCTACATAATTTCAACTTAAAACTGCTGGAGAATCTACTGTTACTTTAGTACATTTATCCAAACTAATTGCTTTTATTTCAATTTGTTTTTCAGCCTTGACACCTGACCCATCTGTGGCAAGACATGTAATTGTAATTTTTTGTCCTGCGGCTGTTGGTGCAACACCTGTCACAATACCTGTGTCGGGGTTAACTTGTGCAAATCTTGCATCAGAAGATGTCCATGTTACTCGTTGAGAGTGCCCCTCAGCAATAACTGCATTAAATTTATAAGGATGGTTAACTACACATCCATTAGCAACACTTTCATCTGTGGTAATAGTAATGCCGCCTTCAGGGGTAGGAGCATCAATGTTTCAATCATTAGGAATTGAACTAGGCCCTCTTGATCCTGGTGCTGTTCCATTATAAACTATTTCCCCCGTTGTAGAAACACCCGCTAACCAATTTTCAAAACAATTATCATTAAATGCTTCAGCGCCTAACTTAACAAGATTTAATGATGAACACCCATTAAACATGTTAGCATAGCAACCACCAGCAGCATTTGTCGGACTTACCTCTTTTGTTGGAAGGGTAGGGGCTGTCATTAATGATGTACATCCTCCAAACATTCCATCATAGCAATGCGGTTGTAGTGTAGTCGCTGGTAAAAATGTATCAGAGATATATTTGATTGCACTGCCACCCGAAAATAAGTGATAAAAGCAATATTCAGAACCATTAGGTATTTGTTTGATTGTTCCTTCAGCATTATCGAGCAAACCCATGATATTACCACCTACGTTTACAGCTGCATCAGGTTCTGTGAATGTAAAGTGTGTGTACTTTGTTGTACTTTCACTGAAACCTAATTCATTATCACCTCGGAAGAATACATTACCACCTGGATTTAAATGAACTGAAGGAGTAACACCTGGATCACTAATCTTCGTTCAATGTTCACCGTAGTCAGTTGTTCAACCAATATCTGCGTCGTCACCGCCTTCTTGCACAATATTAATTGTGGTTTCTTCAATTGCTGCAAAACCAACACAATTGCTTAAAGTAAGAATATTTTCAAAGATTGGATAAACTGTTAATCCATCTGCAGGGATTAAGAAATCATCAGTAAGATCAACTTGTTTTCCAGTACCGTCTATATATACTCATTTAGAAAACTTTTGACCTAGCCTTGTTGCTTTTGGTGCTTTTATACTACAAAATTGTCTCCCAACTTTTGCTCTAACTCTAGTTGCACCCTCAAATACAACATCTGAATCAAGACCTTGAAATAAAACTATTGTATAAGCAGAATTGTCTTGACTATCGTCAACATCTACTTTTTGAGTACAGGATGTTAATGTTGCAAGAACAGGAATAGATGCTACAACTAGCGATGTTGTTGCAAGAGAGACAAGTAATTGTTTTAATTTATTTCTTTTCATGCTTTATCTCCTAAATACTCCCATCAATTAAATGTCTTCAGTTATGGCTTGTACCAGGTATATCTTTAAAGTATTCTGTTACATCATCAAAATCACCAGCTGAATAAATAATTTTTAAACCATTAGTATAGACAGCAGGTTGTGTTTCGCTATGAACTGAGAATGATAATGCAGTTCGACCATAATAAACGAATGTGTCCATAACAACATTAATAGTAATTGTTGCTGTCATGCCTAAACAACCTTGGAAGAAGCCATCACCACCAATATAATTAACACTTGCAGGAATAGCAAATGGTTTATCAAATGTTAAACAGTTCATTAAGAATCCATCACCTATTGTTCTTAATGAAGTAGGCATATAGAATGAAGTTGTTGCTGTATCACCGTTGTTAAATAGGGAACAATTTTCCATAAAGTCTTCACCAATATCTCTAATTGTTGATGGAAGTTTTAATTCTTTATTAAAGTTTGAACATCCAGACATAAATGAATTACCGATTTGAATACAATGAACTACGTCAGTAGCAAGTGTTGTTGGATCTTCGGCTCCAAATGTTACATTTTGATTAAATCTGATGCATCCAGCCATGAAATCATCATCAATAAATGAAACTTTAGTTCCAATGTAAACTGGATAATTGAAACCAGTAGTTGCATCTGTTCTAGATATATATTGTGTTGATTGAGATGAGTTAACTGGTACTAGTTCTACAGTTCCTTCATGACCAGTTGCTTGGCTGTTTCATGATGTAACTGTATATCAACCAGTGTTTTCTCCACTAGTAATATTGACACATATTTGATCACTATATAAATCAGATTCTCATGGTTCAAGAATTGAAACAGATAAGGTGTTAGATGTTATTTTTGTTGCACCATATGAAGCTGTAGCAGTAATTGTAACAACACCATGTTTTGCATTAGCAGGGACAGTTAATTGACATTGCGAACCACTTTTTGTAATTTGTACACCTGTACCTGCAGGGTCAGAAAGATTCCAATCAATAGTATATGCAGTTGTTGCTGGTGTGACTTCAGCAGTAAATGGTAATATTTCTGCTCCAGAACCTATTACATATTCATCTATTCCACCAGAAATAACAATTTCTTCTGGATCAACTATCTTAAAGTGAGGATAAATAGTAGGTATAGTTTGAACTTTTGTATTTGCAGGAATTTCTGTTGCAGTTTGACTATCAGTAGATGTTCAGAAATCAAATTCATATTCAGGATGACCTGTAACATGAATATTTTGTGACAATGGTAAATCGCCTTCGATTTCACTAAATGTTTTATCATAATCTACAGTAAGTGGTTTAACACCATCAATTACAATAGTACCACTTCATTGTGTAGATGCAGCAGATGGAGTTACTGTAGCTGTCTTTTGTGTAACAACCATGTTAACTTCAACAGGTTCAACATCAAAGTCAGTAACATCTACATTAAATTTATAGTTACCTGCCTCAGCATTTGTTCAACTTAAAAGACCTTCATCGCCCGTTTGAACATCACCAATATGCAACCAAGCAGGAAGTGTCGCTGGTTCAATTGGTGTTAAAACCCAATTAGCATCAGTAGAAACAATTTGATCAAACTGATTGTAAATTTCTCACCTATCGCTATCATAAGCTGTCTCGGCATTATTACTTTCAGTATTTATGTATGTTGATCCATCATGAATATGATATTCTAATTCTGTGTCTTTTCATTTTGGAATTATGACTGTGTTTTTTGTGAATACATCATTATCTTGTGGCTCTGTTCCTGGTTCACCTTCGGCGTTAGGATATGTCCAACAATCAAATTCTCTATGAGAAGATTCAGCTGCTGGAATAATTTCAGCAACAGGAGCATATGGTTTTAAATCAGCTCATGTTGTTACTTTTTGTGCTTCATTTGCTGATTCATCACCCATAATTACAGTAAATTCAGTTTGACCTAAAAGTGTAACAATATCATCATCATCTTCTTTATAAGGCTCAAAATTAACTTTTACTGTTGCTTGTGCAACAACTAAATCTAGAGTTGTTGAAGCAGAAACTGTTTTGCCTTCAACCGTAGCTGTACCTGTAATAGTAATCTTGTATGGATCATCACTATAAGGCACATTTGCTTCACATGTAACAACACCTGTAGCAGAATCAATTTTAAAATATGTTTCAAGGCCTTCTCTTGTTCATGTAACACCTTGTGTAATTGGAATTTCATTAACTACTAAGTGGAATGGATCATCGCTAAAAGTTGTTCTAGCTTGATGGTCAGTTAAAGTTATTAATGATAAACCGCCAGTCACCTTAGTTTCTGTCTTTAATTCATACACAGCAGTTATAGGAACTGCTGGGTCAACTTCATGACTTGGATCAACATCCCCATTACTTGTTACTCATTTTTGAAAATTATAACCGTCCTTGATAGGTCTAGGAAGTTCACCATATGTTGTTCCTTGTTTAACAACTAGTTCAGTTGCGGGAGATGTTTGTCCTTCGATGTGTCCACCATTTAAGTCAACAGTAATAGTAACTGTTCCTTGTCCGTGTGGCATCATTGCAAAATAAATTGCAACACCAGAAGCACCAGCTGTAGCAGCTAGACCTCCTGCTAAAGCAGGAATTCATGCTTTTGATGGTCCTGATAATATTTGTAATTTATATTTTGTCTTATTTAATAAGTTAAAGTACTTTTCAAGGTCTTTTAGATAGTACTTATCCATTTTTCTTTTTTGACTAGCTTT
>JAZRVJ010000042.1:0-25108 GCA_045599065.1 Mycoplasmoidaceae bacterium
ACAAGATGTTAAACAAAAAGAAGCTAAGAAAAACCAAGTTATAGTCAAAATTAAGGAAGTAAAAGTTAGGCCACAGATTGGTGCTGGTGATTTACAATGGAAAGCTAATCAAACTAATCAATGATTAAAAGATGGATGTCAAATTAAATTTAAGGTTATGACTTTTGGCCGTATTGCCACTAAACAAGATTTAATTGACAAGGTTTATAATGATTTTCTTAAATTAATTGAAGAAAATGGCAAAGTTGCTACACCACTTAAACAATTAAGTCCAATAATGTATGAAGCAACTATTGTTAAAAAATAAGGAGATAAGCTATGGCAAAAATTAAAGCTAAAACAAAAAGAGCTGTTGCTAAAAGATTAAGCAAAACAGCATCTGGTAAATTAAAAAGAAAACATGCTTACAGATCACACTTAGCACACAATAAGACTACTAAGCAAAAAAGACATCTTAGAAAAGATGCAACATTAAATGCAACTTACACTAAGAATTTAGGTAAGACATTACATAATTAGGAGGCAGACATGAGAGTAAAAGGTGGAACAGGTGCAAGAAAGTACCGTAAATCTATAAAGAAAGCTGCTTCTGGTTCAAGAGGTACAAGACATACTTCTTATAGGGTAGCTAAGCAAACAGTTATTAGATCTGCTCAATATGCTTTTAGAGACAGAAAAGCTAAAAAACGTGATTTTAGAAAATTATGAATAGCTAGAATTTCTGCTGCTTGTAAAGCAAACAAAACTAATTATTCAACATTCATGCACGGTTTAAAGAAAAATAAAATTGAAATTAACAGAAAGATGCTTTCTGAATTAGCAATTAACAACCCTGCAGAATTCAAAATTCTAGTAGACACAGTTTGTAAAAAATAGTTAATACTATTTTTTTCTTTTTTTATATGAGATTAAATTTAAGTAAAATATTCAATTTACAAAGGAATTTAGATAAACATATTCATAGTGAACACCATGTAAACTATGAAAAAATTCATACAGAATTAAAACTTGCATTAATTGTTGAATTAGCTGAAACAGCTAATGAAGTTAGAAGTTTCAAGTTTTGGTCATACAAACCAAGCTCAGCTAAACCTATAGTTTTAGAAGAATATGCGGATGGTTTGCATTTTATTAATTCCTTATGTATTTACTATAAAGTTAAACCATTATTTGATGTAAAAGTAGGTAAAAGGTTTAAAACAAAGAAAGATATTACTAAGAGTTTTATTAAGTTATTTAAAACTGCAGCTGAAATATCTAACCCAAAACAAGCAAAATCTTGATATACAAAATATTTAGAATTTGGTTTTAGAATGGGTTTTAGTTTTAAGGAAATTACTAAAGCTTATGAAGCTAAATGTAAAGTAAATCATCAAAGACAACTAAATAAATATTAATTATGAGAAAAAGCAAAACATTTTTAAAGATTTTTATTCCTAGTGCAGCTTTAGTAGCAACTGCATCAATTGTTATTCCTATGGTTTGTTTAACAACTAAACATGTTCATATTACAAGAAAAACAGATGAACGCACACACTTCCCAACTATTGACGAAATTAATGAAATTAAGTTTACATATACCCTAGCTGATGAAGATATAGATATAACAAACTTACATTGTTCATGGGGGTATACGATATCCAGCATGAAAAACTGCGCTATTTCGAATATTAGGCTTGAATCAGCTAATCAAATGACTTTTTATGTGTATCTATCATTGATAGGTGTAAAAGAACATCAAATAAAATTAGGTGATAGTATTTCTTTTGATTTTCATTTTAGTTATTGGGCTAATGATAAGGTTCTATGAAAGCAAGATATTTTAAATAACTATATCAGAGTAAGTGAGGAAGCATATGATTAACGGTTTTAATCCAGCTGGTTTATGCTTAGTTCTGCTTGCTTTAGGTTTAGGTGGCATTGAAGTTATAGCTAACAAATGAATAAAGAAAATAACAAATACATATTGATTATGATTATTGATTGGTGTTATTTATTTAATTTATTGTATTAGCGTTTGCTGATGACGCCATTGATCAAACATATCAGTAGCACAAATTCCTTGAGGTACACCACTAAGCAATGCTGATTCATCAACAGTGTCTTTAGCATTTATGTTAAACATCTGCCCATTTGCTAACTTTGCGTTGTGTGTTACATTAGTATCTGATCCTAGCAGAAAGGCAGCAAGAGTTGTAGCTCCGATTGCTCTAGTTTCTAGTATCTTTGTATTATTTGTTAATATTCTCCCTGATTCAAAAGCCACTTTCAGTTGGCAATATATTTTCTTTGGAACAGAAGAACATCCTGACACTCATTATTCAGGCCATGTTATTAACATGTTAATTAGTTTGGGAGTCTTATTAAACACTCCTAAGCTTGGGTGAAAAGGAACGGTTGGTGCATTTTCGTATACAGCTGGATTTTATGCTTATACTGCCACTGTTGCCTATTCAACAGGAGCACAATGTTACGTATCTGGTGTAAACCCAAAAGATTTTATTGAAGGTACATATAAAATTTTTGATAAATTATTTCCAGGGCACCCTGAAGCATCTATGTGCTTCTTCTTTAGCGGGGTTATTGTTGGTTTGCTTCTTGCATGCATTCTGATTGATATATGTAAAAGAAAACATTTTGCCTACGGTGACAAATATAGTGGTTGCTGGTGAAAGTGATATGACTATGAAAAAACAACCATTAAAGAGCCTTGAGGTTGATTTAGTCATAATTGACAACTAAAACATTCAAAAATTAGAAAAAGTATTAAGTAACCTTAATAAAAAAATACATATCAAATATTAAATCTTTAGTGGTTTAATATTTTTTAATATGGATAAGCATCTAACTTACACAAACAAAGACAAAACTATCTCTTATGGGTCTTTTCTATGCAAAGATGGTTGCATTGTTTATAAAATTGTTAGAATTGCTGAAGCAAACTTATTTCTTGATTATGTTGAAGAAGACAATGTTTATGTAGTTAGATGCAACAAATCTATTACAAAAACAGAGATTGAAGATTATGTTAAAAATAATTATCAATGATTAGCAAATTGATATAAAAACATTGAAAATCCTCAACCATGATTGGTTTTGGGAGTTGAAGTTCCAGTTAAAGTTATTCTTGGAAATGAATTTAAAACTGAATATCTTGGTAATCAAATCAATGTTTATTTAAGACATAAAAGAGATTTTAAAGATGCTTTAAAAAACTTCTATAAGAAGTTGGGCACAAGTTATTTCATTCCTAGATTGCAAGAAAAATTAAACGAATTAAATTTAAAAGCAGAGTTTGGCAAAGCTAAATGAGTTAATTGATATTTAGGAATGAATAGAGGTGGACACACTATTGATTTAAATGCTAAATTAATGCAATATCCTAAAGAATATATTGATAGTGTAATTTATCATGAGATTGCTCATATCACTTATATGAATCACAAAAAAGAGTTTTGAAATCTGCTAGACAAATATTGTCCAAATAGAAAAGAAATGGACAAGCTATATTGACAAACGATTAAGAAATATCATGTTTGATAAAAAATAAGAGGTTATCCTCTTATCTTTTTATATCATTCATTTCAAGTTTTTTTAGCTAACTTTAAATTTAACGTTTTGTAATTCCCGCAACTTTTTGGATTATTACCTGGAATTGTTTTTATATTGTTAATGTATTTATTTAATTTAGGTAAGGTTTGTTTTATTCATTTAAGGCTCTTCTTACCAAATACAACTAGATAAAATCCAGTTTGACAACCCATTGGGCCAAAATAAATTTTATCTTTTGAATATTTGCTTGAATAGAAAGTAGCAATTAAATGTTCTAATGAGTGCATTGCACTATTAGATAAATAATTACCTTTATTAGGTCTTATAAATCTAAAGTCATATGTCGTTACATATGAATTACCAGACTTTTTTATTTCGTGTAAATATATACCTGGTAATAATTTTGTGTGATCAATTTTAAACGATTTAATTAACATGTTCTTTTAGTTTATCATCAATTTGTGTTTGATACCCTGGATTGTTGCCAGGTCTATATGCATTAGGAAATTGCACATCAGTAGATACATCTCTTGCAATCTTTTCTAGTCTTTTATATACATCATAATGATCAGTAATATCTAATATAGAACATTTACCACCTATACCAGCACTAGTAATGATGACATCTCCTACACCACATCATTTATCAATTAGTCCAACATGAACTGTTACAGCTTTAATTTCATGATAATAAACTGAAACAAAACCAGCCGCAAATAATCCTGATCTAATAATTACTCTCTTATCAGTAATAGCATATTCAGTTAATTTTCATTGTTTAACCGAGAAAACGGCTCTGACAATAAAGATTACAAATGGTATAGAGAAAAATACCATAAAAATAGGTAGAATAATCAAAACAGGTGTAGGTGCGCTTGTTAATACCATAACAAGAATCATTCCTACTAGCATTAATAATCAAACAAGCAACATAGGAATAAGCACAACTATTTGATTCCAAATAAATGCTTTTTTAACAGGTGCTGCTTGTCAAATTACTTTTTCATCTTTTTCTAGCAAATCTTTAATTTTTAAATTTGTGTTTGCTTGTTGTTTGTATTTTTTAATTCTCATAATGTTTTTATTATAAGCAAACAAAATTATTAATGTTTTAGTATTTTGTTGCCCAAAATTATACTTTCTCTTAATATAATAATATTAAGAGGAAAGAAAAATGGCAAAGAAGAAAAAACAAAACAGACATGAACACCACGTTGTGCCTGCTAAAGATGGTGGATGAGATGTTAAAATTAACAACGCAGGCCACAGAACATACCATACAAGAAAGAAATCTACTGCAATTAAAAAAGCAAGAGCAATTTCTAGAAAACACAAAACTGAATTAGTAATTCACGATTCAAAAGGTCGTATTGAAGTTAAAAACTCTCATGACATTGTTAGAAGGGGAAAACCAGGACCTAAAAAACATAAAAAAGCAAAGAGAAAAACTAAAAAAGCTAAAAGAAGAGTTCACAAAAAAGCAAGAAAAACAACTAAGAAGGCTAAAAGAAGAACTCACAAAAAAACTAAAAAACATTCTCGTAGAAGAAGATAAATAAAAACTAGGTAAAACCTAGTTTTTTTATAACTATAATATTAACATGATTACAAAAACACATTACGTTAGTTTTAGGTCGTGTAGTAGATGTTATTACTACATTTTAAATAACAAAGATCAAGCTGTAGAAGATCCCGCAAGTCAAAAGAGGATTAATGATGGTTATTTAGTTAACCAATATGCTTATGATTTGTTTCCAGGAATTATAAGCACTAAAAAAGATTTAAAATCAGTTAATCCAACTTTACAAGTTGAAATAACTAAAAAATTATTAAATGATGATAAACCAATTGCAGAAGCATCATTCAAATTTAATGACTTATTCTGTGCTGTAGACATCTTAGTTAAGAATAATGATGGATATGACATTTATGAAGTTAAAGGTTCAACTAATCTTGAAAAACATTTAGACGAATATTGTGCTGACGTTGCTTTTCAAAAATATGTTTTACAAAAATGTGGTTTAAAAATTAATTCTTGCTATTTAGTTCACCTAAATAGTCAATATGTTAAACAAGGTGATATTGAAGTTAAGAAACTTTTATCAATTGATTGTTTAGATGATTTTGCTGAATTTATTAAAGAATGTGAAGATGTTGAAAAGCAAATTCCAATGATGGAAGAAATTCAAAAATCTAAAACAATTCCAACTTATGGAGATTGTAGCAGTTCATGTCCTTTTTATGACTTTTGTCATAAGGACTTACCAACTCCAAATGTTTTAAGCTTAGCAAGAATGACTTCTAAAAAAGGTCATAAATTAATCACACAAGGAATTAAATCGTTTGATGACCTAATCAAGAACAATGTTGCATTGAGTTCATTTCAAGCAAAACAATTATCTGCAACACAAAAGAATGAAATTTATCTTGACAAAGTAGCTCTTAATTTATTTACAAGCAAATTAAAATATCCACTTTACTATCTAGACTTTGAAACAATGGATGAAGCTATTCCAAAAATTGATGGTACAAGTCCATATCAACAAGTTCCTTTCCAATATTCATTACATATTGAAAAAACTCCTGGTGTTGAGCCTGATCATAAAGCATTCTTGGGTGAAAAACTAGATTGTCAATATGAATTAGCAAAACAACTTTGTCACGACATTCCAAAGGGTGTTATGTCTATCGCTTATAACATGGGTTTTGAAAAATCAGTTATTAGAAGACTAGCTAAAGCTTATCCTGATTTAGAACAACACCTAATGGATATTCATGATCATATGGTTGATTTACTTGAACCATTTAGAGACGGTAGCTACTACAACCCAAAACAAAATGGTTCTACATCAATCAAATATGTAATGCCTGCTGTTTGTCCTAAAATGGCAAGTGAATATAAACAACTTCCAGTTGTTCATAATGGTACAGAAGCATTAATGTTATTTCCGCTTCTAGTTAATATGACTGGTGAAGAATATAAAACAAAAAGAGATGGTTTATTAGCATATTGCAAACTTGATACTTATAGCATGGTCAAAATCCTTGATGAGCTAAGAAAAATCAAATAATCATTGCAAGAATTTCAAAAATAAACATATATATCTATTGATATATATGTTTTTTAAAAAGTTTTGCTAATTTGCATTTTTAAAAGTCAAGTAGTATATGAGGAGGTGATAATTATAAGAAAGTTAGATTTAGCACAAAAGCAAAATGCTAAGGGTGGTTCATTCTATGCAATTGCTTTAGGTGTGGGTATTTTAGTTGCAACTTTATCAAACTTGATAACTAATATTGTTGCAGCTGCAAATCCACAAAAGGCAGTCAACTACGGTTTCCGTAGATCTGGCGCAATGCTTAGATTGTCTCCAGTGCCATCAAGAAGTTCTATCATGATTATGTAGTTATTTTGATAATTTGCTTATAGTAAATGTATTTAAATTTTTTATCATTTTATTTTTAATCCCTCTAAATTTTATATAGCAAAAGTAATATATTACTTTTGCTTTTTTCTATTTCTATGGTATAATGTAAAAACATATTGAGGACACTACATGGCAAAGAAATCAAAGACTAAAAAGGTTTCTAAAAAGAAACCAATCAAGAAAACTAAAAAAGTTGTTAAAAAAGCAAAACCTAAGAAGGTAAAAACACCTAAGAAAAAAGCAGTTAAAAAAGTTAAAACTAAGAAAGTTAGCAAAGCTAAAAAGAAACTTAATTTAGAATCTCCAATTAAAGTTGAAATTCTAGAATCATACTCAAAGCACAAATCAATTGACCAATTTGAGTTTGATAAAATTCAATACAAGATTATTGATAGCGCTCACAACAAAAGAAGAAGTAGAAATGTTGTAACTATCAAAAAGATTTTTGAATCATTTGGTGCTTACTACTTAACAAAAGAACAAGTTCACAAGTTATTAAATAACATAACTAAAAATGGCGTAGCCATTAAAGATTTTCCTGATAAGAAAGATTTTAGTTTACAAGATGCTGAAACAATTCTTGCTGGTCAAAAATCTCACAAAGTTTCTAAAGTTCACATTCATGGATCAAAGGGTGCTGAATTTGATGGTGTTAAAAACTTCTTAACAACTCTAGGCGTAAGCAAGATGCTTACAGCTGAACAAGAAGTTGTTTATGCAAAGATGCTTAAATCTAAAAATCCAATTCAAAGAAAGTTTGCTTCTGACCAATTAGTTACATCTAACTTAAGACTTGTAACTTCTATTGCTAAGAAGTTTAACAACAGAGGAATTGAATTTGAAGACTTAATCCAAGAAGGAACAATGGGTCTTTTAAAGGCTATTGAAAAGTTTGATTATAAACTTGGTCATAAGTTTTCAACTTATGCCACATGATGAATTAGACAGGCTATTACAAGAGCCATTTCTGATCAAGCTAAAACAATTAGAATTCCTGCTCACATGGTTGAAACTATTAACCAAGTACTTAAAGCAGAAAAAGAATTGCAACAACAATTTGGTCGTACTCCAACTATTGAAGAAATTACTGAACAACTTGGTGGACAAGCCAACGGCTTCACTCCTAGAAAAGTTGCTAATATTAAGAAGATTCACATTGATCCAATTTCATTAGACAAAACCGTTGGAACAGATGATGATAGTCAAATAGCTGACTTTGTTAAGGAATCATCTGGTTCAACTCCAGATCAATATACTAAGGAAAATCTTCTTAAAGAAGATATTGACCAACTATTTAGAGTTACACTATCTTCTCAAGAAGAAAAGATTATGCGTATGAGATATGGCTTGGCTCCATATGAATATGCTTACACTTTAGACGAAGTCTCTGAAAAGATTAAGATGCCTCGTGAACAAGTTAGACAAATTGAAGCTAAAGCTACAAGAAAACTTAAACACCCATCTAAATCTAAAAAATTAAGAGCTTACATGTTAGATGAACAAAATTAATTGCATAGCAAGCTTTATAGAAAAGTGTCCTTGTGTGTATGATGTCGGTTCAGACCATGCACACTTGGCCATTTTCTTATTAAAGAATAAGATTGTTAGACGTGTAGTTAATGTTGAAATCAATACTAAACCACTAACTCATGGTTTACATAACCTAATTATTAATAAGTTACAACACAAAACAAGCAACATCATTAATGATGGACTAAAAAACATTACAAGAAAAACAAAAGCAAGACCATCATATATTTGTATTGCTGGTATGGGTGGAAAGAACATTATTGATATTTTAAGAAATAGAGACAGAAAACTACCTAACTGTTACTACCTATTACAAGCCAATACTGAGTTCGATTTGCTTCGTAAATGATTGGCTAAAAATAAATGACAGTTTATCAAGGAACAAATTTGCTTTGATCGTAATCATTACTATCAAATAATGTTAGTTAAGTTAGGCCATAAAGTTACTAAGCTTAGTAACTTCAACACCTACTTCGGTTTTGCTAGTAAGCAAGTTGACAAGCAAACATTTAAAGACTTTATTACCTATACAAAAAGGAAAATCAAAGACAACAAATTAGACAAATATTCCAACATATACAAAAAGCTTTACAAAGCTATCGAGGAGAGATAAGATGAAAATCAAAAAAATAACAAATTTCTTACAGAAACAATATCCAATTTGATTACAAGAAGAATGAGATCAATCTGGTTTTTTAAATAAAGGAAATTTAGAACAAAATATTTCTAAAATGTTTGTTTGTCTTGATTTGACTAATAAAGTGGTTGATGAAGCTATTAAACAAAAAGTTAAGTTAATTGTTTCTCATCATCCTATTTTCAAAGATGAAGAACACCCTTTATTATCACAAACTAAGAAACTTTTAACTAAAGTTAGCAAAAACAAAATTACTGTCTTGAGTCTACATACTTGTTTTGATAATTCTAAAAGAGGTATGAACTTTATTATTGGTGAAAGACTAAGATTAAAAAACCTTAAATGATTCAATACAAGCAAATTTGTTTGAGGTAGTTTGCCAAAAAAATTAACTCTAACTGAAATAGCAGCATTATTTAGAAAAAGATTTGGTGTTAGCTTGCTAACAACTAATGCAAATGCTAATGACAAATTTACTAAATTAGCTATTTGCGCTGGTGCAGGATTATCTGTGTTTGCAGAAAAATTTGATGCCTTAGCTAAAAAAGATATTTTATTAGTAACAGGAGATATTAAGCACCATGGATGACAAGATCTAAATGAGTATCATTTAAAAGCATTAGATGTTGGTCACAACATTGAAAATGTCTTTGTTGATTTCATTCCTGCTTTGTTAGTTAATAACAATTTAAGAATTAAATGCTTTGCTATCTCTACTAAAAGAAAAGAAAAAGTGTGCTAAGCACACTCTTTTTTTAAACTGTTTTTCTTAAATTAAATTTCACATCTTTTATTTCAGGAAATTTTTCCATTAAGATAGCTTTTAAACCATAAGTGAATGTTGTGTCAAAACTAGCACAACCAACACAATGTCCTAAAACTTCAAGAATTAAAATACCATTTTCAAAGCTAACAAAAGCTACATCACCACCATCGTTTTGAATGTAGACTCTTGCATAATTAATTTCTTGTTTAATTTTCTCTAAAAGAGAACTTTGAGATTTATTTTCCATAAATAAATATATGTATAATTATATTATTAAGTTAAAAAAAATAATAATTATGTATAACCACAATCTTATCGAAAAACAAATCAAAGAATATTGAGATAAAAATGATACATATCATTTTGATGCAACAGATAAAAAACCAAAATGTTACATCCTAGATATGTTTCCTTATCCTTCTGGTCAAGGTCTACATGTGGGGCATCCAAAAGGTTATACAGCAACTGATATTTATGCAAGATATAAAAGATTTTGTGGTTTTAATGTATTGCATCCAATAGGATGAGATGCTTTTGGTTTACCTGCTGAACAATATGCTTTGCAAACAGGTAATCATCCAGCTGAATTTACTAATAAAAATATAAAGATTTTTAGAGATCAACTTAAGTCATTAGGCTTTAGTTTTGATTACAAAAAAGAAGTAAACACAACCGATCCTGCTTACTACAAATGAACACAATGAATCTTTTCAAAATTATTTGAAAAAGGTTTAGCTGAAATAAAAGATGTTGATGTTAACTGGTGTGAAAAACTAGGAACTGTTTTGTCAAACGAAGAAGTTTTAATTGAAAATGGTAAGATGGTTTCTGAAAGAGGAAGTTATCCAGTAGTTAAAAAACCAATGAGACAATGGGTTTTGAAAATTACTAAATATGCTGATAAACTTCTTGATGGTTTAAAAGATCTTGATTGGCCACAAAACTTAAAAACAATTCAAACAAGTTGAATTGGAAGATCAGAAGGTACTAATGTCATCTTTAGATGTAATGACATTCAACTTCCTGTTTTCACAACAAGAGTTGATACACTTTATGGTGTAAGCTTTTTAGCTATTGCTCCTGAAAACAAAATCTTAAATAAGATTGTTGATGCTAAACATAGAAAAGAAGTTGATAAATATATTGAAGTTAGCAAAGCTAAAACACTTTTACAAAGACAAGAAGCAAAAGATAAAACTTGTGCATTTACAGGTAGCTACGCAATCAACCCTATAAATGGTAAGAAAGTACCTATTTATGTTGCTGACTATGTCCTTAATGAATATGCTAATGGTATGGTTATGGCTGTGCCATCAGCTGATAAAAGAGATTATGAGTTTGCTATCAAATTCAAACTAGAAATTATTCCTGTTATTGCTGGTAAAGAAAAATGCATCACAAGTGATGGTAAACACATTAATAGTGGAATTGCTGATGGTCTAAACATTGAGAAAGCAAAGAAAGTTATTAATGACTGATTAATTAAAAACAAAGCAGGAAACACAACTGTTAACTACAAGTTAAAAGATTGGATTTTCTCAAGACAAAGATATTGAGGTGAACCATTTCCTATTGCTTTTGATAAAGATGGTAAACCACATTTAATCAAAGACTTACCAGTTTTATTGCCGGAAACAAAAAACATTAGTCCATCTAAAGATGGTAGAAGTCCTTTGGCTAACTTAAAAGACTGATTGAATGTTAAGATTGATAATCAATCATGTATTAGAGATACAAACACAATGCCACAATGAGCAGGAAGTTGTTGATACTACCTTGCTTATTTAATGAAGCAAGATGATGGTTCTTATCTTGATTTAGATGATAAGAAAACAAAAGATTTGTTTGCTAAATGATTACCTATTGATCTTTATGTGGGTGGACAAGAGCATGCGGTTTTACACTTACTTTATGCAAGGTTTTGACACAGATTCTTATATGACATAGGCATTGTTCCTACAAAGGAACCTTTTACTAAAGTAGTTAACCAAGGAATGATTCTTGGTCCAAACGGGGAAAAGATGTCTAAGTCAAGAGGCAATGTCATCAACCCTAATGAAATTGTTGAATCTCTTGGTGGAGATACATTAAGGCTTTATGAAGCCTTTATGGGTCCATTAACAGCAACAATGCCTTGGAGTAATGAAGGTTTAATGGGTTGTAGAAAATGACTAGACAGAGTCTACAATCTATTTACTTCAGACAAGAAAGTTGTTGATAATGTTAAAGACATTAAACCTGAATTAAATAAGGCTTATCATCAATTTATTAAAGAAGCAAATGATGCAATTGAAATCTATCATTTCAATATTGGTATTAGTAAAATGATGGTTTATATCAATGCTTGCTATAAATCAGATACTTTATTAAAAGAACACTTAATTGGTTTTTTAACTGTGCTAAGTTGCTTTGCTCCATTTATTGCGGAACACTTATACAAAGATGTTTTAAAATGTAATAAATCTATCACTACTTTAACTTGACCTAAATATGACAAGAAACAACTTGTTGTTTCAAGTTATACATTACCAATTCAAATTAATGGTAAATTAAAAGATACGATAGAAGTTGATGTTTCTCTTGACCAAAAAGAAGTTGTAAAACTAGCTTTAGCTAAAGATAAAATCAAAGCTACAATTGGTGACAAACCAATCAAGAAAACTATCTTTGTTAAAGGTAAGATTCTAAACTTCATTGTTTAGAAAAACTTAGAAAGGCTTATATGCATAACGAGGATTTTAAAACGAAAAAAGAAATATCTAAACTCTATAATAAGAAGAACTTAAGAGTTAAACCAGGTTATAAGAAAAAGTTAAAAATGAAGATTTTTAAACTTAAACAAAAATCTAAACGAAAATATTTAGATGAAAGATATAAGAAGATTCAAAGAGAAAAATATAAAGAAGGAAGGAATTAATTATGAAATTAAATCAAAAAGTAAACAAGAAACATTTATACATTTCTGCTAAAGCAGGTAAGAAATTTAAAGTTGATTCAAAGGATAAAAAAGCAACTTTTATTATCCCTAATAAGAAACTAGACTTTGATATGTTTAGAAGAATATCAGTTGGGCTAATGAAATTTGCTGAAAAGAATATCACATTCGATTTATCAAGCTTTTTAAAAGTATTAAAAGCAAAATGTAAATTCTCACTTGCTATTGCTTTACTTGCAAGAATTGATGTCTTTAATGAACCTTCTTTTACTTTAAAAAGTAAAAAAGAAAAATTTGAAACAAACATTATTTTCAATAAATCTGATAAAAAAGATGTTATGGGTGCTTTGTCTGTTCTAAATGGTATTCATTTAGCAAGACAATTCCAAATCAAACCTGCTAACTACTTAGGAATCAATGATTTTTCTAAAGATGCAATAAGCTTATTAAAAGGCTTAAAAAACAAGCATCTAAAAATCAAGGTTCTTGATATTAAAGATATCAAGAAAGAGAAGATGGGTTTATTACAAGCAGTTAATGCTGGATCAAACGAACCTGCGCAAATGCTTGTACTAGAATATAGAAATGCTCCAGGCAAGAACCTGCTTGCCTATGTAGGCAAAGGTATTATGTTTGATGCCGGTGGATATGAATTAAAACCAAGTCAATATATGACTGGTATGAATCAAGATATGACTGGTGCTGCCACAGTATTTGGTACCATTTATGCTTTAGCTAAAACAAAAGCTAAAGTTAATGTCGTAGGTTTTATGCCTTTGGCTAAAAACCTAATTAACGAAAAGAGTATGTTGGTTTCTGATGTTTATAGAGCATGCAATGGTCGATCTGTGGAAATCGTTGCTCCTGATGCAGAAGGTAGACTAATTCTTGCAGATGCTATTGCTTATGCAAACAAAAAATACAAAATCTCTAAGATTTTCACAATTGCAACCTTAACTGGTTTAAGTTCAATTTCATATGGGGATTTCATGACTCCATGTTGAACAACTAAACAAGACACTGCTAAAGCTATAGAAGAAGCTTCTAAATTGTCACTTGAACATGTATTGTGTATGCCTTTTTATAGTGAGTATGCAAACATGGTAAATAAATCAAGCTCTATTGCCGACTGTGCTAATAGCACAAAAGGTGAAAGAGAAGCATCTAATGCTACTGCAGGAATGTTCTTAAGACTATTTAGTAAATGTGATGACTTTGCTCATTTTGACATAGCTGGTACAAATGAGTTTAAAAAACATCCAGTTACACCATTAATTTCTACTTTATTCTTGTTTGCAGTTGACTATTTTGACAAGAAATAAAATAGTATTTCCGCAGATCCTTAAATAAGCGTATGCCTAGTGGGCATGCGCTTTTTTGTAAAAATAAAAACTTAATAAATTAAGTTTTTACAAAAAAATTTTATTTTTTTTATTTTTATTATATAATAAGTGGGAGAAAGTGGAGAAAAGTGGGAGATGCTATTCCTAGGTACATATAAACACATTATCGATGATAAAAATAGACTAAGTCTACCAGCAAAACTAGTAGAGAAATTTTCTCATCGTGTCGTTGTCGCTTCAAAAGGTTTTGAAGGTTGTCTTGAATTAAGAAGTAGAGAAGACTTTGAAGTTTGATCAGGACAAATCTTGTCTTATTCTCAAAATAAGAAAGACGCGCGTGTACTTGCTAGACAAATCCTTGCTAACAGTAGCGAAATTGAACTAGATAAAGCTAACCGTATCCTAATTCCAGAAGTATTAACTAAGATTGCTTCTTTGAAAAAGAATGTAATAATCATTGGTCTTGGTAACAAGTTAGAAGTATGGGATGCTAGAGCATATGCTAAGTTCCAAGCTGAAACAGACAGCAAGTTCGAAGCAGTAGCTGAAAGAATAGATGATGAAATCCAAAAATAGTATCCACATCCCAGTTCTTGCTGATGAGCTAATTGCTAGCTTAGCAATTAAACCAGACGGAACATATGTAGATTGCACAGCAGGTTTTGGAGGACATAGTAGCCTCATCCTAAATAGATTAAAAACAGGAAAACTAATCTGCTTGGATCAAGATCCAAAAGCAATCACATATCTAAAGGAGAAATTCCAAGCAAATAAAAATGTAGAGGTTATTCAAACAAACTTTTCAAACATTGATGAAGTAATAACTTCAAAAGTAGATGGAATTATCTTCGACTTGGGTGTAAGTAGCTTAATGTTTGATGATCCAAATAGAGGCTTTAGCTATAAGCTAGATGGACCAATCGACATGAGAATGAACCCAGGAAATAAATTGGATGCGCGCACAATCATTAATACATACACACGCGAGCAATTAATAAGGATCTTCAAGCAATATGCTGAGGACAAAAATCCAAAAAATGTGGTTGATGCAATCTTAAGTTATCGTCAAACAAAGCCAATTCAAACAACAAATGAGTTATCAGATATTATCTGTGGTTGCTTTGGAGACAATAAGGCAAGAAAACATCCTGCAAAAGTCTACTTCCAAGCTCTAAGAATAGAGGTTAACAATGAATTGGAAGTCCTAAAGCAAGGATTGCTAAAAGCAAGTAACTTGCTAAAGAAAGATGGAAGACTTGCGGTAATTACCTTTCATTCTTTAGAAGACAGAATAGTTAAAAACTTCTTTAGGCAATGGTCAGAGATTAAAGACCTATATGCAAAACAAGTGCCAATAGTTAAATTAACTACACCACAATTCAAACTAATTACTAAAAAGCCTATCCTTCCTAGTCAGGAAGAAATGGCAAAAAACCATAGATGCCATAGTGCAAAATTAAGAATCATTCAAAGGTTATAAATATGATTAACAATAATTCAATCAACAAAACTATATATATAAGCAACAATTCAGTTGCTCTAGTTGTTTTTAACAAAGTTAATAACGAAAACAACATTCTCTTTGCCAATCAGGTTAACACTGATTATGTTAACTTAAAAGTTAAGTTGAATGAATTATTGACTAATGCTGCTAACTTCCTAGGTTTTAACATTAAGCAAGCTAATGTTATTTTCAAAGATACAGACCTATCAAACATTGATTACTATCATCAAACTTTTGCTAACTGTACATCTATTGATGATGTTAAAAAAGAAATTTACAAGAAAGCAAAAATTGATAATTACTATGTAAATGACATTGTTTTTGAAACAATAAACTTCAATGACTTTGATAGATCTGCAACTGCAACTTACAAAATTTGTGCTTGCAACTACATGACATACAAAAAACTAATCAACATTGTAAAACAATGTAATGTTATTGTTAACAACACTGCCAACATCTTTGGTATGTTAAACCAATCAACAAAAGGAAAAGAATTGGTGATTGACTTTGTTGATAACAAAAACGTTGCTTGTCAATATCTTGATGGTAAGCTAGTTGCATGTCATGATTTAGATATTAACTTTAACACAATAAAGTTAGCTCTTGGTTTAAAATATGACTTATCTATAAGTCAAATTGATCAAATCCTTTCTGTTGCTAAAGTCATCACTTGTGATGAAACTAAAGATATAAACTTAGCAATTAAATTTGACATAGCTAACAACTCAATTGAAGAAATCAAAGCAGCTAACTTTATTTATGATTGACAAAGTCAACTTTATAACCAAATCTTCAAACAAGTTGACTTTGCTGACTACACTAATGTTAATATCATTAGTAAGTTCAAAATCAATGCCATTGGTAACTTTAACATTCTTAACAGTAATGTTATTGGTTTAGATACTTTGGCTTTGGATAATGCAATTTGTCTAAATAACATTGACAAGTTATCTAAACTTGACAACCACTACAGCTTTGAAAATAGAATTAGCAAAGCTATTGAAGAATTACCAGCTTAGTTAACTATGGAAAACTTGTTACCAAACTTCATCCTAGAGAAAGAACCTAAGAAAGAGAAACGCGTTTTCTCTAATCTTGGTTCCCAAGAAGATGGACAAGTTAAAACAAGTTTTAATATTAAAGTAATAGGTATAGGTGGTGCAGGTTGTAATGTTATAAACTACATCCACACTTACAGGCCCGATCTTAAACAAGCGTGTAACTTATACGCGCTTAATACAGATATGGGGCCTTTTAGGTTTATGGACCAAAATGCCAACCTCTTTATTTTAAATAAAGAAGAATTAAAAGGTTATGGTTCGGGTGGCAAACCTGAAGTTGGTGCCAAAGCTGTTTTGCACGATAAAGAAATACTTAAGCAAGAATTAGCCGATACAGACATTTTGTTCATCATTGCAGGACTTGGTAAGGGAACAGGCTCTGGCGGCGCTCCTGAGCTTGCTAAAATAGCTAAAGAGCTAAATATCCTAACGGTTGCAATCGTCAACATGCCATCAATCGCTTCAGAAGGCAATGTTATCTTCAACAATGCTTTTGCAAGTTTACAAAAGTTAGCAAATGTTGTTGATAGTTTAACAACTATCAGTAATGAAAAAATTGTTAATAATAAAAAAGATATATCATTTTATGACGCGTACAATTATGCAAATAGTCATATTAGCATGATTATCAATCAAATTGTTAACATCATCTACAGACCTACTCAAATCAACATTGATTTTGCTGACTTAAGATCATTCTTTCTAAAGAATAAGTTCTTTATGGCTAGCAGCTTTAAAGTTGCTAATAGCAACGTTTCAGAAAACGAAATCAATAGATTAATCAAAGCTAGTGTGTCTAACAACATTTGCGATGTAAATATTGCTAAAGCAAAGGAAGCAATTGCTAACTTAGAAATAAGCAAAAAGACTAATACTAATATCATCATAAGCATTAAAAATGCTTTAGGTAATGTAACCCAAAACGAATTGATAAATTTAGTTTCAGGTATTGATTACCATGATGAAGATAGTTTAGTAATTACTTACTTAGTTTCTGGTGGAAGCTTCATGCCTCAGTTTGAATTAAATGAACCAATTGAGGAAGAAACTAAAATTGAAAATTTAAGTTTCGAAGATTATGATGCTTTATTAAAAGACGTGGAGCAAGCATCAACCCCAACTGCAGATATAGAATATATCGAGCAAGAAACTAAAGAACAAGAATAAAATCTAGAGATTTTGATGATTAGCACTTTTTTGATTAGAGTGCTAATTTTCTTATATAATACTATTAGTATTTTATATTATGGCAACGACAAAAAGAGATTACTACGAAATATTAGGACTATCTAGAGATGCCTCTGAACAAGATATTAAAAAGGCCTTTAGAAAGTTGGCGATGCAATATCACCCTGATAGAAACAAGGCCCCTGATGCAGAAGCTAAATTTAAAGAAATAAACGAAGCTTATGCCGTTTTGTCTGACCCACAAAAACGTTCTACTTATGACCGTTTTGGTCATGAAGGCTTAAACCAACAAGGATTTACTGGAGCAAATCCTTTTGATATCTTTAATGAATTCTTTGGTGGAGAAGGTGGAGTTAAATTCTCCTTTGGTGGAGATGACTCAGGAGATATCTTTGGAGATATCTTTGGTGGGTTGTTTGGTGGTGGCCGCAGAAGAAGAAATAGAGGTCAATCTGTTCCATATGAATTAAATATTCAAACTGCTATCACAATTGATTTTTTAGATTCAGTTTTAGGTTGTAAAAGAGACATCACCTTAAAAATAAAACACACGTGTGATGAATGTAAAGGTAGTGGTGTAGCTAACGAGGCTGGAGCAGAAGAAACTTGTCCTAAGTGTAATGGTTCAGGTGTAATTTTCCAAAGAAGACAAACTCCATTTGGGATTATGCAATCCCAAACTACTTGTCCTGATTGTAATGGAACAGGTAAGATAGTTAAGAAGGTTTGTCCTAAATGTAAAGGTAAGAAATATCAAGAAGATCTTAAGACATATGAACTTGAAATTGATCCAGGTATTGAAAACGGACAAATTGTTAGGATTAATGGTAAAGGACATAGTTTTAAAAACTATACTGGTGACCTTTATGTTCAAATTAATGTTAGTCCATCTAAAGTCTTTAAAAAAGAAGGAAAGAAAATATATACACAAGTAATTGTTGATCCACTATTGGCAATTACTGGTGGTAAAGTAGAAGTACCTACACCTTATGGTTATAAGATTATAAATCTTAATCCAGGTACTCCTGATTATGAAGAAATTGAAATTACTAATGCAGGAATCAAGAATGCTAAAAAGAAACTTTTTGGCAAAGAAAACGGAGTTTTAGTTGCAGTAATTAAGTATGCAAAACCATCTAAGTATTCTAAAGACCAAATGGAAACTTTAAAGGGCATTCTTAAAAAGAATGATCAAAACCCAGAAGTTAAAAAATACTATGAAAATGCTTCAAAGGAGATTAAATAATGTCTAAGAAAAACAAAAAAGCTGATCTAAAGAAAGAACCTAAGAAAGAAACCCCAGAAACTCAAGAATCTAAATTAGCTAAAAGGATTATTGATTTAGAGACTTTACTAAATAGTAAAGATAAAGAAATATCTGATCAAAAAGCTAAAGTTGAAGCTCTTAAAAAAGAGCTTGAACTTATGGCTAATGAATACAAAAATTTAATCTCTCAAGCAGAAAATAAAGCTAATGCTTTAATTAAGAAAAGAATGGATGAAAATGATCTTAAGTTAAAAGCTAATTTAGAAGAAGCAAAAAAGTATGCTATTGAAGATAAAGCTATTGAATTAATTGATATTGTTTCTAAATTCTCAGCTGCTGTTAATCATCCAGTGCAAGATCCTAAAATTGCAAACTGATTACAAGGTTTTAAAATGTTTAACACTATGTTCAACACCTTATTAGAAGATTTGAACATTAAACAAATCAAAGTTGAAATCGGTCAAGATTTTGATCCAAATGTAATGCAATGTTTCGAAGAAACAGTTAAAGACCCTTCTAAAAAAGATAACACAATAGTTCAAATTCTAGAACCTGGCTATAAACTATACGATCACATTTTAAAACCTGTGCTTGTTAAGGTTGTTAAAAATAACTAATCCTAAGTTGTAAACAACTTAGGATTTTTATTTATGTATAATATATAAATATATTTATATATAGGAAGACACAATGAAAAAAATAGAAATTGCAAAAATATTTAATGATCCAGTTGAAACAATGAACAAAATAACTTTGGATGAAAAACAAATTACAATTCAAGGTTGAGTTAAATTCAACCGTGATAGTGGTAAGATTGTTTTCATTGAATTAAATGACGGAACAACTATTAAAAACTTGCAAGTTGTTTGTAAACCAAACAATTTAAAAAACTTTGAAGAAGTTAAAACTTACAGATTAGCTTCTGCTATTGAAGTTACAGGATTTTTAAAAGAAGGTAAAGAACCACTTTCGTTTGAAATGGAAGCAACAGAAGTAAAACTTCTTAAACTTGCTGATGAAAATTTCCCATTACAAAATAAAGCACACTCAAATGAATTTTTAAGAGAAATAGCTCACTGTCGTGCAAGAAGTACTACCGTTGCAGCTATTACAAAAGTAAGAACTGAATTAGCTTATGCTATTCACAGTTTCTTCCACGCTAGAGGTTTTTATTGAATGTCAAGTCCAATCATTACTTCTAATGACTGTGAAGGAGCTGGCGAAAACTTCGTCATTAAAGACAATCCAAAAAATCCATTCTTTGGATCAGCTCAAGCAGGTTTAACTGTTTCAGGACAATTAAATGCTGAAAGCTATGCTTTAGGTTTAAAGAAAGTTTATACTTTTGGTCCGACATTTAGAGCTGAAAGATCTCATACAAATAGACACCTTGCAGAATTTTGAATGGTTGAACCAGAAGTTAACTTCATGGACCTTAAACAATTAATGGAATTAATTGAATCAATGTTTAGAAAGATTGTTAGACATGTTTTGAATAATTGTCATTTTGAACTTGTTTATTTAAACAAGAAATATAACAATAACACAATTGAAACATTAAATGATATTCTAAAAAACAAGTTTGTTAGATTAGATTATGCTAAGGCAGTTGATATTTTAAAAGAAGCTATTGCTAAAGGACAAAAATTTGAAGATAATAATATCTTCTTTGGTAAAGACTTTGCTGCTGAACATGAAAGATATTTATGTGAAAAGCATTTCAAAGCACCAGTCTTTCTAGTTAACTTCCCAAAGGAAATTAAAGCTTTCTATATGAAAGAAAACAAAGACCACAAAACAGTTGCGGCTTGTGACTTACTAGTTCCAGGTGTAGGTGAAATTGTTGGTGGTTCCCAAAGGGAAGATGATTATGACAAGATTGTTAAAAAGTGTCAAGATCTAAAAATTGATACTAAAGGTCTTCAATGATATTTAGACCTACGTAAATATGGATATTTCAGATCAGCAGGCTTTGGTTTAGGATTTGAAAGAATCCTAATGTATATATGTGGAGCAGATAACATTAAAGATGTTATTCCATTCCCAAGATTTGAAGGAGAGTTAAAATTCTAATGAAAAAAGCGTTAAATAAAAATAAAAGCGTAATGCGTAAAGAAAACATTCCTAACATGCTAATAATCTTTAGGATTATTTTAGCTGTTGCCATTGTGGTATTAATGTTAATACCATTTGATAAATATGCAGAAGCATTGTTCGGGGAGAAAGCCTATTTTGGGGCCACAATTTATACATTTAAATCTGTGTTAAATGTTGATGGTTCACTAGACTATTCAAATGTATATTTGAATGAAATAATTGCAGGTGGATTATTTGTCCTAGCATGTTTTACTGATTGACTAGATGGACTAATCGCAAGAAAAAAAGGATGAGTTTCTAATTTTGGAAAATTGTGAGATCCGATTGCTGACAAGATCCTAATCAACTCAATTTTAATATGCTTTGCATATTGGCAAATGATTCCGGCTTTTATTCCTATTATTATGGTAGCAAGAGATGTAGCGGTTGATGCAGACAAAATGGTTGCTGCAAGTAAAGGTTATGTAGTTCCAGCTAATGTATTTGGAAAATTAAAAACAATTGTGCAAATGTTTGCAATTATTGTAATTTTCTTCTTCTTTAATGGTCGTATTAATTTCATTAATTCATTTGAATATCAATTAGCTCAAGATGACAGAGCAGTATGATGAGGAATTCAAAACTTACTAATGTATGTTGCTGCATTCCTATCAGTTCTATCTGGAATTATTTACTTTATTGATATTAGCAAAAACAAAAAAGCAAGACATGCAAGATAAGATAAATCAACAAATAATCAAACAATTAAATAGTTTAAAATTAACTATTTCTACATGTGAAAGTATGACTGGTGGCATGGTTGCCAACAGCCTTGTACAAGTTGAAAATGCTTCTAAATGTTTTTTAGGAGGATTTGTTAGTTATTCTGCATTTGCTAAAAACAAATTTGCTAAAGTTAAACAAGAAACTATTGATAGATACGGAACTGTATCTAACCAATGTGCAAAAGAAATGGCTTTGGGAACGCAACAAGCATTTAATGCTGATATTGCTATTTCTGTTACAGGCAATGCTTCAAACTCTAATCCAATTGAAGGTCAACCATCAGGTATGGCTTATGTTGATATAGTTATCTTTGATAAACTACATGAATTTAAGTTTGAATCAAAATACCAAAATAGAATAGATGTCATTAATGAATGTACAGCTTTTGTACTATTCCAACTTTGACAACTAATAAAGGATTTAAAGTATTAATATGCATCCAGGGTATATTGCAGGTTATGTCATCTTTTTAGCTGTGATGATTGTCGTAGCTATCTTTATGTATGCCTACAATACCTATACTAAAAACAGACTTTTTAGTAAAACTAAACTTTCAGTTGTAGCTATTATTATTTTTAGCTTACTGATCGCTTGTTTTAGTATTATTGGTGGTTATTTTGCTTGACATATGACTACGCCAGATGTAGAGCAAGCAGATAAACTACATGTAATTTTTAGTTTTATTCTTGCTGGTTTATGCATAGCATATTTAATATCTTTTATTGTTATTACAATAACTAATAATAAAAACAAGATCAATTATGCTGATTTAGCTAAAATTGACTGACAAGCTAAAATTGATAGTCTTAAGGCTCAAATTGGTGATGTTGAAGCCCTAAAACAACAATTAGCTACTAAACATAAAAAGTACTACCAACAAATGCTTTCGTACTACGAAACCATCCTAAATAATGCAAGAAATAAAAAAATTTTTACGAACCAAGAAATCGCAGATATTATTACTTTTAATGATGCGTTTAGCCACAAATGATCTCGTTTTTTGAATAGTTACCAATTATTGCTAACTTTCCAATATTGTGCAATTTTTGCAAAAAATCTGTCACAAAAATAAATTTTTATGTCAATAGTATATGGGAGAGCATAAAAACTTATGGAAAATCAAAAATTATTTGAACAAACAATTAAAGAGATAGAAACCCAATTTGGTAAGGGTTCTATTATCAACTTTGAAAAATCTAAAGCAATAGATTGTGAAACTATCTCATCAGGTAGTATTAATCTAGATAAGGCTTTAGGTTGTGGTGGCTACCCAAAGGGTAGAGTCATCGAAATCTATGGTAATGAAAGTAGTGGTAAAACAACTTTAGCTTTACAAGCCATAGCTCAATGCCAAAAGAAAGGCGGTAAGTGTGCTTACATAGATGTAGAGCATGCTTTGAATGCAAAATATTGTCAAGCTAATGGAGTGGATATTAAAAAGCTGCTATTAGCTCAACCTGAAAGTGGTGAACAATCTTTTGCCATTATTGAAGCCTTAGCTAAAACAGGTATGATAGATCTAATCGTAGTTGACTCTGTTGCTGCTTTAGTTCCTGAAGCAGAAATAAATGGTGACTATGATGATCAAAACATTGGTCTTCATGCAAGACTAATGTCTAAAGGGTTAAGATTACTTGAACCTGTGTTAGCAAAATATAACACTTGTGTTATATTTATCAACCAAATAAGAGAAAAAGTAGGAGTAATGTTTGGTGATAGCAAAACTACCACTGGTGGTTGAGCTTTGAAATTCTTTTCTAGTATCAGAATTGAATTAAGAAGAGCTGAACTAATTAAAAGTGGTACTAATGTTATCGGTATTAAAACGCATGCAAGAGTCATTAAAAATAAAATGGCTCCACCTTTACAATCGACTTTTTTAAGCATTTATTTCAATTGTGGTTTTGATAAACAAGCAGAAATTATTGATAATGCAATAGAAAATGGCATTATTGCTAAATCTGGGTCTTGATTTTATTACAAAGATCACAAGATTGCACAAGGTAAAGAAGGCACAAAAGCTTTCTTAACTGATCCTAAAAATAAGAAAATCTTTGAAGAAGTAACGAAGTTAGTCCTTAAATCTGCTTAATTTTTTACACGGAGTATATAATACTTATGAAAATTAAGATTATGATCTGTGAATGAAATAAAGATCTTGAAGGTAAATCATTAGAAGTTCAAAAAGTTACTTCTAAAGGTCCTACGATAAAAGAACTTTTGGTACAAATCATTCATAGATTAGATAGACTTGAAACAAGAATTGACAAAGTTGTCACATTAAATCATTTGATTGATCCATCAATGGACAAGCAATAATGAAAATTAAGATTATGATCTGTGAATGAAATAAAACTTTAGAGAACAAGGAGTTGGAAGTAAAGAAAATTACTAAGCACCATGATCATCATGGTTCTAAAGATTCTAAACCTCCTAAGTGGTTTACAGATTATATGGAAAAGTTTGAAAAAAAGATTGATCAAAAGATTTACAACGCTTTTAACAATCCACCTAAACCTCCTAAATGGTTTACAGATTATATGGACAATTTTGCAAAAATTAATAATTTGAAATTATCAAATGAAAATTAAAATTATGAAATGCTCTTGGAGTAGAAATTTTGAAGGTAAAACATTAGAAGTTCAAAAAGTTACTTCTGAAGGCCCTACTACAAGAGAATTGATATTACAACTGATTAAACGTTTTGATAACCTTGTTGCTAAGAATAATTTAAAAGAGTAGAAAAAGAGCATTCTTTGCTCTTTTTTTGTTTATTATGTTTATAATAAACAAGAACATCACAGAAAGGATTAAATATGTCAAGTGAAGCCAGTCAGAGTAGTTATAAACTAGATGATGTATTTATCCTTAATATATCTTTTTAGTTTCTAATTACCTGATTTCACTAGCATTTAAACTAAAATGGCTAGTAAAAGAAAAAATAGAAAACTATATGTCACTCATAAACAAAGTGAGTTCTTACTTGAACAAGCAAAGAAAGACGAAAAGTCTTTATATTTAGACTTTGAGTC
>JAZRVJ010000043.1:0-22530 GCA_045599065.1 Mycoplasmoidaceae bacterium
AAAAAACACGGAAAAGAAGTATTTTATAATGAAGTTAGAAAGAAAAATAATTGTTATTATGCTAGAAAATTACAAGGTGATGTTTATATCAAAGATATCTTTGTTAGGTATTGGCCAGAATTCAAAAATAGATATGCATCAAGATTAACAAGGCCCGGATTAATAGAATCAGTAGATAAATTTGTTGGATGTCACAATTTTGATAATGGTTTCTTATATTATGAATGCCCCAATTGTAACGATTTCTTTATGATGGGATTTTCTTGTCATTCAAGAATATGTCCATCATGTGGAAAGAAATATAAGGACCAAAGAACAATTAAAGTAAGCGAAAAATGTTTAGAAGTGCCACATAGACAATTTGTATTTACCGTTCCATATCAATTAAGAGATTATTTTCGTTTATATAGAAAAGCATTACTAAACATATTGTTTAAATCAGTTGACGAAGCTTTTAATGCTTTATTGAAACATAAGGCACCTATTGCATATAAAAAAGAGAAGAGGAAGTTAGGATTTATATCGTTTCTTCACACATTTGGAAGAGATATGAAATGGCATCCTCATATTCATGTATTAATTGCTGAAAGATATATGAATAATGAAGGCAGATTAATTAAGTTTGATTATTTTTCGTTCGATTTTTTAAGAATAGCTTTTCAAAATGCATTATTTAATAACATCTATTCTTATTTCAAAATAAATAGACCCAAGGAAGAACAAAGACAAATATATCTACTCCTTAAAGAATTAAAGCAAACATATGATAAAGGCTACTACGTATATGGAAAGAAATTTTCAAATGAAAAAACGACAGCAAAAGATATAACTGAACTAACCAATTATATTGCTAGATATGCATCTCATCCTGCGATTTCAGAAAGAAGAATAACTAGATGTGACATTATAAACAATACGATAACTTGGTTTTATGATCCACATGAAGATGATGATGTTGAAGATGAAGACAAAAAGATTGGAAGACAATATATAACAGAAGATGTATTTTTATTTATGCAAAAATTAGTTCTTCATGTTGCAGATAAAGGCTTTCAACAAATTAGATATTATGGTTTTTATTCAAATAAATCTAAAACAAAAGCAAATAACAAATCTTTATTTAGCGGCAAAGAGTTAAATAGAATGAGACATGATACAATATGGGTAGTCGGTTTAAAGAAAGCATTTGGTTATGATCCGACATTATGCAAATGTGGAACTCAAATGATTCTTAATTACGAACTATCTGATTTTCAAAAAAAGAGAGGGTTTAGCTAATGAAATATAACTTTAGAGTAAAACATAACAATGAATATGATATTGATCTAGTAGATATGAAATGTCTAGAACGTGACCATGAAGAAGAAGTAGAACTAGATATTCTTTTAGAATGTTTTGATGAGACGAATGATCCATCTCCTGTACTTACTTGCCCATGTTGCAATCATGATTTGTTTGTCCCAAAAGATGTTTACGACCAAATTAAAGGTAATTTCGTATATAAAATTAAAGAATAAATGAATTCCGACCTTATTAGGCCGGTTTTCTTTCTCCATCATTTCAAATACAATTTCCTAATCAATAAGAAAACCGGCATATCGATGATGACATACCGGTAATTATTGCGATGTAAGCAAATTTCATGTTTGTTAGCAGTAGATGACGTTCTCAATAGTAATGATAGATCCGACTGTACCACACATAAGAATTTCAGCAAAGTCAGAAAGTGTTCTATTACTAATATCGATATCAAGAACAAATGTTTCACCTAAAGTAACATGTGAAATTTCTTCACCTGTTTCGTTATTTAATAACTTAGCAAGATCATTAACTGAAGCAGGGTTTGTAATACCTGCATTATCAGTAACAATGCCTGTAGGTGTAGAGACAAATTTGTAGAAATGAGTATACATATTATCTGAACCTGCAGTTGTTAATTCATTATTCATAAAGCGGATTTCAAAGCCAGCATTAACTGGATCTGGATCAGCTTCAAATCCTGATGCAACACAAGTTGGATCATATGTCATATTAGCTTGGATAATTAATCTTGTACCTTTAGGTGCTTCGTATTTTGGACCACCTAAATATGTACTTGCTGATGTAATGATATGTTTAGAATAATCAAAATATTTTGATTCCCATCTAACGCCTATTGGATGAGTTAAATCGAGAGCTTGATAGCCTTTTGGAAGACCGGAAGATCTTTCATTAACAATCTTATGACATTCTTGACATTGATCAGCAGTTGTTGTGATTAATCCAGCACATGTTGAGCCATATGATGTTTTATAACAAGAAGCATCGTGGTCACACATTGAAGATCTAAATCCAGCATATTCGATACGTAATTTAGCTCCACCATCGGAACTGAACATGATATCGTTAGCACCATCTTTTAATCCACCGAGGTTGAGGAAAAGGGTACCTGTTCCACCTTTTTTAACAGCGTTCCAGCCAACAACTTCATCATTAACGACGAATGTTACAATGCTCATATCATAGTTTGCAACTGCATCAGCGTTGATTTGACCAAATCTGATTTTAGATGGAGTTCCTTTACCAGAAACTGTGAGGTATGTATCCCACCATCCGCCAGAATCTTCTAAAAGTGTATAAGTTAAGACGAAATAGTTTTTATGTGCAGATTTTGCAACAGGTTGTTTGGATCTGAATGAAATAAATGCACTTCTACCACTATGTTTTGCTAATGTTAATGTTTTTGTTGTTGCGTCATATGTTGAAGTAACGCCAGCACCATTTTCTTCTGCTACGATTTCTTCCATTTCTGTACCGAAATCGAAATCTTCCCAAGGTGCAGAACATGATACGACATTATATTTTGTATGACATAATTTACATTCATCATAGATGTCACCAGCGATGTATTTTTCAGCTTCACAATGGTGTTCAAGAGTTTCACTACATTTTTCTAATTTAATTACTTTAGATTGTTCTTTAAATGCAGGGTTTGTAAATGCGTTTGTTGTATATGTATTATTACCTTCTGCTTCGCAAGTAGGAGCTAAATGCGATTTATTTGTTGTAACTGTTTCAGTTTCAATATGGTCAGGATTGTTATCACAAATTCTTGTTGCGACAACTTTACCTAAATCTTCACTCCATTCATATGTTGGTTGTCTCCAGTTATGACCAGCAGCAACTGGTTTTGTTTGAGAAACACCACAACGTCCACAAATGTGTGTGACTGTACCAGGTTCAGTACATGTTGCATATTGAGTGTGTTCTTCATCGATTTTCCAATCATGTCCAAATGCAGGAACGGTTTGATCTGCAAATCTGTAGCCACAGACTTCACATTCTTGATGTCCTTCACCAGGTTCAGTACATGTTGGCTCTGTTTTATATACCCATTTTAATGAGTGTGAATTGAAATCAACTTTTTCTTCAGAATCGTTAGCGCAACTATGCCAGTGTGAATTTTCATCAGTAACCCATTCACCACCGACAACGTGATCTTTCATTGGGATTTCTCTTTCAATGACATATTCACAAACGCTACATTTTGATATTTCTTTACCAACTTTATTACATGTAGAATCTTCAACAGTTGTCCATTCTAAGAATTCATGAATAGAAACATCTTTTTGTTGAAAACAGTTATCATCAGTGCATTCTTTCCAGTGCTTTTGAGCATCAAATAAATAATTCTCGGTAAAGTGATGACCACCACTTTGTTTTTCATTACCACAAGCAGCCAAACTTAAAACAGCAAAAGATGCTGTGATAAAACTAATAATTTTTTTGTTCATAAAGTTAGTTCTCCTAACGATTATTTTCATTATATATTATTTATAAATAATTAAAAAGAGTTTTCGTTTTTTGACATTCAATCACCAAAAATTGACATATTATTTTATAGAATTAGAAACTAATTTGTTTTAAAATAAATTATCGATTAAAAACATCGAAAGGAAAATAATGTATATGAAGAACAAGAAATTTTTGTTTTCTTTGCCTTTGTTTACCACAATGATTCTTTCAGCATGTGGTGCTACTCATACGCACTCTTTTGGTGAAGAGTATGTTTATGATGAAAATGAGCACTGGCATGTCTGTGAATGTGGAGAAACAGATGACAAAGTAGCACATGCTTGGGGTGAAGGCGTTCAAACAACTGCTCCAACATGTACAGAAGATGGCGTTAGGACTTACACATGCGTTTGCGGTGCAACTAAGACAGAAGCTATCACAGCTCTTGGCCATGAAGCTGCAACAGAATGGCAAAGCGATGCAACAAATCACTGGCACAGCTGTGTCCATGATGATTGCTATGAAGAATTAAACAAAGCTGAACACACATGGCAAGAAGATATGTCTCAACATGTCGATGCAACATGTACTGCAAAAGGTACAAAAGTCATGGTTTGTTCTGTTTGTAATTACTCAAAAACAGAAGAAATTCCAATGGTTGCACACTCATGGAATGATGGAGTTATTACTACTGCTCCAACATGTACTGAAAAAGGTGTAAAAACATACACATGTTCAGTATGTGAAAGAACAAGAACTGAAGAAGTTGACGCAACAGGTCACGATTGGGAAAGCAAAAACTCAGGTGCTGCTTACCAATTCAACTCAAATGGTTCTTGGGATGAATGTAAAGTTTGTCACATTCATAAAGACGAAGTAATCAATGCTAAAGCTCCATGGGCTGCATTTGATTTCCAAGCTGAAAACGCAGTTGTTGTCGAACACGAAGATTCAGCAGCATATGATAGAGATACACACACATTAACATCTTCTAATTATCATAATAACGATGGTGTTAAATTTAACATCGGTAGCGTTGTTGATTCAACAAGATTAGTACTCGATATCACAGTCGTAGTTGCTGGTGGTCCATCTTGGGGTGGTCAAGGTTCATTCTTCTTCTTTGATGATATGGGAGAAAGCTTAGGATCAGTATTCTGCTTAGCTGCAAACCCATTCTTAGATGCAAAAGGAATTCAATTCAGATATGCAGCTTATGAAAATGGCGTTCAAGTTACAACATTATCTGCTAGAGAAGTAGAATTTACTTATAGATTTGACTTTAGAGGATTTGAAAAAGCTCCTAGAACATTTGCTATTAACGGTGCAAATGGTAATGTTGAAAATCCAGATGTTATTACAGTTAAATCAATCGTTGCAAAAGAATCTGTCTGTGGTCACCCAGCTTCTGAAACACAATTAGGCACAACAGTTGCAGCAACATGTGCTAAAGAAGGCAAACAACAATATGTTTGTACACATGAAGACTGTGGCAACGTTGAATATGAAATCGCAACAGCTAAATTACCACACACAAAGGTTACAGAAACAGGCGCTGCCTCAGCACATGAATATGAATGGGCAGGTACACGTGTTGTTTGTTCTGAATGCGGTGAAATATTAGACGAATCAAATTGCGAACGCGCTCCTTGGGCTCACGCCGATTTAAATAAAGTTCAATTCACAGAACATGCTGCAACAGTTAACAACGCCGGTCATGCATCATCATATGCAGTTACTGAAGAAGGCGTTTCTTTAACAGGCTACTATAATGCAACATTAACATTCCCAATCGGAAGTGAATCAATTGATCGTAATATCTTATCTGTCACAATTAAACCAGGTGCTTGGAGATGGTCAGGTCCTGCTTTCTACCTCAACGTCTTTAAAACAAACGATGAAGGCAAAGAAGTTAACAAATATATGCACATTTACAACACTCAAGGTGTCACAGACTTCATCAATGCTGGTGGTAAGATTTATACAGAATCAGGCATAGAAGTTGAAGGTGCATTAACACTTGGTCAAACTTATAGATTTGAAATGGATTTTGCTACAATCCTTTCTGGAACTAAAATTTCAAAAGTCCAAATTATTGCTGACTATAGTGATGCAGATCCATCAGAAACATTTGCCAACGTTCCAACTAACTTAGTTAAAGACATCACGTTTAAAGCCCCAGGATGCAAACACGAAACTACTGAAGCATTCAACGAACCATTAAACTGTGGTACACGTTGCACAGAATGTGGCGAAATTGTTACAAGCTATGTCTCACTTGTTGATATGGCTTATGGTAAAGCAGAAAAACAAAGTTCTTATACATTAACTAAGAGCACTGAATTCGATAGCAAGACTTGCGCACAAATTCACCAAGCAGAAAACTTCAATAATGCAGAAGCAGGTTATGCACAAAACTACAAAGTTAGATTCAATGGCATCTTAGCTAATATGAAGAAGAATAATAAAACACATTTATCTATCGATTTCTATGTTAAGAGCAGCAGCAACTTCAATACAAGATTTTATTGGGGTTGTGGCAACAACCAAGACTATGCGTGGGCAGATCACTACAACAACGTTACTGCAATGGGTGGTACAACTTCACATGTTGCAGCTGGTTCAGTAATTACTCAATTAGGTACAAACGCACCTGGTAGAGGTAATGGTTTCTATGCAAACGACTGGTACAGATTAACTGTTGATTTAAGTAATGATGCATTACAAAATTATGGATACTTCTTCATCGGCGGATGTATCAATACAAACTCTGGTGACAACTTATATCCAGTAGATATCTACCTCACAAATATGCAAGTCGCTTAATCAATAAGCAAAAAAAATAAAAATTGAGCTAGGGTTATGACCTTAGCTCTTTTTTTATATAGGCTCTATTCATTCCTATAGGGAGTACAAAACAAACAAAGATTAATACAAGCCTTTATGATAATATTCAGGCTGGTTGTTTTTATTTATATATTCATCGAATGATGCGTAATTAAAAAGATAATTAGCTAATAAAATAATTGGATAATAAATAACCAATAAAATAAATAAAACGATATATATTATAAAATAATAAGGAATCATAAATAAGGCAATTGGAAGGGCTAAGCTAATAATAAAGATTAAATACCATAAAATATTTTTAAACACGATAACGAGGCTGTTTTTAATCAAATTACCGAATTTAAGGTTATAAGTAACAATAAGACTCATCATGACAAGGAATAATGGAACGAAAATTACGATTGATATGCCTAAAGGTAGATATCTAATTAAATCATTAGAAACTGCGATATTGGATATCAATTGGCAGATATAAAAGATAGTAAATGCAATGACAGATAAGACTAAATATTGTTTCCAATTTTGTTTAAATCCTGTTTTAAAATCATCGCCTAAAAGAATGCCTTTGCTGAAATTTAATTGTCTAATAACTCTCATAAATCCCGCTAGATATAATCCAAGAAGGATGAAGCATGGTAATTGGAACAAATTCCAAAAGTTATTTTGTTCTCTATATAAAAGTGAGTATTCAATCATTTGTTCTTCTGTAATTACTGACCAATCATATGATCCATATAATCCTTGAAGAGATAAATCTTTTAAAAAGAATACTGCGAGCATTGGAAGAGCCGCTAAAGCTAAAAAGATGCCTAAAGTAACGATTAATTTAAAACGCAATTTGAGTATGTCAAAAAATAGTTCCCTTCTTGTATGAGGAAGAGAGTCAATTGTTAAATCTTTATCTGCTACCTTTTTTCTACTCATGGACAAATGCCTCTAAAAAATGTCTTGCTGCATCACTTTTACTACTATTATGGACCGTGTTTTTGTTTATTGATGCAAAATAGTTATCATCGCCAAAAGTAATACCTAAAATTGAATCTTCACTACTATCATTTTTATCATGAATCTTTAATGCATATTCATTGAATAATGTCATATTTGATGAAGGGTTGCTAATCTTATCAAAGTGACCTTCATATGCATTAGATGAATACTCTTTTTCAAAGAAAGATTGAGAATAGATAATAATATCAGAAGAAGGTATTGCTTCATTTTCAAAAACATAGTCATATGGATAATAACTATCTTTATCATCTTCATCCGCGGTAACAGCTTCAAAGACTAATAAGTAGTTATACGCTTCTGTTTTGTATGAATAAATTCTTTCTCTTAATACTTCACGATTGAAATCAATACCAGAAATAAAAATAGAGAATTTTTCTATTGGTTTTGGCTTACTTAACGCTGAAGAGATTAAGTAAGTTGATAATCCTCCAATCACAGCAAAAATAGGTAGATAAAAGAGTTTAGATTTAAACAATCTGTATCTTAAACTATTCATAATCTACCTCATCTACTGTAACGATGAAATTGTCATATGTTTTTAGAATATATTTTTTACCAATTTCAAATTGATAATTAGAGTCATTTTCTTCTAAAAATATGATTGTGGTTTTATCATCAATGACAAATGTTAATTCTTGACCAACTACATCGCGTCTTAAAGTAGTTTTATCACTTATAGAAACTAAAGATCCCACTACTTCGTGTTTATAGGATTCATTCATTAAATTATTACGTTTAATTATCCATTTGTTTGGATATAAAAGAAGAATATATATAAGAACAGTTACTAATGAAAAGATGACACCAAAAGCAACCATTAATGGCTGGATTATAGCCCAATTTTTATATTCAATTACAAACGAAAATATCACTTCACCTATAACTAATATAGCTAATGATAAATAGAAGAAAGCTCGGTATAAATCGAGGTTTTTTCTAATTTTAACTAGTAATGATGGATCATAAAAATTAGTCATTGTTATTTCTTCTTTCATTAACATTAACTGAGGTTACTAATCCTTCATTAATTCTGACAATCATATCACCCAAAAAGAACGCTTCGCTTTCATCGTGAGTAACATAAATCGCTGTTATATTTCTACTAGATAAAACTTCTCTAATAAACTGTTTTATTTCAAGTTTCATCATTGGATCAATATTTGCTAAAGGCTCATCTAAAAGAATATAAGATGGAGACTTAATTATTGCTCGAGCTAAAGCCACTCTTTGTTGTTGACCACCAGAAAGTTGTCTTGGTTTTCTTGTTAAAAACTCATAGATACCCAATTCTTTTGCTATTTTTTCTACTTTTTCGTCTATCTCTTTTCTAGAACAACGCATAGCTTTTAATGGGAATGCAATATTGTCATAAATAGTTAAATGTGGATAAAGCATATATTCTTGAGATACCCAACCAACATTTCTAATCTTTGGTTCTACTCCATGCATCTCATAACCATCAATTCTAAAATCGCCTTCATAATCCATTAATCCAGCAGCAATTTTTAATATCGTTGATTTACCAGATCCACTAGGGCCTAATAAAGCGCATATTTTGCCATTTGGAATAGAAAAAGAAATGTCGTGAAGTGCTTCTACGACTTCTTTTTTCTTATTCTTATAAGTAGCTTTAATATTAACAAAATCTAATTGAGGCATATAAGTATTATATCTAAGCAATTCCCCAGTTTGAATAATATGTGGATAATGTGATTTGACTGCTCTTAGAAGTTGATGCTATGTTTAGCTTATCAGCATGTGTTATAAACTGTCTTCTTAAACCTTGTTGTTTAGTAGTAACCCAGGAATATAGAGATCTTTTATTCCTTGTTTTCATTTTTTGCATGGTACAAACCTTTCAAATAATAGTTAGGGAATTGATCATAATTTATATATTTATCATATAGACTAACTTGATATAAATAAGAACCAAATAACGATATTGGCATATAAAAGACAATCAATAAAATGATTAACAAATATTTAATAATAAATATAAATACAGGAACAAACTGACACAAAACAATTATTACGAATAGTCCATAAGATAACAATATCTTAGGTAAGAGCTTTATATAGATAGCGAACGATGTTCTTACATTAATAGAAAATGAGTTTTTATATATTGATGTTAAGAAGAAGGCGATAAAACAAACTGGATAAATAACTAAGTAATTAAAAGCTTGAGGGATGACACTTAAATAACCAATAGAAATTAAATTATTTAAGACACCTCCGAGTAAGGAAACTAGCCCAATTAGGATTGATATTACAAGCATTGGCTTAATGCTATTTTTGATTCCATCTTTGAAATCATCTTTAAAGAAAATTGGTTCAGAAAAAATAAGATTTCTAAGCACTCTAATAACTCCTGATAAGCCAATAGAAAATACAAATAAACAAGGCATCATTATCAAACGATAGATGGTATCAGTAGTAAACATAATTGAAAAGATAAGATCTTGATTTTCTTCACCACTATTCATGAGATTTAAGGTTGAAATATCTTTAAAAAATATACAAATAAGGATTGGCAATACAAACAATAAAAGCATCAATCCACACTTAATAAGAACATTAAATCTATGCTTTAAAACATCAGAAAACTGTTGTCTTCTATTGTATGGAAGATTACTGATTGTAAAGTCTTTATTAGCAGCTTTATTTCTCATAATTATTCTTTTAAAAGAGTTAAAACTCTTTCGTCATTACTTGTTACCACTTCTCTAGGGGTACCACTTAATATAATTTGGCCTTCCCACATAACATACATTTTATCTGCTAAAGAGGTAGCTTCTTTCAAACAATGAGTCACATAAATACATAAAGAACCATATTTTTTGACAGCGGATTTTATGATTTCTTTTTCTTCAACTCTAAAATCCTCGCTAGCGTTACTAAATGGTTCATCAAAAAGATAAATTTTTGGTTCTTTAATCAACGCTTTTGCTAGAGCTACTCTTTGTTGCTGACCAACAGATAATTCTTTTGGTTTTCTCGTTAATAAAAAGTCTAATTTTAATGTTTCTGCAACACGATAAACCTTATCAATTATTTCTTCTCTTTTCATCCTTCTCGCTTTTAGAGGAAATGCAATATTTTCGAATACTGTAAGATGAGGATAAAGCATGATATTTTGATCAACAATAGCAATGTCTCTATCTTTAATTTCCATCTTATTTGCATCTTTGTCATCAAAATAGATTTTGCCATCATATTTTAATAATCCCGCGATTGCGTGTAATAAAGTCGTCTTGCCACTTCCAGAAGGACCAATAATAACGTTAAAAGAATCATCCTCAAAAACGACATTACAATTAGACAATGCTAAAACTTCAGGTGTTTTTCTTCCTTTTGGATATGTTAAAGAAACATTTTCTACTTTTATCATATATACAAATATACATTAATGTGCGTTTTGTGTGTTTAAATATTACTATTTCTTATGTTGTTTTGTTACGTTTAATATTTTTTATTAAAATTATTTACAATTGTATATTTTCTATTGTTTCTAATTAGTGTTTTGATTTAATCAAACTATCACAAAATAAAATTACTAAGGAGATAATTCTAATTTTATGAAAAAACATTTTCTTAAAACAATGACTATTTTCGGCATTGCTGCTTTAGGTATACGAAAGCGAGAGGTCTTTTTTTATACGAGTATAATTTTAATTATTAAATAATTTTTAAATGCACTAAATAATTAGTGAAGATAAGTTCACTGAAGATAAGTTCACTTAATTATGGAGACAAATAAAATGTTTGTAGCAAAAAAGAATTAACATAATCAAAAATTTTCTTCATAATAAAGCCCATTGTTAGTATATGAATTAAGATAACTCGTTTCAAATACAAAAATAATCCCAACTTTTTTTTGGGATTATTTAAGTAATTGATATTTAAAGTTATATTATTTAGCGATAAAAGCTTCAACCATGAGTTTATTTACATCAATTGTGTTCTTAGATGTAATTACTACAGTTTGTTTTGTATTTGGCTCTAAATCTAAATAGTTGTCTGAATAAATATATTCACCATTATTTTCAAAATGCATAAATAATGATTTAACAAATGTTTTTGCAGTGAATTCAAGAACTAACTTATGTTCAGTAGATTCAACAACTTTATATTCATATTCAGAAGTAAATGGAACATGTGAATAGAAATTAGGAGAATATAAAGTCTTAGTGTCTAAATAAGTTGCAACTAAGTAACAATCTTCTCTAACTTCAAAGTCTAATTCCATCTTTTGAGCTTTTTTATTTGATAAGTCTTTGAATGTAACATTCATTGTATTAACAACTTTTCCATCGTATGTCTTTTGTTCCACTTTAATAGGTAAATCAAAGACATCTAATGTGTCGTTAACAGCAAAGACATTAGTTTTGCCGTTTTTCTCAACATAGAATGAGACATATTTACTTTGATAGCATTTACCTAATTGATAGAATGCTTGTTTTGGTTCTAAGAAATAGTCAACAATTGACCAAGTTCCACTAGGCCAAATATCATCAAACATCCAGTTTAAGAAACCAGAAGTTTGGCCTTTATGCGCTCTTGTGTAATCAGCTTCTGCACGTAATGCTTCAGCGTGAGCCATCATACCCTTTGGAATAAAGTCTTCTAACGAAGTTGCTTCCCCATATAATTGTTTTGCGTATTCTGCTTCTCTATGTGGGAAATCCATTGGAACACTACCATAAGGGTTTTCCATGAATCTATCTTTCCACATATAGTCCATAGGCCATAAATTTTCTTTAGGGAAGATCTTCTTCATTCCTTCTAAAGAACATGGACCCATAACTGCACATTCAGATACGAACGGAACGATGTTTTGAGCAAGTGATTCACGATATTTCATCATGCCATTATTCAATAATGCCATTTCAAAACAGTTATGATGTGATTCACCACTAGTTTTATCGTTACCAATATCTGTTAATGAATATGGTGATTGACGTCTATATGGACGCGTATCATCGAGATTCATAATGAATCCGTATAATAAGTTATTTACGAAGAAATCGCCGTGAGTAATGGCTAAACCATAAGATCCAGTTTTTTCATTACCACCACACCAGTAGATGATAGATGGGTGATTACGTAATCTAATAATTTGATATTCAATTTCTTGTAATGTGTTATCAACAAATTCTTGATTTTCTTCTGGGATATCGGCACAAGCAAAGCACATATCTTGCCATACTAATAAACCAAGTTCATCACAGATGTCATAGAACTTATCTTTTTCATACATACCACCACCCCATACACGGATTGTGTTGAAGTTGTGTTCTTTTGCTAAGTTAAGTAAAGCTTTGTATTTTTCATCTTCAACCGCACCTGTAAAGCATTCGATTGGGACCCAGTTACTACCTTTAATAAAGACTGGTTCATTATTGATATAGAATGTAAATCCAATCTTATCTTTATCAACTGGTTTTTCTTTAGCTTGGACTGTTCTAAATGCTAATTTGCCCTCTTTAGTAGAGACAACTTTACCATCTCTAACAAGTTCAATACGGTAGTTATATAAAGGGTGTTCACCATAACCAATTGGCCACCATAATTCAGGATTATCAATGACAACACCAGCGATGTTTTTCATACCTGTGACAGGAATTTCAACTTCAACATAATCATTGCCATTTGGCTTTTTGCTAACGAAATATTTTAATGTATCGTTTAAATATGGTTCACCAGCTTTTGCTACTGTTCCATCAGGTTTCGTTAAAACACGAGTGTTGTAATTTAATGTTGTCTGGAAAGAGATACCACCTTCTAAATCAGTGATAATTCTCACATTATCAATTTGATATTTAGAACCAACTTTAATATAAGCATCGTCCCAAATACCATAACCACAAATCTTAGGTGCCCAATCCCAACCAAAGTGGCACTGTGTCTTTCTTAAGAAAATACGAGGATCATTAAAGATGGAATAATATCCAGTTGTATCGATTTTATCAGCGGCGTTTAATGTTGATTTCATTCTTACTTCGATCAAGTTTTTACCAACTTTTAAAAGCTCTTTGATTTGGTATTTATATAATAAGAACATGTTTTTAGTGTGACCTAATAATGTTCCATTAATATAAATATCTGAGAATAAGTCAATGCCTTTAAAGACAAGTTCGATTGAGTCTTCTTTAAGCATTTCTTCATTTACTTCTAATTCATATTCATAAGTAAAATCAGTTCTACCAATCCATGCGCATTCTTGATAATTTAATGCGAAGTATGGATTAGCAATAAGATTTGCATGCCAAAAATCAATTGTGATATCACCTGGTACTTTTGCAGGAATCTTTTTGCCTTTATATTCAATTGTCCAATTAGATAATTTGTATTCTTTCATTTTGAATACTCCTTCAATAATTATTTGTTAACGCAGTCGTGTTCTTTCATGTAGTCGATAATGATATCAACTGTTGTAAATGCTAAGCATGTATAGCAGTCTGCTGCACCATAATAAATAGCCAATTTGCCATCTTCACCAACTAAGACGTTTGTTGGGAATACAACGTTAGGTGTATGACCAGCAATTTCATATGGAGCTTGTGGGGTCATAATTTGATATTCGCATTTATGAATAACTTTTGATGGATCATCTTTATCAAGCATAATGACGCCCATAGAATAAACGTAGCTGTTAACATTGAACATAACGCCATGAACAAATACTAACCAACCTTCATCAGTTTCAATAGGTGCAGGACCGCCACCACATTTAACATTGTTCCATGTAGCCCAGCAGTTCTTTGTGACTAATTTATGATGTCCCCAGTATTCTAAATCTTTAGATTCACTAATGAAAATATTACCAAAGTAAGAAGAAGCATTATCACTAGGTCTAGAAATTAAGTAATATTTATCATTAATTTTTCTTGGGAATAATGCACCATTACGACAGTTAGGAATAAATGGATAATCTAGCTTTGTAAATGTCTTAAAGTCATCAGTTCTTGCGATGCCAATTGTTACTTCGTTATATTGATCAGCAAAGACAATATAGTAATGACCTTCTAATTCGATGACACGTGGGTCATATGAATAAGGTGTATCTGGTAATGGATTACCGTCCTTATCAACGAAATGAATTCTTTCTTCATCAATTTCGAAATGTAAACCATCTTTAGAGAAGCCTCTATATAAAGCCATGCTACATGCATAAGAGTCACCTCTAAATACACCAGCAAAACCACCATTGAATGGAACGAAACCACTATTGAAAACTCTTTCGATAGTTTTGTTTACATTTCTATCAATAATTGGATTTTTTGAATATCTCCAAACTGGTAAAAAATAGCCTTCTGGTCTATCTTCCCATGGTAAATTTTTAACAATATTTGCATTTAATACTTTTGCCATTTTATGTATTTCTCCTTCATCTATTAGATACTTTTTTGGCTATTAAGGTGACAAATTCACCAATTGCTTTATGATATTCTATCATATTACATCGTTATTCATTATAGGTTTAGAAACAATTTAAGTAAATTAGAGTTTCTCATATATAGCATGAGCTACTGTATTTTCATAGTTAACTGTTGTGATATCCCAACCAATGATACGATATCCACCCTTATAAGGAACTGGAGGTAAAGTTATATTTTTATCAAGATTAGTAAATGTGATTACTTTATATATTTCTTCGTCAACCATTAATGTAAGAGTATATGTCTTAGTTGGAACAAACTTTTCATCATCTAATCTAGTAGCAACTTTATCTTCTTTCCAAACATAGATACTATCACTAGAGATTTCAAATCCATCAATTGCCCATCTACCATCTGGAATATTACCAATAACGGAGAATGGAACAACTTCGATAGAAGTATCTCCAAAATAGATTTTATAAGTTATTTCTTTATATAAAACTTCAACATTAATATCTTGATTTGGAACTTCAAAAGAGAATGTTCCATTAGTATTTTTGGTGACATCAATATTGATTTCTTGTCCATCGGTATTTGTAATTTTAAGGCCACTTGCAACTTTACCCATCACTTCATTTGGGGTAACAGTTACTCTAGTACCTGCATTACAGCATTTACTACCTTCGTAAGAGAATGCCCCGTCGATTGTGCCGTTGGTAACATTAACTTTTACTGGGTTAGTAATTAAATATGATGTTTCAGTTGATCTATTAACATAAATGATAAAATCATTTGTTAATTTATATGTGCCGAAAATAGAGTCTTTATAAAACTTAATATAGTTATCTCCAGCATTTGGGAAACCTGGATATTCAGCACGATAGAATTTAGATGGGTCGTTTGCGTTATATTGACTTGTATTACTAGCGTCATATCTTAAATACATAGTCCAGCCTGATTCTTGAGTTTGAGCAAACGCAGCAAATAAGTCAGATCCAGTAAATTGATAATCAGTTCCGTTAAAACAAACACTTGGACGAGTATAAGCACCACTATTACGTAATCCATCTGCTGAATTTAAAACAGTAACATTTTCTTCATTGAATAATTGAATCTTCATTCTATGAAGACCATCACTTAAGAAATCAACTTGCATACGATTGATTGTAATATTAGTTGATCCTGGAGCTGGAGCAGCGTGAGCACTTCTCATTTTTGGAGCAAAACAAATTGCTCCTAAAGATAACATTGATACAAGAGGTAAGATAATCTTTTTCATTATTTGTCCTCCTTATCAAGAAAGTATTTTCTAAAGACTTGATATAATCCTGCTTCATATCCTTTTTCTGTTAAGTGAAGTGTATCAGCGATATATCTTGATGGATTGCTATGGAGTAATTCATTTAATTCTCTATTAGCCCATAAATTGATTAATTCAAATCCGTGGTCTTTCCATTTCTCCGCGATTTGTAATGTCTTTTCATACATTTCAGCATATGTAGTTTTGACTTTGTCTAAGTCATAACCATTAGCTTTATATGTTGCAAATTCACTTGTGGACATATGACAAGTAAAGACATATACTTCACAGTTCCATGTTTCTTTTGCTATTGCAATTAACCATTCCATAGCTCCAAAAGATGTTTTTGTATCAAAGTCTTTTGATTCAAATTTATTTGGAGTAAGATCACCAAACGCTAAATGTTGAGTGCAAGCAGCATCAATATATTGGCCAATGTCATTCGTGGATAATTGAATAACGACTCGATCGATCTTTTTATCTTTATTTTCTCTAATTGCGTCTTCCATTAATCCGACATAGCTATTTCTCCAGCCAATTTGGGAATTAGGTGCACTATAACGAGGATAGTAATCGCTTAATGTATAACCATTTTGAGCGTGTTTATATACTATATTACCTTTAGTAAATTTCGCATTGAATCCATATAGATATCCAACTGGCTTTTTTAAAGCAATATAATTACCGTTTGTAACATATTCAAAGCTATGTGAATTAAATGTTCCAGTTCCATCGCCATTTAATGTTAAAGAATCATAATCACATGAATATGTACCAGCAAATCCATCAACATTAGGAGTGATACTAGAAACCTTACGCATATAAATGTTTTCTTTAGAAACTAATTCTTTGTCATAACATTTATAACTAACAGTTAGATAGTCATCTCTAAACATATCCGCCATTGAGGATTCAGGAATATTTGGACCATGATATCCATTACAAATAGATGATCCTAAGAATAAATAATGTCTTTCTTTTTCTTCCACATTAACATCCCCCTTACCGGAATCGATACTATCGCCACATCTTGAACAAATATAATGTTCTTCATCTTCACTAATTTGATAATCATGTCCTAATGGATCGATAAATTGTTCATCGACATAATTACATTTAATGCATGTTCTTTCTTTTTTGCCTTCATTTAAGCATGTTGGTCTTATTTTTATTTCCCAATCCCCAAATTCATGATTACATTCATCTTTAGAAGATACTTCACTTGTATAAAAGGAACTATCCGAACTTTCACTATAATTTGAAGAAGAGTGTTCTTTTGAACCACACGCTGAAATAAGGGTAAGACAAGAAATAGCAAGAAATAAAAAATTCTTTTTCATATAAAATACCTTTATTTAACAAAAATTATTGTAAATTAAAATGATTAATTTTTAAATTATGATTAGAATATAGATACAAATGAAAAAGATACTCCCATTAATATTGTTCGTTCCACTTTTATTAAATATTTCAGGATGTGATAAAACATATTCAAAAGTTAATAAGTCTTTTTTATATGGAATAGATGAGATTTTATGTGGATCCAATTCATCCGATTTACAAAATACAGGAGTTAAAGATTTTGATATAGATAAAACCATTGAGTTGTTAAAAAGATTAGGGACAAAATCATTAAGATTTAGAATCCCAAAGTGTTTTATGACTGCAACAAATGGAACAGTTGATGAAGTTGCTAAAACATATTTATTAGAAACCGCTAATAAGTTGATTGATGCAGGTGTGACAAACTTAATTGGTTCAAGTCAATGGATTCAGCCAGATTATATGATAAAAGGATCTGCTGTTCCTGAATACGGCTCTATAGAATATATCGCATATATGAATGATGTTTCTTCTTGGTGGGAAACAATTGCTAATACATTTCAAATGGTAAATAAATGGGAAGTTTTAAACGAACCAAATGGTGACTTTATTAGATATTACGATAAAACATTAGAAACACCTGAACTAAAAGCAAAAATCACTACTGATTATATGTATTATGCTCGTGAAGGCATTAAAAAAGGTAACAATAAGGCTGGCGTTGTTTTACCAGGTATCGCACCTTTTTCAATTGATGCTGTTAAGGATTTTTTAACTTATATCTATGACTATATTCATTCTGGAAATGCACCAGTAGGAAAAGAAATGGATAAGAACGAAGACCACTACTTTGATTATCTTTGCTGGCATGTTTATTTTAATGAAGTACCAACAGTAGATAACTTATTCACTACATTCAATGATGAAATATATGAAATAGCAAAAGCTAATAATGACAATGGTAAGCCATTAATTATCACAGAATTCGGATTTCCTGATCATGGATACGATGTTAAAAGAGAAGCGATAGCGGATTACTATAAAAGCGTTTATAAAGAAGCAGCAAAAATTAAATACTTAGAAACATTATGTGTATTTAGACTATATAACGAAGAATCCTCTTCTTGGGGAAGTACGAATGAAAGATATTATGGTTTATTTAACGAACCAACTGCATTAAAAGGTTTTTCTCCTAAGCCGCAAGCTTATGCGATTCAAGAAGCTTTTGGTGGCAAAGGTGAACTAAACATTTATGAATAGAAACTGGCAATCAAAAGCCAGTTTTTAAATCTTCATCAGCATTTGCGAACAATTAATTGACGTATCTAATTTAATCTTTTTATCTATCGAACGATAACGATTGCCTGTAAATATTTCTTCGTACTCACCATGCGTCATGAATTTTAACAATCTTAGATTTCATAATTAAAAGTTAATTAATACCGAGGCACCAATACCACAAATAATGCCAATTGTTTGAAGCAACGTTGGCTTTTCTTTAAACACAATCCAACCTTCCAATATGGCAAAAGCCATAATTAATGATCCTCTGATTGGGGTGAAGTAACTCATATCTGCAATAGTAACTGTCCACTGATTAATAAATACACAAGCAACTAAAATAACACCTGTTGCTAAGCCAAATATAAAGAACCACTTATCTAATTTTAAAGAAGGCTTTGTTCTTTTATTAATAATTAAAGGAATGGCAATGATAATAGTTATTAAGAATGATACAACATATTCAATAGCCAAGAATCCTGTCTTATATTCACCAGCAAAATCGCGGGCAAAGTATTTACTTATAATTGATCCTGCGATTAAAAATAAACATGTTAAAGAAATAAAGAAAATCCATTTAGCGTTAATATTCTTGGTCTTATCTTTTTTAATATTACACGCTAAAGCTGCAACAAATAATACAAAGGCCACTACTTTTAATGGCGTTATTTTTTCGCCAAAAACAATGATTGAATAAACAATATAAACAACACTAGAAGCTGACGTTAAAAACGAAGATATACCAACAGGTCCACATGCTAAAGCAAGGGTATAAAATAACTGAAAAAATACAGTAAATATGCCTGCTAAAATCGCGTATATAAGAATACTTCTATTTATTTCGTGATTAATTATAGCTACAGGGATAAAACAAACAGCAATCACCAAAAAGATAAATGCCCAAAAGATAACAGTATCAGAAAATACATGTATATTCTTTTTTGAATATTGTGATTGAGTAAATAGTTTACACGCTGCAAGAAGTGCGTATGCAACGATAAGAATAATGACAAATAGAGTACTGTTCATAATAATGAAAATTATAACTCATATATGAGTCAATCGTATCAAAATAAATTGATTTTAATGTCAGTGATTACCTATTTTGAACGATTACGCACCCTTGCTTAGACTTTTATTAACCACATATTCACCACTCTTATTAACCACGTTAGGAGTAATTTGATAATCGGCAACATTTATAAAATTGAAAGTCACAATAACAACTTTGATACACAATCAGATTTGAGGGATACCACAAAACTGAAAAGTAACGCAAAAATTAGTTCATAAATGCCGTTTTTACACCTAATAAAGAAAAAACTTTTATATTTAGCGTATCAAAGTTCTTGTTTTCATATGGCAAAGATGAACCATTTTTCAAATGCTTTAACACTTGATTGGACCTATCGTTTTTTATAGGGCTATCATTTATTCATTCATTTTATTCAGGGATTCTATTTCCATACATATCAAGCACACCATCTACACATACAATTTTGGTGTTCTTAACTGAATCATCAAACCAACCATCATATTTTCTAACTGAATACCAATTAGCAATCGTAGTGTTAGTATAAATAGTTTCCAAACTTGGAAGTTTTAGCAAGGCGTTATAACCTAAAGAGCCGCTTAAATCAAGTCCACCAAAGGTAACTGTTTTAAGCTTAGGCAAATTAGAAAGGGAGTGACTTGGCAAATTTCTAAGAGGGATATTTAATACAATTTCTTCTAGATTTAACATGTCGTTAAATGCAAATGAGTCAAAATCAAAATATCCTTCAAGATTATCAATATTAAGTTTCTTTAAATTAAGGCAACTGACATATTCAATAGATGGATAAAGCACCATCTTATTGCTAAATGATAATTCTTCTAAACACTTGCCCATCTCAGTAATTTTATCAATATATTGATAAGGTCCAACTGGTGAATATTCAAAAACATTTTCTGTTTTACCGCACAATGAACAAGTTGCAGTTAATAAATCTGCGTTTTGTGTGCATTTATGAGCAAAAATACTCTTTTTATCTTCAACTGTAGATTTTTCTTCGCAACGTTCGCATTTAGCGGTTTTTGTTGCTTTATGTTCACAAGTAGCATCATCATTTGATGTGTAGTTTTTAAAAGAGTGACCTAATTTTGTGTTTGAAGCTGTTCTTGTAAGTGTTTCACTACAATCTTCGCGATCACAAATTGCTGTTTCTGTTCCGTCATTAATGCATGTTGCATCATTGTTATACACGAATTGAGTAAAGATATGTCCTTTAGTATTTTCAACAGCTCTTGTTAAAGTTTCACTACAACCTTCATGGTCACAATGTGCAGTTTCGGTGCCATCCGTTAAACATGTTTCATCATTATTATAAATAAAGTTAGTAAAGCTATGGCCTAATCGACTATCTATTTTGGCTCTTGTATCAGTAAGGTTGCAACCTAAATGATCACAAGTAGCAGTTTCTGTTCCATCTTCAGTGCAAGTAGCATCGTTATTATATATATAATTTGTAAAACTATGGCCTAAACGAGAATCGGTATCTTCTCTTGTGTCGGTCTTTACGCATCCTTCATGGTCACAGCGTGCAGTTTTTGTACCATCTTCAGTACATGTAGCGTTGCCATCACTTTGATAATTGGTAAAACTATGGCCTAATTTGTTAATAGTTTCCGTTTCTTTATTGCCGCATTTATTGCATGTTCTTTCCTTTAAACCATCACTTTCACATTTGGCGACGGCTGTTATAGTCCATGGCCCATATGAATGTTCGCACGTTTTTTTGTTTTCATTATTACATCCAGTTAATGAAAGCAATGTTGCTGCAATTGTTCCAAATATCTGAATTTTAAGACATTTCATATATCTTTCTCCCCTAATTACTTATACGATTTTATTATAATAAATAATACCATTAAAGAATTTCATATATTTTAGTCATAAATTCTTAAAGTAAATTCCGGTTTCATTCGAAATCCTGCTTTTAGTCTGAGAAATATATAATATACATACATCCTGTTGACTACAAAAGGAGGTGTATTTTTATGTCACATTTGACATTAGAAAACAGGAAAACAATTACTTCTATGTTGATTCTGTTTTTTGGTGCGTATTCTTCTGCAATACGCTCTGCATAAACTGTATCTAGATTTTTCATTTGTTATTCCTCCTGTCATCTTTGACAATTCTAGAATACAAATAAAACAGGTTATTCTGAATAACATGATTTTCGAAAAATGTCTATTTGTAAAATTTAAATTCGATGTTCTTTTTTTAAAATTGACCGATTATTTTAGAACTTCCCAATACCCGGTTTTATTTGAGCCAGCTCTTTGAATTAATTTTCTTTCTTTTAGCTTGATAATAACATTTTGTATAGTTGTTTTACCAACTCCACATTTTTTGGCTAGTTCAAGTTGAGACAAACGAGGATATTTAGCAATTGCGGCATAAACTATTTTTTCAGTTTTTGATAATATATCTACCATTTTATCTACCTTGTTATCTACCAATTCTTCAAACTTATGTTGCCAGTTAAAAGGAATAGTGACTTTAATGGATTCATCAGAAATATCAAATATTTCTCTCCCATATGTAGACACCAATAGTGGCATACC
>JAZRVJ010000044.1:0-3669 GCA_045599065.1 Mycoplasmoidaceae bacterium
AGTATAAAGGAAATTTATTTATATGGCAGTTGCACAAAGAAGAACCTCTAAAGGTCGCAAAGGAATGCGAAGAAGTCACCATGCTTTAAAACCTGTTACAACAACAGTTTGTCCAAAGTGTGGAAAACCAATTAAACCACATACAGTATGTAAATATTGTGGTTATTACAACGGTAAAAAAATTAAAAACGTTAAATAAAATGTATAAGGTTAAATCGTAGGAATACGGTTTGACCTTTATTAATTTAAGGAGAAAAGTATGATTATTGTTAAACCATCTTTTAAAATTTTATCTAAGATTGATCCAATTGAACAATTACAATTAATTGAAAAGATTGGACGTGTTTGTTACAAATCAGAAGATAAGATCGATAAAACTGGCGAATCAGCAAAAAAATTAATAGGTAACCTATTAAAATGAAAACACGAAGCAGTTATTGAACATAGTTTCTTATCTGTTAAATTTGTTTGTGATCGTGGTGTTACTCATGAATTGGTAAGACATAGAATTGCTTCTTTTGCTCAAGAATCAACTAGATACTGTAATTATTCTGGTGACAAATTTAGTAACCAAATTACAGTAATTGAACCTTTTTTCTATAAGAAAGACCCTAAAAAGTATGAAATATGAAAAAAAGGTTGTGAAGAAGCAGAAAAAGCATATTTTGAACTTTTAAAAGCAGGCTCAACACCTCAAGAAGCAAGAAATGTTTTACCAACTTGCTTGAAAACTGAAATCACTATTTCTGCTAACTATAGAGAATGAAGAAATATATTCAAATTGCGTGTTGCTCCTACTGCTCATCCACAATGTAGAGAAATATTAATTCCTTTATTAAAGGAATTACAATCTAAAATTCCTCTAATTTTTGATGATATTAAATATGAGGAAATAAAGTAATGAAGATTTTAACTGGAACTAAAGCTAGAGAAAATTTTATAAAAGGTCTAAAGAAGGAAGTTACTTTATTAAAGAAAGCTAAAATTACTCCTACATTAGCCATTATTTTAAATAATGATTCTTATGCATCAAGTGTTTATGTTAGAAATAAATCTAAACTTTGTGCTGATTTAGGAATCAAAACTAAATTATTTAAATTACCTGCAAAAACAACAAATAAACAAATGCTTAATTTAATTGATAAATTAAATAAAGACAAAAAAATCAATGGTTTATTTGTGCAATTACCAACAAGTAATTTAATTGATGATAATGAAGTAATCAATGCAATTTCTCCTCTAAAAGATGTTGATTGTTTCAACAACTTCAATGTAGGAAAAACTTGAACAGTTTCTAAAAATTCAAAAGATTTAATTAAACCATGTACTGCTGCTGGTGTAATTGAAATTTTAAAGTATTACAAGATAAAAATGGAAGGCAAAAATGTTGTCATTATTAATCGTAGCAACATAGTTGGCAAACCATTATTAACTTTATTTTTATTAGAAAATTCAACAGTAACATGTTGCCATAGTCACACTAAGAATTTAAAAGAAATTACCAAGAAAGCTGACATTGTTGTTTGTGCAGTAGGTAAAGCAAAATTATTTGACAAATCATACTTTAGAAATGATGCTGTCATCATAGATGTAGGTATTAATAGAGACCCTAAAACCAATAAAGTTTGTGGTGATGTAAAATCTGAATCATTAAAAGGATTTAAAGGTGCTTTAACACCTGTTCCTGGTGGTGTAGGACCAATGACAGTATTGATGTTAATTAATAACTTAATTACATTAACTAGATTACAAAGGAGAAAATAAGAATGACAACCGGAGAAATAGTTTTACTAGTTTTACTAATAATTTTAATCATTGCAATAGGAGTTTTAGTATTTTTCTTAATTAAAAGAAATAAAAAATCTCAACAACCACAAGCAGTTGATACAAAGACAATCAATGATACCATCGCTCAACAATTTAAGATTATTAATGAATCATTAAATGCTCAACAAAAAACAGCCAACGATAACATTAATTCAAACTTTGAAAAATCTTTTCAAAAAATTAATGAGCAACTTGAAAGTTTAAACAAATCAACAGGGGAAATGAAGAACTATGGTGAAACCGCAGATGAATTACTTAGAGCAATGAAAGGATCAAAAGTACAAGGTATTTTTGGTGAAACACAATTAGGTGATTTGTTAAGTCAATTCCTTGCTCCCGATCAATTTGAAAATAACTTCCAAGCAAAACTTGATAGTCAAGAACGTGTTGAATATGCAGTTAAGATTCCTGGTAACAAGGACGGTGAATTTGTTTTTGTTCCAATTGACTCTAAATTTCCTATGACAGTGTTTGTAGATTTATGTAATGCTCAAAAAGAAGGGAACGAAGACGCTATTGAGGAAAAGCAAAAAATATTAAAATCTACAATTTTAAGAATGGCTAAAGACATTCAAACTAAATATATTAATTTCCCAAGAACAACAAGTTATGGAATTATGTTCTTACCTACAGAAACGTTATATTTAGAAGCAATTAAGTTAAACCTATTGGATGAATTACGAGAGAAGAATCACGTAACTATGTGTGGTCCGTCAACTCTATCAGCAATACTGATGAGTTTTAAGATGGGATTCCAAACATTCAAGATGCAAAAAGAATCTGCAAACATTATTAAAACCCATCAAGCTTTAAAAACTCAATTTGAGAAATTGAAAGAAGAAATTACATCTGTTGGTAGTCATTTCAATAAAGTAAATAAAACATTTGACAAAATGACTGACACAAGATTTAAAAAGATTGCTAAAGCTTTAGAAAATGTTGAAGCATTACCAGAAGCCGAAGCCAACAAACAAATTGACTTTAATCCCGAAGAAACAAAAAAAGAAGAAGAGATTTAACCTCTTCTTCTTTATCTATATTTTTCAGGATGAGCTTTCATCATTTTCTTAACAAAGTCTTTTTTAGGTAATTTACCATATTTCTTCATTAAGCCAACACATTCTTTATATTCTTTAATAGCTCATGCTTGGTTTTGGAAGTTTCTTACAACAACTTTCTTGTGTTGTAAGTTTTTATATGTTTGGAAGAAATCTTTGATTTCAAACAAGATATGAGCATTCAAATCATTTAATGTTTTAATGTGCGTATATCTTGGATCACAATCAATTACACCAATTAATTTAGTGTCTGTCTCTCCATCATCAATCATTTCCATTGCACCAATGATTCTAGTTGGAACAGAAATACCTGTACCAATAGATTGGTCAGCTATAACTAAACAATCAAGTTCATCACCATCCCAATCTAAAGCTTCTTTAATGAAACCATAGTTTTGAGGATAACCAGCTGCACCATATAGAATTCTGTCTACAGCAATTTGTTTAGTTGCTCTATTATATTCATATTTAACTTTAGATCCCTTTGGGATTTCAATTGTGATATCTAATATTAAATTAGTCATTCTAAAACTCCTTATTATTTTTGCCTTGACAAATGAGGCAATGTTAGTTATTTTAACATATAACTTGTGGTTATATTCTTATCTTCTCTTTTCAATTATAAAATAAAAAACTAGGTATTCAATACCTAGTTTTGATTTAATGGTGGAGCCTAAGGGAATCAAACCCTCGACCCCCTGAGTGCAAATCAGGTGCTCTATCAGGCTGAGCTAAGGCCCCATTATATGGTGGGAGTAAATTGACTCGAACAATCGACCTCACC
>JAZRVJ010000045.1:0-7323 GCA_045599065.1 Mycoplasmoidaceae bacterium
CAACAATTGATTGACCAAGTTTAGCTGATTGGGCAATCTCTTGTCTATAATTGTGATATTTTTCCATTCGAGTCATACTAATATTATATTTTATTATATAGCAGGCACATACTTGTTGGGTTAAAGAAAAAACTAGTTTTATACTAGTTTTTATCATTAACTAAGTCTTTTAATCTTCTTTTCTTAGTTTTAGATCTTGGTGGTTTAGAAATAATATATAGTTTATCAAGATGATTGTGTTCAATATCTGTAATGGTATCTAAATCGGTATTTAACTGTTTTAAACTTTTATTTACTAAAAAGACAGTACCAGCAGATGTTTCATAATCAATTGTTTTGTGTAATCAACGATTCTTAACTTCCGGGTCGAATCCCATGTTAAAGTCATGATAACTTTTTAACTTTGTTAAACATCTTTCAGGTGTTACACGTTTAATATAAATTGGTTTATCTAAAATAATGTGCTTTAAGGCACCATGACATTTTGGTTTAACTCATTTACCTTTAATAGCTTTAAATTTCCTAGGATTTAGATATGCATCTAATACTAAATCGGTTTCATGGTGTCCTCAAATCGCATCCAAGAATGTATTTGGCATAGTTCCACCAGGAATACGACAGTTAGTTTCAATTAAAACAGGTCCTTTCTTGTCAACCTTATATTCTCCATGAACTGGACCTCATTCTACTCCTACCGCTTTAACTACCTTTAAAGCATAATTAACAATAGGTTTAATCTCTTTTTCGTCAGGTGAATGAACAGTTGTTCATGAATAAACAGGTGCATAACCCTTAATTTGCTTCTTGTGATAATGATAAACTGAAGAAACTTTAACTACTCCATTAGAAGAAACTGTATCAACAATGTATTCTTCGCCATCAATAAATTCTTGCAAAATAGGTTTTTTGTTGGTTACAGCATAATTGTTTTTATTTTGTGCTAAAGAAATAGCATGCTTTAGTTCTTTAACTGTTGTACAAACCGTTACACCAATTGAAGAAACGCCTTTAGCTGGTTTGACAACAATTTTATTATCATGCTTTTTAAAGAAAGCTAAAGCTTGTTTAAAGTTTTTGTATCTTACACTTTCAATGCATCTAATGCCTGCTTTCTTTAATGTTAATTGTGAAATGTACTTATCACGCATTTTAGGTAAGTTTGTTAACTTGTTATTTTTTAGACCTAAATCATGTGATAATCTTAAAGTTAGTTCCAAACCATGATCAGCACCAGTAACTATTAAAATAGGATTAATCTTTTTTACTATTTTCAAAGTATCTTCATACTTTGCTTGTCTAGAGATAATCTTTGGTTGTTTTGCTCCAAAAACAGTATATGAATATCAAGACGGTTGTAATCTTCTAATAATAGGGGATTCAACTACAACTGGTTCATATCCTCTTTTTTGTAAATCTTTTAGATAATTGATTGAAGAAGAAAGACATTCAACAATTAATACGACAGGTTTTTTCTTGGTCATAACTATTTGCCCTTTCGAATGTTTTGTCTTGTTTTTAGACCGTATCATTCAATAATACCTTTTGTACAAAATACCATATTTATAACTGAACTAATAACCATTTGTCACTTTGTGACATCAGTTGGATTACTAATTGCTCTTGCTAGCCATAAAACTAAACCTGATATGGAAGCAATTGAGGTAGCAACTCAATATTGATTGTATCTACCAATAAAGAAGATAGCAGTAGTTATAGAAAAAGTAAATCCTATTGCATCAGCTAAAGCTTCATATCATGGCAATACTGTCATATCTAGTGGGTCACAAAATCATGCTTGTGTTTCAAAGTATGTCCAAACAGCTGTTATAGCTAAAGTACAGGCAATAATGATTCAAAATGGTTTAGGTTTACACTTTCTTGTTTCAACTGTCTTCTTATTAGATGAATTGCGATATCAAATAACTAAGCTAACAATTTGCATCGGTAAGTTAATAGCTAAAAATCTTAAAATGTTACCAAGTAAACCTTCAGCTATAGCAATAGCACCATTCAAGATAGCTCATGCTGCACCAAAATAGGCATTAATGATCATTTTCTTGATAGTATAAATTCAGTTGAATAGTGTTAAAACACTAGCAAAGAAAGAAACATATAGTGTTCAGTCTTTAAAGCCTTCATTTATACATAAACTATAAATAAAAAAGCCTGTAGATATAGCTAAAAAGACGATACTAATAGTAATATCAAATGCAGACATTTTAGTCTTACTATTAAGTGTCTTTTGCTTACTTTTCATATAGTAATATTATAAAGAAACCTATATTATTTGTATAATATAAAAGATTTAATGGTTAGAAAAGGAGTTAATATGGAAATTGTTAACACATTTTCTAATGAGGTTGCTTCCTGGGTATTACCAGTAGTCATCACTCTACTAGTTATTGTTGTTGTTTTATTTGTAATTATTGCAATTTTAAGATTCAAAAAACCTACAAAGAAAAACAAAAGCCAATTTCAAAAAGAAATTGACAGATCTGATGCTTATGGAAATAACTACAAGAATCATGCATTAGAAAAAGAAATTAGAAAATATAAGAAATTAAGAAATGAATATAAAAGAAAATTAGTCTCTAAAAATGTCTTAGATACTAATAAAGCTCAGGAAGATTTAAAACAAATCTTAAAACAAGAGCTTAATGAATATCGAGATGATCAACTCGTTAAATTGGATCATGATATTAAAAAATATAAAGATGACTTGTTAAAGAAGACAATTCTTGAAACAATGCAACCAATGCATTTAAAGGTCATTAATGAATCTTCAATTGCTTATATTCCAGTATTGGAAGAAACTAAACCTTTTATTATTGGTAAAAAAGGTGCAACGATTAAAAAGTTAAGTGATGTTACAAACTGTAACATCTCTGTTGAAAGAGAATCTCCATTTATTGAAGTTTCTTGTCCTAACCCTGTAGATAGAACATTAGCAGTTAATACCATTAAACATTTAATTAAGTCAGAAGCATTTGACTTTAATGCTATCTACAATGTTTACAAGAAAGAAAAGAAACTATTAGAAAATGAATGCTTTAAAACAGGTAAACAATATTTAGATAAACTAAATATTAAAGTACCTAATGATAGTGTCTGTGAATATATTGGTAGATTAAAATACAGATGATCATTTAGCCAAAACGTTCTTGAACATTGCTATGAAGTAGCTTTGATCTGTGAACAATTAGCAATTAGGTTAGGATTAGATCCAAATGTTGCTAAAAGAGTAGGATTCTTTCATGATATTGGTAAATCTATTGATTATGAAAAGAAATATGATCATATCTCTTCTGGTATTAAAATTGCTAAAGAATGTGATTTGCCTGAAGATGTTATTGATGGTATTTTAAAACATCATAGATCTAACTGTAATGATGATTACATCTTACTCGTAAGATGTGCAGATGCTTGATCAGCAGCAAGAACAGGAGCAAGACATGTTCCTCATTCTGATGATGAACAAACAACTAAAATCATTCAAGATAAGTTAATGCAAATTCCTAACATCTTATCGGTTGATGTGGTGTTAGAAAACGAAGTTTTAAAAGTTATCTTTGTACCAAATGTTAATAACAAAAAGAGATATTTAGCTATCAAATATGAAATTGTTCAAGCAATTAAGAAAGATAGAAGATTCAATAAATACAGAGTTGAATTTAGTGACGATTTAATTTAAAAAAATAGCTGTTTGGCTATTTTTTTGATACTCAGTAATGATCACTATTGTCATCAAATTGCTCTGCTACTGCACCCAATTGTTTAAATAGTTGGTTGTCATAAGTTACCAATTCATCAATAGCTTCAACTGTATAATCGCCAGATAAGATCTTACCAAAGTTTTTATATAAAGTAGCGGCTATATCATATCATTCAGAAGCAAGGTTGCTTCTTCTTTCTGTCTTATCAAGATATTCACTGATTTTAATAGTGCTAGCAAGCTCTTTCTCTGAACAAGAATCATATGCTTCAGAAATAAGTTTGTGCATTTTTGATAATAATTCAATGAAATGTTCAGCTCATTCCATTATGTGATCAAGTCAATCAATGGTTGTACTTACTTCTTTTCTTAATCAATCACTAGCATCGTTTCACCAACCAGTGTCATTATTATATGTGTCACAAAGAGCATCACGTCAACTTGAACACTTTGTGTTTAAATCATCAATGTTGTCTACTGTTTCTTTTAAATTTGCTTCTAAGGCGTCTCTTTGATTGGTTAGTTGTCCCATATCCTATTCCCCTTTAATAGCTTTTTCTAGTGCATTAGCACAATCACCAATCAAAAGTGTAATATTGCTATTAGATTTAATAGCCCCTTTAGCACATATCTTTTTTAATTGCTCTATATTTGCTTTGTTTACATCTAATAATGTAAATGTTATAGTTGACATTGTGCTACTAATATTAGAAATGTTAGGTTTACCACCTAAAGCATTTACAAGTAATTCAACATTAGGTAAATCCATAGAATTAAGCTTTAATTCTGTGTTCTTGTTTTCTGCTTGTTGCTTAGCAATCTTTTTAGCTTTTCTACTTAAATGTCCGAAAGTAAGAATGTTAAGAAATTTATTTCATTTCTTTCCCATTATTTCTTACCTCCAATAATAAATACTTGTTGTAATTTATTAAGGTATGGTTTTAGATCCTTACAGAAAGCAATTTTAGCTTTAGAATGAGCTAATGAAAGCTTGAAGGTTTCTTCTACACTAACACTGTGCTCATATCCATCATTCATTAAAGTTAAGTTGCCATTAGCTCTTAAGTTCTTAACTAAAACTTTTTGTTTACCATCAAGAACTAGACTGTTGCCAATTGATAGATATTTAGCATGTGCTAAGGGTGAAATTTCTGTCATTTGTCAAATATTGTTTTTAGTTAATAAAATAGATGAACCTAATGATTTGTTAAATCCTGTTGATCCTGTTTTTGTTGCAAAACATAAACCTGACCCTCAGAATTTTTCATAGAAGTGATTGTTAATAAAACAATCACAACTCATAGTATTAATACCTTCAATGACTATTTCATTAATTGCATAGAATTTCTTTCCTGCAGTTTCACATTTAACTACTTCAGGAGTGTAAAAATTCTTTTCATCATTAAAGTATTTAATAATTGCTTTAGCATCTAGTTTTAAGTCAATTGAATAAAAACCAACAAAACCAGTATTAAGTAAAGCAAGCTTTACTTTTTTGTTGCAATATTTGTTAAAAGCATGAACAAAAGTACCATCGCCACCTAAAACAATGATGTTAGTTGCATCTTCAGAAATAATACATTTATTAGCTCTTAAGCTTTTAACAAGTTTAGCTTTAGCTAATTTTGATTTTTTAGAATCATTTGTGTATATGAAAAATCTATTAGTCATAATCTATAATTTCTTTTTTATTATAATTAAAATAATATATTAGTTATGAAAAATACAAATCGCAAACAAATCATGTTAAGTGGTATTCAACCATCTAACAAAATCACACTAGGTAACTACCTAGGTGCTATTAAGCCATACGTACAAACATCAGCAATGTTTGACATGTACGTATTTGTGGCTGATTTACATGTTATTACAAACAGCTTTGATCCTGAATTATTAGCAAAAAATAGAAAAGATCTTGTTTGCATGTATTATGCTTGTGGGCTTGATTTTAACAAAGTTAAAATCTTTTACCAATCAGATGTTAAATCACACACTGAATTAGCTCATGTTTTAATGTGCCATACAACTTTAGGTGAACTAAATAGAATGACTCAATTCAAAGATAAAGCAAAGAAAGCTGCTAGCAATGGAACAGAATTTGTTCCTACGGGATTATTATTCTATCCAATTTTAATGGCTGCAGATATCTTGCTTTATGATGCTGATGCAGTTATTGTTGGTCAAGACCAAAAGCAACATATGGAATTAACTAGAAATATCGCTGAAAGAATGAATAAGAAATATGCTTCTAGAAATAATGGTAAACCATTATTTAAGATTCCTGAACCATATATCTTAAAAACAGCTAGTAGAATAATGGATTTGGTTGATCCATCTATTAAGATGTCTAAATCTAATAAGAACATCAAAGGTACTATCTTTATTATGGATGCTCCTGAAATCATTGCTGACAAGATTAAAGCAGCTAAAACTGATAGTTTTAACAAAGTTCATTATGATAAAGAAAAACAACCAGGTATTTCTAACTTAATAGAAATATATGCTGCTTTAACTGGTATGACAATTAAAGATGTTGAAGAAACATATAAAGATGCTCCTAATTATGGAATCTTTAAGAATGACTTAATTAAGATTGTTTGTGATGAACTAAGCAAGCTTCAAGAAAGATATCAAGAAGCCCTAAAAATCTATGATGCAAAATTGTTACCAATTTTAAAAGCTAACGCCAAAGAATGTAGCAAGATTGTTCAAGATAAAACTGAACAAGTTTACAAAGTAATCGGATTAAAATAATGCCAAAAAAATCAAGCAAAAAGTTAAACAAAAAGTTTGCCAAGGTTAACTTTGACAAACGTTGTTTGATTTGTATTGATTTAGATGGTACTTTATTAAATAAAGATAGTTACATTAGATCATATTCCAGAGATGTAATTAAAAAGCTAACTAAACAAGGACATATAGTTTGTATCTTTACAGGTAGACCTAGAAGGTCTTCTTTAGGATTTTATCGACAATTAAGACTAAAAACTCCAATGGTTAACTACAATGGAGCAATGATTCATAATCCTTCTGATTCTGGTTTTCCTTTGTTAAATTATTTCATTAATACTGAAATAATCTATAAGATATTTAACAATAAGAAAATCATGGATCTTACAGATAATGTTATCTTTGAAACACCTGAATGTACTTATTTCTTAAAAGACTTAGATGAAAGAATGTCTGTTAAAGAATTTAGAGCTAATTTAACTAAGTTCAACATTTATACGACAGGTGATGTTAGATTCATCTCCAATGATTTTTCAAAATTGAAAAATGGAGTTTGATCAATTCTAGCTACATTAAAAGATATGTCTAAAGCTAATGAGCTAAGAAAAGAAATCAAGAAAGATTGTCCTTCAGTTATTGTTAGAAGCTGAACTGAACAACACGTTGGTACAGTCCTAGAAATTAATAGCTTATTCCCTACAAAGGGAATGGCTTTAAAATATCTTTCGGTATATTATGACATTCCTATTGAAAGATGCTATGCCTTTGGTGATAATGAAAATGATATTGAAATGCTTGAAGCAGCAGGTGTTAGTTATGCCATGAAAAATGGCTTAACTATTGCTAAAAAGGCTGCTAAATACATCACAAGATATGATAAC
>JAZRVJ010000046.1:0-3004 GCA_045599065.1 Mycoplasmoidaceae bacterium
ATATCATGTAAAGGCACATATCGGAAACCACATTTTCGCCAGTTAGCAATTTCCTTTTGATCTAATTCACCATCGCTAGGGATATCGGTTACATAAGCATATAATCCCGCTAAAGACTTTTCTTTTTCAATTAGAGAGGTATTTAAAGTTAACGTCGATTTTTCTTGAATAATGTCGCCATTTTTATCCGTAAATATCTTATTAATATATTCCTTTCCGTCTTGACAATTTTTAAAATTAAATTTAAGCCTTAAAATTTAAAATTAATAAAACTATAAATGGCCACTTTAGAATATTAGCCTTAAATAAATTCTTCATAAAACATATCATAAGCACCTTACACCCCAGTTATTGAAGTACCAGCTTCTCAAATGAATACAGTACCAGTTAATACAATGCCTGTTTAAGCAGTACCAATGACAACAATGCCAGTATAGGCAGTACCAATGGCTGCCATGCCAAGAGTATCTGTTGTAGGAGTAGTACCTACTGGAGCTCCTTAAGTATAAGCTGCACCAATGACAGCTATACCAGTTTAAGCTGTGCCAGTTTAAGCTATGCCAATGAATGCTATGCCAAGAGTATCTGTTGTAGGAGTAGTTCCAGCTGCACCATAAATGTAAGCACCAATGACAGCTATACCAGTATAAATAGCATAAGTTGCTCCTGCACCAATGGCAACTTAAACCATTGCATCTTCAACAGTTGCACCTGCACCAGTTGTCTCTGCTCCTAGAGTTTCAGTGACTAGAGTAGTTTAATAACCAACTGTTTAATAATCTACTACTACCACCACTTACTAATAACCAACTATTTAATAAACAACATCAACCACCTACTAATAACCCACTATTTAATAAACAACATCAACCACTTACTAATAGCCCACTATTTAATAATCAACCACTTATTAATAATCTTCTTATATCACTAAGCCAACTACAGTATCATAAACTGTTACAAAAACATAATATTAAGCTCCTTCATAACCTTAAATCATCAGAGGAGAAAAGAGAGTTGTAAGCGAAAGGGCTGGTGAACCAATCATGATCTCTAAAAACTAAGTATTAGCTTCTTAAGAAAGAGTTAGAGAAAGCGTATTAGAAACAAGAGAATTAAGACCATCTATTAGTCACTAATAGACAACTAGATAAATCAATGTAAACAGAGAAGTACCAAAGATCAATGAAAGAATTGTAGATAAAGAAATCTAAGTAGTAGTAGAAAAGCCAGTTCCAGTATATAAAGAAATCGAAGTACCTTATGATGTCATCATAGAAAAACCAATTGAAAAAATCATTGAAAAAGATATCATTACAGAAATTGTCTACGAAAAGCCAATTGAAAAGATAGTAGAGATCCCAATTAAGAAGATAGTAGAAGTACCTAAGTATGTAAACAAGGAAGTCAAAGTTCCAGTTAACAAGTATGTTGATGTCCCAGTTGACAAAATAGTTGAAAAAACTGTCGAAGTCCCCGTCATCAATGAAATCATTAATGAATAAGTAATCAATGTTGATGAAAGAGAATTATACAAATATTAAGGATAAAAAGATGTAACCATTATGCCAACAGAAGTCAGAAAATCTGTCAAGACTGTAACTAAGAGTGTTAAGAAGCCAGTTATCAACACTGTTGAAAGAGAAGTCCCAGTCTAAGTTTAAAAATAAATTGAAAGGCCTGTTGAAGTAGTTATTGAAAGACCTGTTGAATAAATAGTAGAAGTAGAATAAGTATAAATCAGAGAAGTATAATAAGTAGTAGATGTCCCAGTTTAATAAATTGTTGAAAGACCAGTTGAATAAATTGTAGAAGAAGAAGAAGTAATTGAATAAGTGATACCAAGACCAGTTCCAGTCGAAAGAATTGTTGAAAAATAAGTATAATAGGTAGTCCCTGTATATGTTGAAAAGCCTGTCATAGTCAAGAAATAAGTAGAGAAATAAGTACCATAAATAGTCTACGTTGACAAGCCAGTAGAAAAAATAGTAGAAAAGAAAGTATAAAACGTAATTGAAAACATCGTCTACTAAGATAATGTAATCAAAAAGGAAGTACCAGAAATCATTGAATAAGAAGTCATCTACGAATAATAAGTACCAGTAGAAGTTGTCAACACTGTTGAAGAAGTCATCGAAGTACCAATCAAGAAAATCATTGAAAGACCAATTCCAATCACCAAGGAAAAATATGTTGATTAAATTGTAGAAAAGGAGGTCATCGTAGATAACATTATTGAAGATATTGAATATGTTGACAAGATTGTTGAAGTCAAGACTGAAAAAATAGTAGAAAATCCAATTTACAAGGAAAACATCATAGAAAAGCCAAAGTATATTGATTAAATAGAAGAAGTCAATGTAGAAGTACCTGTAGAATAAATCATTGAAAGACCAGTTGAATAAATTGTAGAAGTACCAGTAGAAGTATATATCGACGTACCATAAATTGTTGAAAAGATTGTAGAAAAAGAGGTCTAAGTTCCAAGAAAAGTAAAGACAGCTGGATAAACTATTGTATAGCCAGTTGATCCCGCTTTATAAGCTTAAGTTAACTCTTTATAAACTTAAATCTAATAAAGAAAAATTGAAATAATCAAAATGAAAGGAGAATTCGAAGTAGCTTAAAACTAATTATAGAGTATCACTTTACACTAAGCTATTGATTACACCTCATAAAACTAAAAATTAAGAGAATTAATAGCTGAGATGGAAAGAACTATCTAAAGTACCAGATTAGACAACTAAAGATAATCTGTAATGATCTAATAAGAAAAGAAGAAGAGCTTATTATAAAACCCTTCAACTGTTCCATCCACTTAATAAAGCTACTATGGATAACCAAATGCTGTAAGCTCATAATTAGGCAGATACTGATTAGAGGAAAAATATCTAATGATTTCTTTTTTTTGATTCTCAATTTTTTTATTAAAGTTTTTTTTAAAGGAAAAATTTAAATTTAAAAGTAAAAATGAGGGTTTGGGGTTTGGGGTTTGGGGTTTGGG
>JAZRVJ010000047.1:0-40497 GCA_045599065.1 Mycoplasmoidaceae bacterium
CAAATGAATTGTCCATTTTGAATTAGATAATTATTTGTTGCCACATCTATATTTTTAATATCTTTTCAATCATAAGATTCAATTAAAGATACAGTTTTAGATTTTGGGAAGTATCTAATAATGTGAATAGGGACAGTTACAGCACCGTTAGGACCCATAGCTGTCTTATAGATAGTTTCGTGGTGTGGGTGGAAATAATCACACTTAATATTGGTTTGTGATAATGTTATGCCATTAATTTTTGTTGTTGTTGAATTAATAGGATGGAATATAACATCAGTTTCAAATAAACTTTTAACATTAGGATATGCAATTCGACATAATTCTGCATTTGACATTGATTGTAAAATAGAGAATTTTGCTGAACCGTGAGGTCATTTATATTTAATGTTTTGATATAAAGGGATATTACATATAGGTAAACTATATGTTCCAACTGTATAAACAAATTTTTTGACAGCAGAAGCAAAAGATTCTTGTCATTTAGTTACATCATAATCAAAATCTGTATCAATATTATTTTCTAATAAAATATCATGACTATCTGGCAACGAAACAATTGTGACATCACCCTTTTTGTTTAGTTGAAAGTATCTCTCTTTTAATAACTTAACAAAACCTTCTTGGGCCAAAACAGAGAATACTGTTCTAAACTTTTGTTCATCATTTCTAATTGATGGAAAAAGTTTATCAAATTGTGGGTTATCCATTGGTGACTGTGTTTTCTTGCCTGCTTTTTTAGCTTCGTGTTTACTAACTTCATTAGTAAAAATTAATTCAGTTGCTACATCAGTCCTATAAGCAAGTTTTGTATCAATGGTTCAATATGGTTCGGGCAATGTCTCGCTTGCCGTTACCACTGTTGTTCTAGTTACCATGTTACCATTTGAATCTCTTGCTGTATATGTAACAGGAACTGAACCGGTATAAGTGTGGACTCCTCATAATTGTTCTTTTTTGTTGAAGATTATGAATGGATGTTCAAATAATTGTCCTGATACTAATTTTGTAGCATGAGCATTTGCACCCAAAATGGTTTCTAGATGATTATTTCAGTTTATTGATTCTTGAGGGGATAGAAAACTATTGAATTTTATATCTTTTCAGATTGGTTCAATAATTTCGCGGTAAGCAAATTCATTATTTATTAATGGATGAATAGCTGAAAGTTGTTTATCCAATTCAGCTTTAACTTTAGTTAATTCTTTGTCTTTTTCATCTAACAATGTTTGCTTTTTCTTTTGAGCATTATTCAATAAGAAATAAGGGAAAACTAAAAAGATTATCAAGATTCACTTAAAAACTTTACAAGCTTTAACACTTCTTTTAAGCTTTTTAGTTTCTTTTAATAATGTATTGTATTTTGCAGCATCAGACTTATTCTTATTAGAATCTATGTTCAACTTTTTAATAAGATCAGCAAACTTGTCGTTTGCTGACTTACTTACTTGTTCACATAAACTTTCTAGTTGTTCTACAGTACAAATAGTTGGTTGTAGTGCCATAGTTTATTAATTTAATTTTAAACTTACGTCTTGTCTTTGTTCAGCAGAAGCAGCAAATAATGCAACAGATGTTAATTTCATCTTTGATGAAACAATAATTGCTGGTCATACAAACAATTGTTCATTAAATTCATTAGCAATTGAGTTGTATAGTCTTCTAGCAGCAGCTAATTCTCTTTCTTGATAGTCAGCAGCAGACATTAAATCTTGAATTGTTTGTGTAGATTTAAGATCAGGATATCTTTCAAATACAGCATAAACTTCTTTTAATGCTTTTTCGATTTGGTTAGATGCATTAACTGCATTAGCACCATCAATTTTCAAATTTCTTAACTTAGTTACTTCTGTTAGAGTATCTTGTTCAAATTTCATTGATGATTTAGTTGCATCAACTAATTTAACCAATGTATCTCTACGTTGAGCTAATTGAACTTGAATACCACTGGTTGCATTATTGATTTTCATTTGTTGTTTATTAAATCAGTTTTTCTTTGTTACTAAGTAAATAGCAAATAAACCTAATGTAATAATACAAACGAAAACGAATAAAGCCATTTGACCACCTGTACGCTTAGGTGTTAGTATTTCATTTTGTACTTCAGGATTAAACCCTACTTCACCTTCAGGTTTTTTTCTTGTGTCTATTAACATGTCTTCCTCCATTTAATAATTATATATCTATACAAAGTAATATACCCTATATTTTAGGGTATATTAAGTCATTGAGATGAATTTGATTAGAAAATTAATCGCTTTGTTTATTTGACTTATAATAAAAATATAAATAAGTTATACTTATTTAACTATTAATTATTTTTTCTATAAGGAGCTTCATTTATGGGAACTAAATGATTTAAACAATGAGACGGATTTAAACCTGGTAAATGATCTGTATCTATTGATACAAGAGATTTTATTCAACAAAACTATAAACCTTATGAAGGTGATAGTTCTTTTTTAGCTGGTCCAACTGAAGGAACGAAAGAATTGTGAAAAGAAATCACAAAACTTATGAAGCAAGAAGCTAAAAAGGGTGGCGTTTTAGGTTTTGATGGTCGTGTAAGTATGATCAACGCTTATGGCCCTGGTTATATTGATAAGAAATTAGAAAAAATAGTTGGTTTACAAACTGAAAAACCATTTGTTAGAGCATTCATGCCATTTGGTGGTATTAAAATGGCTGTTCAATCAGCCGAACAATATGGTTATAAAGTTGACAAACATTTAGTTGAAGCATTTAGTAAGTATGTTGTCACACATAACCAAGCAGTATTTGACGCCTATACAGACGAAATGAAAGCAGCTAGACACACTCATATTTTAACTGGTCTACCTGACACATATTCTAGAGGAAGAATCATTGGTGACTATAGAAGAATTGCTTTATATGGTATTGATGTTTTAATTATTGAAAGAAATGAAGAATTAGCAAAGTTAAAAGATAACTTAACAGATGCTCAAATTCATCAAAGATATGAAATATATCAACAAATTAAGGCATTGAATCAATTAAGAGAAATGGGTTTAACATATGGTATTAATATGTCTAAGCCTGCAAGAAATGCTCAACAAGCAATTCAATATACATACTTTGGATACTTAGCTGCAATTAGAGACCAAAACGGTGCAGCTATGTCTATTGGTAGAAACTCTACTTTCTTTGATATTTATATCCAAAGAGATATTGAAAGAGGAATTCTGACAGAAGAAACTGCTCAAGAATTAATTGACCATTATGTAATGAAATTACGTATTGTTAAATTCATGAGAACAACAGCATACAATAACTTATTTGGTGGTGACCCAGTTTGAGCTACTGAAACCATTGGTGGTATGGGTTTAGATGGTAGAACCCTTGTAACTAAATCAAGTTTTAGAGTATTACATACATTAAGTAATATGGGTCCGGCTCCTGAACCAAACTTAACAGTTTTGTGGTCTAAGAAACTTCCACAAAAGTTTAAAGATTTCTGTGCGGATTATTCTATTAAATATTCATCTATTCAATATGAATCTGATGATTTAATGAGACCAGAAAGAGGTGATGACTATGCTATTGCTTGTTGTGTTTCTCCTATGAAACAAGGAAAGGAAATGCAATTATTTGGTGCAAGAGCAAACTTAGCTAAAGCTTTGCTTTATGCAATTAATAATGGTTGTGATGAAATTCACAGCGAAGTTCAAATAGGACCAGACTTAGGCGAATTAAAGAATAGACAAATTCTTGAATACAAAGAAGTTTGAGAAAGATATAAAAAAGTTCTTGACTGATTAGCAGGACTATATGTTAATACTTTGAATGTTATTCACTATAGTCATGACCACCATTATTATGAAGCTCTTGAAATGGCCTTACATGATGTTTACGTACACAGATTCTTTGCTACAGGTATTGCTGGTTTGTCAGTAGTAGCTGATAGCTTATCAGCTATCAAGTATGCAAAGGTCAGACCTGTATACAACTCATTAGGTATAGCTATTGACTTTAATATTGAAGGTGATTTCCCTAAATATGGAAATGACAATGATAAAGTAGATAAATTAGCTATCGATGTATTGAAATATTTTTCTAGAGCATTAAAGAAACACAGACCATATCGTGATGCTGAACACACATTATCTATTTTGACAATTACTTCAAACGTAATGTATGGTCAATATACTGGTGCAACACCAGACGGTAGAAAAGCAGGACAACCATTTGCTCCTGGCGCAAACCCAATGCATGGCAGAGACTGTTGTGGTGCAGTAGCAAGTTTATCATCAGTAGCTAAACTACCATGGAAATTTGCTGGCGATGGTATTTCTAATACATTCTCAATCATTCCATCAGCTTTGGGTGGCAAACTAATTGTTGCTACAGGCGATACATTTGATCCTAAAGCAGAAAAGATTGGAAAATCTAACTCAAGAACAGATAACCTTATTCAATTAATGGATGGTTACTTTACTAAAGGTGCACAACACCTTAATGTAAACGTGCTTGAAAGAGAAACACTATTAGATGCTCAACAACATCCAGAAAAATATCCTCAATTAACAATTAGAGTTTCTGGATATGCTGTTAACTTTGTTAAATTATCAAAGAAACACCAAGATGAAGTAATTGCAAGAACATTCCACGAAAAGATGTAAGATGAAAGCAAAAGTATTTAAAACTGAAACTTTTGGAGCAACCGATGGACCAGGTGTACGTCTGGTTGTTTTTTTCCAAGGTTGTACTTTTAGATGCGCTTATTGTCACAACCCTGAATCATGAGAATTAGATAGTCATAATGCTTATTTACTATCTGTTAATGACATAATTAAACTTTATAAAAGAAACGCACCATTTTATCAAAATGGTGGCATTACTATTTCTGGTGGTGAACCAATGCTACAATATGAGTTTGTTTATAAACTAGCACAAACTTGCAAAAGACAACATATTAGATTGGCTATTGATACGGCTGGAACAAATATTTTTGAAAATGAAGAATGATATAAAAAAATAGCTAAATATGCCGACCTATGGATAGTAGATATTAAAGCTATTAATGAATCTGATCATAAAAATATTACAGGTTATGGTCAATTAACGGGAATTAAATTAATCCAGTTACTAGAAAAATTAAAAAAACCATATTGAGTTAGATATGTTGTAGTTAAAGATTTAACTAATAGTAAGGGACAATTAGATGTATTAGGTAAATTCTTATCTAAATTAAAATACATGCAAAACTATGAGCTACTTCCTTATCATAGTTTAGCAACAGACAAATACAAGAAATTAAAAATTAATTATAGATTGGCTAAGACACCAATAATGTCCAGCAAAGAAAATAATGAAGTATTAAGTTATTTAAAAGCAATAATTAAAAAAAATACCAAGCAATAGCTTGATATTTTTTATTTAATCGATTAATTATTTTGCTTTAGCAACAATAAGTGTTGATGTGATTGTGTGTCCAATAAATGATAAAGCAGCAAGCCCATATAAAACAAGTTGGACATATTGTCCTGCCTCACCAATATTTAATGCAGGTGAAAAATAACCCAAAAGAGCAAAGCCAACGCTTGCAGACATAAATACTGTAAGCATGATAGTAACAGCTTTTCTTGTCATTTTACCAAAGACATCACCATAATATCTACCTTCAACAGCTTGTGCAATTCCTAATACACCGGTCGCACATACACCAGCTGCAGCGGCACTAATCATAATGCTACCCCAAGGAATATCGGCATTAGATCTTTCGATCATACTAATAATTACAATTGCTAAAGCAAGAGCAATAGCAAAGTAACCACAAATCATGGCACCTAAAGAAAGTCTTTTAAATACAGACATACTTTTAGAGTTTTTCATTTGTTTTTTCATATTTATATAAATATTTCCTTTCCCACATATTATATAATATTCCAAGCAAAAAAATAAAAAGCGCACATGCGCTTTTTATCTTAATTCGAACTAATTATTTTGATTTAGCAAATGCTATTGTTGATGTGATAGTATAACCTAAAACGCAAACAACAGCAAAACCAGCACCAACAAATTGAATGATGTTTTTTAATTTTTGCGTATCATCTCCTGAAATAAGATTAGCAGCTAGCATTGCTGCAGCAAAAATTCCAGCACCGACAGCTAAAAATACTGTGAAAATAATAGTAGTATTTTTACGTGTTAATTTTCCAAAAATATCTCCATAGTGTCTAGCTTCAACTATTTGTGCAATAGCCAAGATGATAGCAACAAGTATAGAAACTAAACCCACCATAGCAAGTATTGTAGTTGCGTTTCCACGAATGTCTGCTGCTTGGAGTATTAGTGCAACAGCAACTAATAGAATACCAACATAGTTGCAAATCATGTTACCTAGTGTTAATCTACGGAACATAGACATTTTTCCACTAGATTTTTTCATTTGTTTATTCATATTTATAAATATTTTTCCTTTCTAAATAATTATATATTATTTATATAAAAAACACCAAGCTACACTTGATGTTTTTTGTAATAGATTATTTTAATTATTTTCCTTTTGCGACAATAAGTGTTGAAGTAATTGAATAACCTAAAGTACTCAATAAAGCAAATATCGAGATAATACCGCCTATCAATCTATCTTTTCTACCGTTAACAATTGATGGTAAAGTAAAGAGTCCTTTATTTGCAATAATTGCTAATGCTGTAAAGACTAGTGAAGTACAAGCCAAAACAGTAAGAATGATGGTAGCATTATTTTTTGTCATCTTGCCGAAAACATCACCATAGAATCTGCCCTCAACCGCTTGAGCTACAAACAAGATTAACATAATAAATATAGCAGCGACAATACCATAAATAGCAAAACCCGCTATGTCTTCTAATGCATCTATTCTAAGGTTTTCACCCAACGATCATAGTAGAATACAAATTGTAGCAACAAAACCACAAATTGCAGCACCTAAGGATAATTTTTTAAATACTGGCATGCCTTTTGATTTTTTAATTTCTTTTTTCATACTTATTCCCCTTATTATTTAGATTTTGTAAAAGCAATAGTTGAAGTTACGGTGTAACCAATTGCTGATAACAATGCTATAGCCCCACCAACAATTAATAAAGGTATTGAAACAGAGTCAGATAAATCCGAACCCACTAAAGCAATTATAAGAGCAAATATGACACCAACCCACGCAAGGACTGTAAACACAATAAATATTATCATTGCATTTTTTCTAGTTAGTTTGCCATAAATGTCACCATAGTGACTAGCAGCGACCATTTGTGCAATTGCCATTACAAAAGTAGCTAATGCAGAAACAACAGTACCTATTGCAACAATTTCCGCAATATCGCTGTTATCCGTAAGAAATAAAATAGCCAAGACAATTATTAATGCAATAGCAATGTAAGCACAAATCACTTCACCTAGTGTTAGTCTACGGAACATAGACATCTTACCACTAGATTTTTTTACTTGTTTTTTCATATTTATAAATATTTTTCCTTTCGTAGTTATTATATATGAAATACTTATATTATTTTTTTTAAAATAATATAAGAAATGTTATCTTATCGGTGTTAATTTTTTATAATGAATATAAGGTATCTTTTATATGGAATACAAATTTGAAACATTAGTAGAGAAACTACATTTTGATATTGTTAGTCAAATAGCAAAAGCTGCTTTTGATGGTAATTTAGATGAAATGGTTGAAAAAATACCAATCATTTTATCTCCAGGACCAAAAGCAATTTATCGTTGTTGCATACATTCTGAAAGAGCAATTGCAAAAGAAAGAATCAATATTATTACTAACAAAGATAAAAAGACTAGTCAAATTATTAATGTTATTACGTCAGCATGTGATCAATGTCCAATGGGTGGTTACACAGTAACCAACTCTTGTAGAGGATGTTTAGGACACGCTTGTACTTTAGCTTGTCCAAGACATGCTATCACTATTGATGCAAGTCATCATGCACACATCGACAAATCTAAATGTATAAATTGTGGTGCATGTGCAAAAGCTTGTCCATTTGGTGCAATCTATAATTTCCGTAGACCATGTCAAAAAGCATGCCATACTGGTGCCATTACAATGGACGAAAATTTGGCAGCAAAAATTAATTATGAAAAGTGTATTTCTTGTGGTGCTTGCATGCAAAAATGTCCATTTGGTGCTATTATTGATAAATCACAAGTTGTAGAAATTGTTGATGAATTAAAACAAAGGCTTGAAGCAAGAAAACAAGGCAAGAAAGAAAAACCTTTTTATTGTGTTGTTGCTCCATCTGTTGCGGCTCAAGTTGCTCCAAACACAGTTGAACAAGCTGCTGAAGGTTTAATTCAATTAGGTTTTACTAAAGTAGTAGAAGCCGCATTAGGCGCTGACCTTGTTGCTTGAGGAGAAGCAAAAGAATTAACAGAAAAGAAAAAACTAACAAGTTCTTGCTGTCCAGCCTTTGTTGAATACATTATCAAAGCACATCCACAACTTAAACAATTTGTTAGCCATAACTTATCTCCTATGGCTGAAATTGCTAAGACAATAAAAGAAAGACATCTAGATGCAACAGTTTGTTTTATTGGTCCATGTACAGCAAAGAAAAAAGAAGCATTAAAACCATATGATAAATCATATGTTGACTATGTTATGACTTTTGCTGAATGTAGGGCAATATTCAATGCAAGAAATATAAACCTTGATGTTTTAAAAGGTGTTAAACTTGAGGATGCAACAGCCTATGGTAGAGGCTTTGCCAAGTGTGGTGGTTTAGCGTCAGCTGTTAAGGAAGTATTAAAAGAGTTAGGCAAAGAAGATTTCAAACTTTGTCCAGTGAGTTGTGATGGTATGGAAGCTTGCATTAAAGCTCTAAAAGCTTGAGAAGCAGGTGACCAAACATATAATTTTATCGAAGGAATGGTTTGCGAAGGTGGTTGTGTAGGTGGACCAGCAAGTTTAACTCATAAAAACGTATACTCTAAATTTATGGTTGATAAGCATGGCGAAAAATCAACTAAAAAAACTATAAAAGCTGCTACTGAAAAATATATCGATAAGAAAAAATAATCTTAAGATTAAAACAACTTATAATATAAATACATTCTTAAAAAAGAATGTATTTTATTATTTAGAAAAGGATTATTAAAAATGTCAGATAAAAAATATATTTCTGTCGATGGAAATACAGCTGCCGCTTATATTGGTTATGCTTTAAGTGACTGTGCTTGTATTTTCCCTATTACTCCTTCAACACCAATGGCTGAATTGTGTGATGAATGAGCATCTAAAGGAACAAAGAATGTTTTTGGTAATACTGTAAAAGTAACTGAAATGCAATCTGAAGCAGGAGCTGCTGGTGCAGTTCATGGTTCTGCTGCAGTTGGAGCATTAACAACTACTTATACAGCTAGCCAAGGATTATTATTAATGATTCCTAACATGTACAAGATTGCTGCTGAATGTTTACCAGTAGTCTTCCATGTATCAGCTAGAACACTAGCTGCCCAAGCAATTAACATCTTCGGTGATCACCAAGACGTAATGGCTTGTAGACAAACAGGTTTCTGTATGTTAGCATCCAACAACGTACAAGAAGCTATGGATATGGCTTTAGTAGCACACATTGCTGCTTATAATAGTTCATTACCATTCTTACATTTCTTTGATGGTTTTAGAACAAGTCATGAAATTAACAAGATTGAAGAAATTCCATATGAAGTTATTAAGCAAATGCTTCCATATGACAAGATCGCTGCTTACCGTGCTAAAGGTCATAACCCTAACCACCCTAAGTTAATGGGTCCGTGTGAAAATGGTGATACATACTTCCAAAACAGAGAAGCAAACAACAAAAACTATGATGTTGCTTATGATGCTGTTGTGAAAGCTATGGCTCAACTTAAAAAGTTGACTGGTAGAGAATACCACCCATTTGAATACTATGGTGCTAAAGATGCTACTGATGTAATCGTAGTAATGTGTTCAGGTGCTGATACAGTTCATGAATCATTAGATACATTAGTTAAAAAAGAAGGAAAGAAATATGGTGTTGTTAAAGTTCACCTATATCGTCCATTCAATGCAGAAGCATTTGTTAAAACAATTCCTGCTTCTTGCAAGAGATTAACTGTTTTAGATAGAACTAAAGAACCAGGATCAATTGGTGAACCATTATATTTAGATGTTGTAATGGCTTTGGACCAAATGGGCAAGAAAAACTTACAAGTTCTTGCTGGTAGATATGGTTTAGGTGGTAAAGAATTTAATGCTACTTGCGTTTACCAAATCTTTAAAAACTCTCAATCTAAAAAGCCAATGAAGAGATTTACAGTAGGTATCAATGATGATGTAACTCATTTAAATTTACCTGCACTTGATAAAACTGTTCAATTAGATAATGACTACTATGAATGTAAATTCTGAGGTCTTGGATCTGATGGTACAATTTCAGCCAACAAATCATCAATCAAGATTATTGGTCAAAACACTAAGAAGTATATTCAAGGTTTCTTTGAATATGACTCTAAGAAATCTGGTGGATTAACAATTTCCCACCTAAGAATGTCTGACAAAATGATTAGAAGTCCTTACTTCTTATCACAAGCCGACTTTATTGCAATTCACAACTTTACTTATGTAAATAAGTATGATGTTCTTGAAGGATTAAAACCAAACGGAAACGTTTTATTAAACTCTGTTTATCCTGCTAAAGAAATTTCTGCTCATTTACCAAAAGCATTCAAAGAAAAGATTATTAAGTTAAAAGCTAAACTTTACACTATTGATGCTTACAAAGTTGCTGGTGAAGCAGGCTTAGGAAACAGAATCAACGTTATTATGCAATCATGTTTCTTCAAGATTGCTAATATTATTCCATATGCTGTTGCTGAAAAGCAAATGAAAGACATGGCTGTTAAACTTTATAGCAAAAAGGGTGATGCAGTTGTTGCTGCTAACATGAAAGCAGTAGATGCTGCAACTAGCTTCCTAGAAGAAGTTGATGTTAAGAAACTTGATTTAACAAAGAATGAAGCTCCTCTAGATGACAGTCACATGTCCGCTTTCTTCAAGAAGTTCTGTGCTGTAATTGATAGACACAACGGCGATTCATTACCTGTTAGTGCATTCCAGCCTGATGGTGCTGTTCCTACAGGAACAACTCAATATGAAAAGAGATGTATTGGTAATACAGCTCCCGAATGAAATGCCGCAAACTGTTTACAATGTGGTCAATGTACATTAGTATGTCCACATGCTGCAATTAGATCTAAAGTTATTAACGAAAAAGACTTAACTAAAGCACCAAAAACATTTACAACTGCTAATGCATTTGGTGTTCAAGGTGGTAAGTTTAGAATCCAAGTATCTGCTGCTGACTGTACAGGCTGTGGATCATGTTCTAAAGTTTGTCCAGCTAATAAAAATAAAGACAAACAAGCTTTGGTTATGAAACCAATAACTCAAATGCTTCCAATTGAAAAACCAAATTGAGACTTCTTTACTACATTAAAACCAATGAAGACCCCATTTGCTAAGACAACAGTTAAAGGTTTACAATTCGAACAACCTTACTTTGAATTCTCTGGAGCATGTGCTGGTTGTGGTGAAACACCATACATCAAAATCATCTCTCAATTATTTGGTAAAAGGATGGTTGTTGCCAATGCAACAGGATGTTCATCAATTTATGGTGGTGCATTCCCAACAGTTCCATACTGTACTGACAAAGAAGGCAAAGGACCAACTTGAGCTAACTCATTATTTGAAGACAATGCTGAATTTGGTTTGGGTATGGCTCTAGGTCTTAAATATAGAAGAAATGATTTATACAAACACTTAGAATCATTAGTAGATAATCCTAAAGCATCTGCTGAACTTAAAGGTGCAATTAAAGATGTAATTGCTCACAAAGATGCTGATGACATTGATCAATACATTCCTTCTTTAGTTAAGGCTGCAAAAGCACAAAAACCTATTTGTGAAGGCGAATGTCATTGCATGGACAAGATTCTAAACAATATTGACCAACTATCTAAGAAGTCAGTTTGAATCTTTGGTGGTGACGGTTGAGCTTACGATATTGGTTTTGGTGGTTTAGACCACATACTAGCTTCTGGTGAAAATGTAAACATTTTAGTTGTAGATACTGAAGTTTACTCTAACACTGGTGGTCAAGCATCTAAATCATCTCCAATGGGTGCCGTAGCTAAATTTACTGCTGCTGGTAAACCAACAAGAAAGAAAGACCTTGGTGCAATTGCTATGACATATAAAGATGTATATGTTGCACAAGTTGCTCTTGGTGCTGACCAACAACAATTCATTAAAGCTCTAACAGAAGCTGAAGCATACAATGGTGTATCATTAATTATTGCTTATGCTCCATGTATTAACCACGGTTTCAACATGTCTAACTCTCAATTAGAAATGAAGAAAGCAGTTGATGCTGGTTACTGACAACTATATCGTTACAACCCAGCTGCAACTGGTAAGAAATTCACTCTTGACTCTACAAAGAAGCCTGAAGGTGACTATGTAACATTCTTAAAAGGTGAAGCAAGATATGCATCTCTTGTTAAGAAAGCTCCTGAACATGCAGAAAAACTATTTGCAGGTTCAAAAGCTAACGCTGCAGAAAAACTTGAAGACTTAATTAAATTAGACTCTCAAGAATAATTCTTTAAGAAAAAACACCATTGTATGGTGTTTTTCTTTATAATTAAAAAAAGTATTTTATTATGAGTATAGATATAAATTATTTATTATCGATTTTAGCAGCAGTTATTGGTTGAATAGTATTAGCATTGGTTAGTTCCTATGCTATACCTCAATTAGTAAGAGTTGTAAAAACAAGGAACACAAGTGGATTATCTATTCCAGGATACATTTTATTCATTTTTAGTAATCTAGGAATGCTATCTTGAGGTATAGGAAACACCGTACGTTCAATGTCGCTATCAGACTATGATCTTCTATTAGTTGTGATGGCATTGGTTCCAAATGTAATTTTGAACCTTCTTAACACATGTATCAACGTTTTTATTTTGGCTACAAAAATTCATCATGTTAAATTAGCTAAAAAAATGGGAATTGATGAAGCAAAGCTTGTTTCAATATTATTAAAGAAAAAGAAAAATAAAATAAGAAAAGGAGGAAAGTAATATGTCATTTTGGGAAGCTTTAGTAAAAGAAATTACCGGTCCATGAGGATGAGTATTGATTCTTTCCACTTTATCTTGTGTTGGTTTTGTTGGAATGGCTCTCGCACATTTTGTCAAGTGTTTGGTTACAAAAAACACAACATCTCTAAGCAAACAATTTGTAATATTGTTACCTATTACTAATACATTGTTAACAATCTATGATTTAGTATTATTTTCACTTTGTATTGTAAGTGGCGATAAATTCTACGGTCAAGCCTGAGGTATGCTGCTACCAGCAATACTTAATGGATTAATTTCAGCTTATGGAACAATGATCTTAAAAATTAAACATGTTAGAGCAGCAAGAAAATTAGGTATTACTGAAATGCAACATTATGTAAAATATTTAAAGCCTATTGCTTGAAGTACAAAAAAGAAGAAGAAATAAAAACACCTTAAGGTGTTTTTTTATTTATAATTAGCACATATTATGTCGACCCTAAATATTGTTAGTATAGTAATTGGATGAATTGCATTCTTTTTTAGTTGTGCCTATTCAATTCCACAATTTATAACAATTAAAAAAACAAGAAACACAAAAGGTTTATCTATTCCTTCTGTTGCCTTTTTTATTTTTTGTGGTGTAGTAATGTTTTGTTGAGGAATAGGCAATGCTTGTAGGGGAATTTTAGATCCTGAACTTCAAATGTCAATGCCGGTTGTTATTTTAACTTTGTTACCTCACACCTTGCTTAATTTAGGGAATGCTATTTTAAACACTATATCTTTAACTATAAAGATAAGAAATATAAAATTAGCAAAGAAAATGGGTATTGATGAAATAGAGCTTGCTCGTATTTTAAAACAAAAATCGAAGAAGAGAAAGGCGGGTAAATAATATGAAAACTATACCTTGGCCTTGGAATCAACTTGTTGAGGAAATACAAAAACCTTGAGGATGATTATTGATATTAGTAATTGTTGCAGGTATCGGCATTATGGGAATGCCTATTGCACAATTTATTAAATGTTTGAGAACGAAGAATACAACATCACTTAATAAGTATTACACTATTATTTATCCCATCGGAACAACTGTGCTTGTTATATATGACATAATATTGTTTGTAATAGTATGGTTTAAGCCCGTTGAGGGTACAATCATATTTAACTGACAAGCATTTTTTCCAATGCTAATGAGTGGCTTGACGCCTTCATATGGTATTATGATTTTGAAATTAAAGCATGTTCATGCAGCGAAAAAACTCGGCCTAACTGAGATGCAATATTACTTAAAATATTTAAAACCAACAGCTAGAAGCACAAGAAAGAAAAAATAACACATTTGAATCAAACAAATGTGTTTTTTATTACTATCTTTTGTCAAAACTTATAAGCATATAATGCTTAGCAATGGAAGATTATTTAGATTTAAGAATTGTTAAAACAAGACAAGTTTTGATTACAACATTGTTTGATATTCTTAAAAAGCAAATTAACAATAAGCCAATTAAGGTATTAGATATTTGCAAGAAGGCAAATATTTCGGCTATTACTTTTTATAAACATTTTGATAATAAAAACAATTTGCTTGAATATTCTATTAAAGAGCAATTAAATAATCACTTTCCAATCCCAATAAAATTAAAACCACACAACTTGAAACAATTAATTTACTACTTGATAAATTTTTTTGAAAAATTTTGCCAAGAAAATAATGAATTAATTATTAATTGTTCAAAGATAAAGAGCGATATACAAATGTCATATTTTAATATTCTATTAAAAATTATTGAATACAATGTTTTTCAAGAATTAAAAAATATTTATTCAAACAAGAATTTTATTGAGCTAAATATGTGAACTGAAACAGTTGTTGCGGGTTTATTCTACCTCTTTATTAAAAGAACAACAGCACATAAGATTATGAGAAGTGAAACGGTTTTTAATTCTTATAACCAAATGATTAAAGCATATATAATTTAACCAAATTATGATTAATGAATTAACGTACTATCAACAAGCTATTATTTGTACAGTCTTTGGGATGCTAGCACTTGGTGCAGCATATTGTATTTTTATACCGCAACTAGTCTATACGACTAGAACAAAAAATACATCTGGATCTTCATTAATAACATACATCTTGAATGCTTTTTCTTGATTCTTTTGATTTGTTTGAGCAACGGGTTTTTATATTAATAATATGCAAAAAAATCCTGTTGAACCAATTCTTCCTCAATTGTATATGTCACAATTTATGCCTTCTGTAATAAGCAATGCTTTGTCGTCGGCATTGTCTATTGTACTATTAGTAATTAAGATAAGACATGTCTTGTTAGCTAGAAAACTAAAAATCACAGAGATGCAGTTAGCAAAGATTTTATTGGATAAACAAGCAAAAAAATATTTTAATAATTCAAAAAAAATAAAAATGGCTCAAGATTTAACATCCATATTTATTATTTTTGGTACATTAATAGTCGGTGCAATTATTGCCTTGCTTCTATCTTTTTGCACTTGACCAAAACCAACAGGCGCTGATGATTGAGCTTGAGTTGGTATAGTAAACTTTATTTGTGCAGGTTTCTCAGAAGCCTTAAGTTGACCACAATTTATCAAGTGTTTAAGGAAGGAGGATACAACAGGAATTTCTATTTGATGAGCAACCTTTTTTGTGGTTTCAGGCATCGTTTTCTTAATCTATAACCTTTTAATGGGCTTTGGAACAGGGAAATGATCATGAAATATATTTGCTACCACAGTTTTTGCCGGATATATTCCAAACATCAGTATTTTGGTAATAAAAATTCGTAATATAGTTAAGGCTAAAAAGCACAACATGACAGAAAAGCAATATACTGAACAAGTTTTAATACCATTAGTTAAACAAAAAGAATTAGCTAAAAGAAAAAAGAAAATATAAACTATATAGTTTATATTTTTTATATAATATAAGCACTATGAACGGACCAGATTGAGTAACACATATAAGTTGTTTGGTTTTAGGTATAGTTTCATTAACACTATCCCTAATTATTTCTGTATCTCAAATAACTTCCTTAATCAAAACCAAGAACACATCAGGTGTTTCTATTTCAACATACATAATATTTGTTGTGGCAGGAGCAATGTGTTTGACTTGAGGATTTAGTTATTATTTTCAAGAAATGCAAATAAAAGAAATTCCTGATCAAAAAGGAATTCCTTATTTACTATATCAATGGGAAATGATACCTATTATTTGCTATTACATAACAGACTTCTGTTTGTCTAACACAATGGTTTTTATTAAGGCAAGGCATATGAGCCTAGCAAAAAAACTAGGAATGAACGAACTTGAACTTGCCGAATATTTAAAAGATAGACAAAATAAAAAATACATTAAATCAGGCAAAAAATTTAGTGCAAGCGAGAATTTTCCGGTTTTCTTAGTGTTATTTGTTTTGTTTAGTATTGTTGTTACATTTGCAATTTGCTTTACATTATTTGCTACACCCGAACCAATCTATGATTGACATAAAGTAGATGGAAAATGAGTATGCGACTGAGATGGCTACAAATGAGTTGTTCCAAGCAGCTTGCTAGCAGCTTTATTATGAGAAGCAATTAGTTGACCACAATTTATTAAATCTCTAAGACAAAAAGATACGTCTGGTATTTCAATGAACTGAGCAATTTTTATGCCAGTAGCCTTAACTGTATCATTTACTTATGCTTTAGTTTTAGCGCTTAAAATGGGTGATTTTGAATATGATACAATAGGTGCTTTAGTATTTAATGGTATGATAGTTAACTATGGTATCTTAATTATTAAATGTATTAATAGGAAAAAAGCCAAAAAGCTTGGATTGAATGAATTACAATACACAAAGAAATATTTAATCCCAGCTTGGAAAAAGAAAGAAGCTGCTAAAGCAGCTAAGAAAGCTGCACAGGCTAAATAGGAGAAAAAGATGTTAAATTTAATAGGCGGTGTGCCTGAAATAATTGCCTCGCAGACACCAATTCTAATTGGGTGTATTGTAATAGGTTGGTTATCAGTTGCCTTAATGCAACTTATTGTTCTAAGTCAAGGTATAAAAATTTATAAAACAAAAAGTACGGCAAGCTTTTCAGTTTGAACATTTGTAATTTTTGGTATAAGCAGTTTGATTGGTGCAGCATGAGCATATTGCTATTACATTAAGCAAGTGTGCAGTGATCTTGGCGTTGGAGCAATTGCTCCTGGAGTTGGTGATCAAGATTTATTGAATGCCCTTATGCCGTTTGCGCAATGATCCGTTGTTCCACTTGTGTTTTATAACATCTTTAACATTTTCTGTGCTATTTGGATAACAATCTTAAAAACTAGAAATATGAATCTTGCAAAAAAGATGAGATGTTCCGAGCTTGAGCTTTCAAAGGCCTTGCTTGACAAACAAAAGAAAGAATTGGTTGCATCCGGTTATAAATTACACAAAAGAAAATATTTTGTGTTGGTGTTAATCTTGTTTTGTGCATATTTGGTATCTATTTTAGTAAGTGTCCTAACATGCTTATTTCTTGTTCCTAAGGATGCCAACCATTTATTTAAATTTACAGACGCTGGTGGACATGCCTTCTTTTTCTGAGATCGCGGTCTTATGATTATTTCAATCATAACTTCATGTGCTAATGAAGGATTTGGTTGACCAACATTTATTACTGTCTTAAGAAAAAGGGACACATCAAGTTTATCTACAAACTGAGCAATCTTTGTTCCAGTTACATTAACTGTTTCATTCCTTTACGCTCTTGTTTTGGCAACTGCAGAAGTAGCGGCAGGAGGATGAGAATCATTCCCGCCAGATACAATAGGTGCATTAGTATTTAATGGATTAATTGTTAACTATGGTACTTTATTAATCAAATTAAAAAATAGAAAAACCGCAAAAAAACTTCATATGTCTGAAGAAACATATACTAAAAAGATATTGGTTCCTGAATATGAAAGAAAAATTGAGGCTAGAAAAGAAGTTGAAAGATTAATTAAGGCACAAGAAGAAAAAATTGTTCAAAGACAATCTAATCTTGATAAGATTAAAAAGGAAAACGAAAGAAGAGAAATTTATCAAGAGAAAAGACTTCAAGAAGAGCAAAATAAACTTCAACAAATGAAGAAAAAAGCCGAAATGAAGAAAAAAGAAGAAGAAATCTTCAAGTCTACAGATAAAAAGTCAAAATAATTAACAATGGAAAATATTAAGGCTGACATAATCTATAAAGGTCGTGTCATTACATTAGACGACAAAGACACCATAGCTGAAGCTATAGGTGTTAAACAAGGGAAAATAGTTTTTATTGGATCTATAAAAGATGCCAATAACTTTATTGATAGTAAAACAAAACAAATAGATTTGGGCAAAAATTGTATTTATCCAGGATTTATTGAAGGTCACGCTCATGGGCTATTAGCCGCCGACAAAATTGTGTGATTAGCAGATTTAGCTAAAGGAAAAAATGTTCAAGATTATTTAAAAATTATTAAGAAATTTATTCAAGATCATCCTGGTAGAGAAGATTATGTTGGCAACGGATGTGTTTTAAATGAAAAGCCACTTCCGACAGCTCAAATGTTAGATGAGATTTCTAAAGATGTTTGCATATATATGCAAACTGAAGACGGTCACACTCTTTGAGTTAATTCTAAAGTTTTAGAAAAATTTAAGGCTGAAATTACCGAAGCAAGAAGAATAGATCCTGAAACTGTTGATGTTGATGAAAATGGTAACCCAACAGGAATATTGTCTGATGCTATTTGTGCATTCATTTATTCAATGTTGAAAAAACCTAATAAAGTTGTTAAAAAAGGTTTGCTGGGATGACAAGATTTTGTCTTCTCACAAGGTTATACAGCAACAGTTGATGCAGCAGTAATTCAAAGCGATGTCATTAAAGCCCCAGAATGCTATTATGAATTAGCCAAAGAAGGGAAATGAAAACTAAGAACATATGCAGCATTCTACATTGCTGAATTTGGAGATGATCAAATACAACAAATAAATAATGCAAAGATGTATGCAGACAAGTTTAACTGTGAATTCTTTAAGATAAATGCTACTAAATTCTTTGTAGATGGTGTTGTTGAAGCACACACTGCAGGTTTAATTGATGATTATTGTAATACTCCAGGTCAAAAAGGCCAACTAAGAATTAATGATAGTCACAAATTAGCTGAATGAATGGAAGAATCATTTAAGAGAGGTTTGGGGGTTCATATTCACTCTGTCGGGGATGAAGCAACAAGAATAGCTGTAGCTGCAGCTGTTGAAACACGTGAAACGATATGTGACTTTGGGCAAAGAATTATTTTAGCACACTTGCAATTAGTTAGACCAGAGGAGATTGCCAAATTTGGTGAATATCAAATTATTGCTTGCGTTCCGCCACTATGAGTATCTAAATCTAAAATTTATTACCCAATGGAGGTAGATTATCTTGGCAAAGAAAGAGCAGACCATACTTATCCAATTAAATCTTTCTTAGATCAAAATACTACCATTATTTTCCATACAGATTATCCTGTAACACCAATAATGTCTATTCCTGCCTCAATCTTTAGAGCCATTACTAGATACAAACAAGAAGATGGTGTTGAATGTCAAAGATGAAAAGAGGAAGGCATAACTAGAAAACAAGCACTTTATGCTCTGACAAGAAACGTTGCCTATTCGCTTAACGAACAAAATAGATTAGGAACTCTTGAGGTTGGTAAGATTGCTAATATGTCAGTGTTTGATACAGATTTCTTGAATTGTGAAATAAAAGATATTTGTGATGCTAAACTAATCAATACAATAGTAGATGGCGAAATAGTTTATAAAAAAGAAGCTTAATTGCTTCTTTTTACATATTCTCAACTACATCGATTCCAAGTAGTTTTAAACCATTTTTAATTACGGTTGCTACACAATTAATTAAGAATAATCTTTGAGAGATCAATTCTTTATTATCAGCATCATTTATTCTTACTTTTTCATAGTACGTATGAAGTAGTTTAGCTAAATTAGTTAAATATAAACAAATTTTGTGAACTTCATAACTATTAGCAACATTTTCAATAGTTGGTTTGAAGAACAATGTTTGACTAATCAATTCTTTTTCAATATCATTTGTTAGTAAATTTACCTCGGTCATTTCTTTTTCTTTAGCTTTAGCTAAAATTTGTTTAATTCTTACATAAGCATATTGAACATAGAATAAACCATTTTCATTAGTCTTTTTAGATGCCTTGTCAACATCAATTGTGATGTGAGAATCTAAAGATTGATTTACTAGATATCATCTAGCTGCATCTTTACCAATCATATTAACTAAGTCGATAGTTGTAAATGCATTACCAGAACGTTTAGACATTTTTAATTCTTGTCCATTTTTAGTTAATTGAACCATTTGCATTAAACAAACATGCATTTGTTCCTTTTTATAACCAAGCATTTGAATGGCAATAGACATTCTGTCTACATAAGATCCATGGTCTGCACCCCAAATGTTGAAGATTTTGTTATATCCTCTTGATAGTTTTAAATTATGGTAGGCAATATCTGGTGTGAAATAAGTGTAGTTACCATCAGATTTAACTAATACTCTATCTTTATCATCACCATATTCTGTTGTTTTTAATCATTTAGCGTTATCTTTATCAAAAATGTACTTGTCTAGTTGTTTAAAAGCTTTATTAATCAAATCGTGTTCATAAATATATGATTCATGAGATCAAAGATCCATTTTAACATTTAGCTTTGCTAAATGGTCTTTAATAATGTTTAATAAGTGTTCTTTAGCAAAGTTCCCAATGATATTATTAGCATCTTCATCTAATATTTGAGTATCATTGAATTTAGTATTAACAAACTTATCGTTGTATTTCTTTTTCAATAATTCAGCCACATCAATAATTTCGCTTGCATGATAGCTATCTTCAGGTAATTCAACTTTTATTAAATATGATTGTAAATATCTAATTAATACTGATAAAGCTAATTTTTTAATTTGGTTTCCACCATCGTTGATGTAATATTCTCTATCCGTCTTAATACCATAAGCTTCAAAGATTCTTACCAAGGAATCGCCATAAGCAGCATTTCTTGCATGCCCTATGTGTAATAAACCCGTTGGGTTGGCAGAAACAAACTCAACATTATATTTAAGGTCTTTTTTATCAAATTGACCAAACTTATCTTTGCTAGTTTTAATTTCTTTTAGAAATTCAAGTTTAGTTTTTTCATTTAAGAAGAAGTTTAAAAAACCAGGACCCGCAACTTCTACTTTCGCAAAATAATCTTTAGATAACAATGAAACAATTTTCTTTGCTAACTCCTGTTTAGATAATTTACCAGGATTCAGACTCATAACAAAGTTAGTAGTAAAATCACCAAATTTAGAATTCTTAGTTTTATCAACAGAAATTCTATTTAAATCGGCCTTGATATTTAATTTCTCAATAGCTAATTTTAATTCATTCTTAATTATTGTAGTTATTGGTTTATTCATACTATTTATCCTTTGTGAATCTTATCTTTCACATACATAATGAAAAGATAGATCCATCATTTTGATATTCCTTTTTAATTTTATCAACATCTTCTTTATCTAATTTATCTTTATTTAAAAATAATCTTAATCCAATCAAGAAATCAAAGTTTTCAAAACACAACACATCTTGCTTACCACAAGTAAATAAAGCAAATTGTTTTGCTGTATCTACTTTTAGACCTTCATATGCTGTTAACTGTTTAACAATGTCTTCTGTGCTTAGTAATCGTAAAATTGTTAATTTTAACTTATCATCTTCAACATCTTGACTAATTTGTTTGACTAAATTTGCTTTATTACCAAAAATGCTCAAATCTAAACCTAATACACCTTTAGCAGTAATATCACCATCAAGTAAAGTGTTTAGTTTATTAGCTAAGTCAATAATATTTTTATTAGTTTCATCTTGTGAAATAATTGAGTGTAATAATCCTGGATAAAGTTGAGTACTTACTCTGAAAAAGAAAGCATCATCTTTTTTTAAAAACTTATTCATGTCTGGATGTCTAGAAAAGAAATCATTAATAATTTCTGGATCTAATTGAATACGCTTAAAATAAACTTTTTGCATATAGTATAAAAATTATACATAATTTTTATACTTGTAAATAGTTAGAAATAAAAAAGATCCAAGACTCGCTTGGATCATTTACCTTTTCCTTATTGGAGCGGGTAATGGGAATCGAACCCACATTAATAGCTTGGAAGGCTATAGTTCTACCATTGAACTATACCCGCGACAAATGGTGCTGAAAGAGGGACTTGAACCCTCACGATATTGCTATCACAGGATTTTAAGTCCTGTGCGTCTACCATTCCGCCACTTCAGCATTATGGTGCCCCACCGGAGACTCGAACTCCGGACCCCTTCATTAAAAGTGAAATGCTCTACCACTGAGCTAGTGGGACAAAAATTTGGCTGGGTAGGCTGGATTCGAACCAGCGCGTGTCAGAATCAAAATCTGATGCCTTACCGCTTGGCTACAACCCAATTAATGGTGGACAGAAGTGGATTCGAACCACTGAAACCGAAGGTGGCTGATTTACAGTCAGCTGCGTTTGGCCGCTTCGCTATCTGTCCGTAATTGGACACTATATTGTGCCCTTCTATTATACTATAAACGTGAAATTTTTAGGATTTTTGCCTTATAAGGTTTTTCAATGCCTTTTACTTCAACTATTTCTCCTACTTCGTGTCCTAAAACAGCTACTGCAAGAGGAGAAGAGTTAGAGATTTTGTCTTCATCTGGATTAGCTTCAACTTCACCAACGATTGAGTATTCATTAGTTTCATCATCAGATAAATCTAGAATCTTAACTTTAGTACCAACTTTTACAACATCTACTTTTGCTTTTGATGTTTTTTCATCAATAATTTCTGCAAAGTTTATGATGTTTTCAAGATCCTTAATCTTGGCTTCGATTTCTGCTTGTTTATTTTTAGCAGCATCGTAGTCAGCGTTTTCTGACAAGTCACCCTGATCTCTAGCATCTTGAATCGCTTTAATTACGATTGGTCTTTCAACCTTAATTAATCTTTCAAGTTCTTTTTTAGTTTCTTCATATTTCTCTTTTGTTAAAAGTATTTTATCTGCCATAATTTTCTCCTTAAGATTCTAATGTACAATTTGCGTACAAGTAAGATTGACATATTTCAACATTTTGATCAATTTTTATAACAAAATGGTTTGTAGTACTATTTCAATCGTATTTCAAATTATCGATGGTTACATTAGTATAGTTTGCTTTTGTTGGATAACTACGATCAAAAGATAATGTATCAAATTGTTTTGCCTTTGTTTCCTCTGTATATTCAACTTGAAGTAGTAAACCACAACCTTCAGTTACAGTTACACCAGCAACAAGATCAAAATACATTTGCTGAAGCGTTCTTTTGGGATCGCTATTTACTCCAATAACTGTTTTCTTTGTGCCTTCTGGATATTGTTCGACATGTAGCTTCGCTGCATTTTGAACATCTTTTAATTCATGGTACGCAACTTCCTTTATTTCTTTATCAAAACAATTAATATTATCAGCGTATTCAAAAGTATATTTTTGTCCACCACATGAAGTAAGAATTGGTGTAGTCACACCAATTAATGATATTGGAACTAAACAAGAGATAGTCTTACTTAGTTTCATTTTTCTTTTCAACCTTCTTTTCTTGCTTTTTAGCAGCATTTGCTTTATTTGCAGCTTTAGCCAATCTAGACTTAATTCTGTTAGCTTTGTTTCTATGAATAACATGCTTTCTGGATAAACTATCAGCTGATTTATAAGCTTGAGCTAAATCTTTTTTATCTCCTTTAGCTCTAGCTTTTTTAGTGATAGTTTTTAATTTAAAAACTTTTGCTTTATTAGCAGCATGTTTTTTGTCTGATTGTTTTTTAGTTTTAATATTAGATTTAATATTTGCCATGTTTTTCCTTTAAATATTTAATAAATTATATAAGAAAATTACAGATATTAAATATATAATAAACAAAATTATCTTAGGAAAGGAGAACAATAGCTATGTCACCTGGACAAACTACGGGCGCATCGTTAATGCCTATACTGATTTTAGTTATCATTGGTGTAGCTATTTATTCAGTTTATAAAAAGAAGAAAAATGAACGTGAAGCAAATCCTTTCTTATCTAACAGAAAAAATAAAGATGAAGTTTGAAAAACAATCAAACAATTCTTAAAAGATAAAGGTGAAAGCGGTAAAGAATTAGCTGATAGTTACGTTGTTAAACGTAACAACCAAGATTACATCAATCCCAACGGTTCTGATTTAGAAAAAAAGAATAAGAACTATGAATTGAAGATTAGACAATGACAAATTAAACAATCTAAAAAAGCAGCTAAAACTTCAGGTATCAAGCCACTTGAAAATCCTAAAGCTAAAGATTTATTCGTTGTAGTTTTTAAAACAAAGGATACTAAAACAAACAAAGTTGACCCTTATCGTTGTTTTGAATGCGAAGTTATTAATACAAAAATAAGCAAAAAAGAATATGATCGTAAGATAGTAATTCATAATGAATTAAATTACGATAAAGAGATGGAATGAATTGCTCCAATTCGTGCAGCTGAAGAAGCTAAAAACAAAGCAATGGAAGCTAAGGTTGCTAAGCAAAAAGCAACTCAAGCAAAAGTTGAAAAAAGAAGAAGAATGAGACAAGAAAAGAGAGCAAGCAAACATGCAAAAAAATAAAGTAATTTTTATGGGAACTCCAAAGATAGCAGCGGTTTGTTTAGCTGCTATTTTGCAACGTTCTGATGTAGAAGTTATTGCTGTAGTTTGCCAACCAGACAAACCTGTTGGAAGGAAGAAAATCTTAACTTCATGTGAAGTTAAAAACTTAGCTTTAAAACATAATTTAAAAGTTTTGCAAGATGCTAAAGTCGCAAACCTTTATGAGCAAATTAAACAATTAAATCCTGATCTAATTTTTACTTGTGCTTTTGGTCAATTTATTCCCGAAAATATTTTAAATTTACCTAAATATAAATGTGTGAACTTACATGCATCATTATTACCTAAACTAAGAGGTGGTGCACCAATTCAATGAGCAATCATTAATCAAGAAAAACAAACAGGTTTTACATTGATGTTTATGGATAAGAAAATGGATGGTGGAAACATGATTAAACAATATCCTATAGATATTGTTGAGAATGAAACATATTTGTCTTTATATGATAAATTATGTGCTTTAGCTTCAGGTATTATTGCTAATGATTTTGGAATGTTATTTAATGAAAATCTTCCATCAACTAAACAAGATGAATCTAAAGTAACGTTTGGTTTGAATATTAATAGAGAAGATGAAAAAATTGATTGAAAGAAACCTTATGATCAAGTAGATGCATTAATTAGAGGATTGTATAACAACCCCATAGCATACACGACATATGATAATCAAATAATTAAGGTTCATAAAGCAATTAAAGTTGAATCATATGCAAATGCAGTTCCTGGGTCAATTGTAAAAATTGAAAAAGATGGCGTTGTTGTTCAAACTGCATTTCATGCAATCAAATTAATTGAAATTCAATTAGCAGGCAAAAAGCCTTGCGCGGTAAGTCAAATTCTTAATGGTAATCATACATTTAAAGTTGGTAAAATGTTTATATAGGAGATAAATATGGAAAAACAAGTGTCAAAACAAAATAAATTTAATGTATCTAAGAAATTAATGTTAACCTCAATTATAGTAGGGTCAGTGGCTCTGTTGTTTGCTTTACTGTCATTACTGGCAGTTATTTTTGACTGAAAAATTGATGATGATAAACTTTTGACAAATAGTGGTGATTTTCATTTTTTCACATTATTTAGTTTATTTACCCTTGGGTTAGCCATAGTGTTTGTTATCATATTACTTGTTTCAACAATTTTTATGCCAAAAGACTGCATGATTAAAAAGAAGTTGACTGGCAAAACAACAAAAATTATTAACTTCTCATCCCTAGGATTAGTGCTTGTAGGGCTAATTGTCTTTCTTGTTGGATTAATGGTAGATAACGAAGACTTAGGGGAAATAGCACTTATTGTTGCAGGTGCGATAGCCACGCTTTCCTATGTGTGAACAATTCTCATCTATTCATTTACAAAAAAAACTAAGCAAAAAGCTTAGTTTTATTTTTCTTCACTAATATTTTTACTCATTCCTAGAACAAGAACAATTAAATCATTGATATTATTTTCACAATTAGTTATGATTAATTGTTTTAAAGCAGAGAACAATCTTGTGTTATAGATAACCATTTGTACTTTTGATTCATATTTTTCATCTCTAATAATATTTTGCAGATCATAAGGGATTTGACAATCTATCATGTTGTAAAGCAGGAAACTAAAACCTTTTTTAAGAAGTTCTTCTACAATATCAAATTCAAAACCAATTTCTATATCATGGTTTTTAACGAAGTTTATAAACAACTTTATAAATCTATCAAAACATTTAAACAAACTTATAACTTTGTTAAATTCAATACATGGATTTAAATCTAATTGTTCATAAGTTTGAATAATATCTTTATCTATATATAGATTAGTAAAGAGACTTAATCATGGTTCAGGATTATTCTTTATAAGTTTAATTAATCTTGGTTTACTAAATTTATTACAAATTAAAGCTAAACAATAGCAAGCCAGAACACCATCCTTATCAAAGTGTTCATCTAATTTTTTGTCAAATATTTTGTCGTTAAAAATAAAAGGAAATTCATTCCTAAACTTTAAAAAGATTTTTTCATCTTTTGCTAGTTTACTCATTGTACTTCTTTTCAATTTCTTCTTTTAAGAAGTCTAAAATACCTTGTATTTTTGAATAGTTCATTCTATTAGGACCAACTACAGAGATTTGATGAGAGTTATTGCCGCCTTTAACATTAACAGATGCAATAACTAAATCTTTGCTACCAACTTTTTCTCCAGAAGTAATTAAAGTTGTTTTACCCGTTTTAGCTTGTTGGTAAGCAATTTGTTGTCAAATATTAGTCTTATCAAGTAAATCTAACACACGATTTAATTTTTCCATATCGTGTTGGAATACAGGTTGAGTAGTTAAATATCTCGTGCCATGAACCTCAGTATGATATTGATACTTAAGATCGAAGATCTTCTTAATCATTTCTTGCATTATGAATTCATAGTTTTCAACACTATTTTTGATAATGTCTTTAATTGATAAGATCTTTTGAGATAGTTTTTCTAGAGGTGTATCTACTAAACGATCATTAAAAATTCTTATACATGTAGCAATATCATTCAATATTTTTGGATCATTGAAGGTAATTGTGTTCTTTGTAATGTTACCACTTGATGTAACAACAATGATAATAGCCATGTTGTTATGAATTGGAATTAAATCAATTCTTTTAAGTGTTTCCTTAATTTCAGAAGTCGTAACAATAGATGGTAAATGTAATGTTTCATTAATAACTTCCATTGATTCATTAATGATTGTTTCAATTGAAGTTAATCTTTTAGCAAAAATCTTATTTAGTTTCCTTTTAAGATCTATTGATAAAGATGGTTGAAGAATATTATTGCGATAATATTCATAACCTAAGTTAGTTGGAACCCTACCACTTGAAGTGTGAGTTTTTTCAATTAGATTAAATTTTTCTAATACAACCATTTCATTTCTAATTGTTGCAGATGATAAATCAGTAAAAAAATCTGTAATTATTTCCTTACTAGAAATAGGTGCAGCTTCATTGATATATTGCTCAACAATGATTTTTAAAATCTTGTTTTGTCTATCAGTTAATTTAATATTTTTCATGTTAGCACATTACCCTTTATATTGCTAATTATAATATTTATTAAATATATTATTTAAATTAAAATTTTTTTGTTATATTTAATTATTAGTAAATAATTAAAAGGTTTTATTTTTTAGAAAGAAAATGGAAAAGAAAAAAACATCTTATAAGTTATTATCAATTGACTTGGATGGAACTTTACTATCGCCTATCTTAAAGAAGGTTTCTAAAGAAGACTGCTTAGCACTTCAAGAGTTTATGTCTCTTGGTGGTTATGCTTTTGTCAATACAGGAAGGCCTCCTTGGGCTACAACAAAAACAACCAAAAGAATAAACCAATTTGGTAAAAACAAGATTAAACTTGTTTCTTGTATGAATGGTTCGTACATCATTGATTACAATGATGAAAAAATCTATGATACAAAAATGAGTCATGAATATTGCACATTGCTTTTAAATGTTGTTAAAAGATTTAGTGGCATAACAACAATCTTCTATACAACCAGAGGATTTGCTAGAAAACAAGCCGAAGCATATCCTTCTGCAATTATCTTAAAACCTTTTTATTCGAACGCTAATCTTATTACTTTAAAAGATAGTAAAGATTTGACATCTTATAAAATCAATATTATTTCTTCTAGTAAAAAGAGGATTGCAAGACTTTATCATGAGTTGATGAAAGAAAACCTTCAACAAATAATGACTATCAGTCATTCATCTCCAAGATTTTTAGAAATTACAGCCAAAGGTATTGGTAAAGGATATGCAATTAGATTGTTTGCCAAAAAATACAACATTCTAAAAAGTGAAATAGTTTCTATTGGTGATTCATTTAATGATGAGTCTGGTTTTAAAGAATCTGCTTTATCAATTGGCATAAATCCTAAAAACCCATTCTTCTTATCACTATGTGATAGAATAGTTGAACACAAGGAAAATGGTGTAAAGGAAGCCATTGACACATACATTGTTAAAGAAAATAGTTTTTCAAGTAATGTAAAACTAATTTTTAGTGATTTAGATGGAACATTGATTGATGGAAAGACAAAACTTTATTCTGCAAAGACTAAATTAGCATTACAACAATGTGCCAACCATCATATTCCTTTAGCTATTGCTAGTGGTAGAGGAATTTATGATGGAATTAATATTGTTAAGGAAATGAATTTAAATCCCGAATCAGATGTTTACATTATTGGTAATAATGGTGCAACAATTTACGATATTTATACAAAGAAATATACTTCTGAAACCCCAATTAAAGAAAATGATGCAATAAAAGTATTTAATTATGTTGCAAAATTAAGTCAATCTTCAGAAAAGAACAATGTTGGATTAATTATTCACACAAGAAGTCCAAATTTGATGTTTTTTAATCCAACATTCTGAAAAGCTTACAATTTTAAGAAAACTGGAGATGAAAACAAATATGACCCATGGGTAAAAACTAAACCTATTTATGTAAATAAATACCCAAATGATATTATTTGTTATAAATTTGTAGTCAAATTTTTAACTCCAAGCAAATCGTATGCTTATTGTAAGAAGTTACAAAAGATGTTTCCTAATCTTGAAATTTGTTTATCTTCTACAACTAATATTGAAGTTAATCATAAAGGTGTTGATAAAGCCTTTGCATGTAGAAAAGTTGCTAAAGCAGCAAAAGTTAAATTAGATGAAATTATGATTTTAGGCGATGGCCAAAACGACATCACAGCCCTTAAGTTGAATAAAAATAGTTATGCACCGTGCTATTCGCCTGATTATGTTAGAAAGGCTGCAGCACATGTAATAAATAATGTAGATGCCTCTACTTTTGCATCAAAAGTTATTTTTACAAAGGTGTTTAAAACAAAATAGGTAAAACAATGGAAACTAAAACTCCTTTTATACAGTTGCAAAATATACAAAAGATGTATGATGATGGTTACATTGCATGTGACAAAATCAATATATCTATTGATAAAGGTAAGTTTGTTACCATTTTAGGTCCGTCTGGTTGCGGCAAAACAACGCTATTAAAAATGATAGCTGGTTTTGAAATGCCAACAAAAGGAAGAATTATTGTTAATGGGCTAGATATTAAAGATGTTCCTATTCACTCTAGACCAACAGCAACCGTTTTCCAAGATTATGCATTATTCCCAAACATGACTGTTTATGAAAACATCATTTATGGTTTGAAGATAATGAGAACTGAATTAAAAGAAGTTCCTCAAAAAGTTTATCTTGAACTTGAAAAAGTTAGAAAAGATGCAGTTGAAAAAGCAAATAAGAAGATTAACGAATTAAAGAACGAACAAGTAAAGATTGATAAGGAACTTATCAAGGTAAAACTTGCTTATTCTAAAAACGAAGAAGTTTTTAAAATCCAAGATATGCGCTATCAACAATTTCAACAACAAGTTATACGTTTTGAGAAGCAAATGCAAAGAAGAGATCCTGAATATCTTGGATGAAAACCAACTCCGCAAAATAGAAGAAAAATTAGAAGAAATAAAGTTAGAACGGCTTTTGGACAAAGAAGGTTTATTAAGTTCAATACAAGTGCAATGACACAAGCCGAAAAGAACTTGTATCATCTATTGTCTTTGTTTATTTATAAACAACCAATCGATGCTAAAGTTGATAAATTAACAAATAAATATGCTGATATTGATGAGTGGATTTCATACTGACAAAACTATCCTGAAAAAGCTTGCGAAGCATTTAGAAAACAAAACACTACAAGACCTTTAACAAAAGAAGAAATTAAACAAAAAGCCGAAGAAGCTATTGAATTAGTTGGTTTATCTGGTAATGAATATAAATTCCCGTCAGAATTATCGGGTGGTATGCAACAAAGGGTTGCATTAGCAAGGGCTATTGTCGTTAAACCAGACATTTTGTTGCTTGACGAACCTCTTTCAGCTCTTGATGCTAAAGTTAGAAAGAAAATGCAACAAGAATTAAAGAGAATCCACAATGAATTAAAAATTAACTTTATTCTTGTTACTCATGATCAAGAAGAAGCTTTAACTCTTTCTGATCAAATTATTGTTATGTCTAAAGGTAAAGTTGAACAATTCGGTTCAGCTAAAAACATTTATGAACACCCAGCTAATGCATGAGTAGCTAACTTTATTGGTCAAGCTAACTTTATTGACTGTGAATATCTAGGTAATCAAAGAATTAAGATAGGTAATGTTGAAATTGATTACCCAATTACAAATGCTCAACTTGAACAAAAATTAACAAAGCATAGCTTTTTCAAATTATTGGTTAGACCAGAAGACGTTGAAGTTTGTCCAGTAGACAAGGCTTTTATGCAAGTCCGTGTACAAAGTGTTTCATATAAAGGAACGATGTATGAAATCAATTGTTTGACAAAGGATAAAAGAGCAATATCTATGCAAACGATTGATCCTTTAAAAGTAAATGATTCTATTGGAGTTAGATGGAATCTAAATTTCACAACTCCAATAATTCCTAAAAGAAAGGAGGCTAAATAATGAAAGATAAATCTTCCTACCCATTAGGAACGGTTATTAACAAACCAAAAGCAAGATTTAGTAAGAAGTTGTTGTTAACACTTCCTTATATTATCTTGTCTCTATTGCTGTTCGTTGGCCCATTAATTATGGTTATAGTAAAAGCATTCTTACCAACTGAATCAGGTTCACCATCCTTAAACTGAACAATTATTGATGGATTTGTTATGGGTAAAATTTTCTTATCTATTGGTTTAGCTTTGGCAGCAACTATTATTTGTGTTGTTGTTGCCTACCCATTTGCCTATATGATGGCATTTAACAAATCAAAGAACTTCAAAACAGTAGTAATTATTCTAATTACTGCTCCTATTTGATCAAGTTTGTTAATCAAATTAATTGGTTTAAAAACATTCTTTGATATTTGTAATGGATATTCAAATTCAACTTTTGGACATATCTTTACAGTAATTGGTTTGGTTTATATATACATACCATTCATGATTTTGCCTTTATACAACGTTTTGAATGATATGCCTGCAAACTTAATCTTTGCTAGTCAAGATTTAGGTCAAAATGCTATTAAGACATTCTTTAAGGTTGTTGTTCCTTATACTAAAACTGCTTTCTTAGCAGGAATTACTATGGTATTCTTGCCTGCTGTAACAACTGTTGCGGTTCCTCAATTCTTGAACAACGCAACAACTAATGCTACCATAGGTGACATTATTGTTACAGAAGGTGAAGAAGGTTTAATTAGTGAAATTGCATTAGCAAGAAGTAGTGCTTTAAGCTTAGTTGTTTCAGTATTTATCTTTGTTTTATATGCATGTATCGCATTTGGACCTAAGTTATTTAAGAAACTTCATAGAAAGGTAGGTAGATAGTATGGCTTTAGTTAGAAAACCAAGAAGAAACTTAAGCTCTACTAAAGGCCTTGGATGATTCTTTAGAAGATTCTATATCTTTATAGTTTTAGCTGTTATCTATATACCTTTAATCGTCATTATTCTTTTAAGTTTCAACGGTCAAACAGATAAAGGGAACATAATTATTAACTTCTCTGTACCGACAGCAATTAACTACATTATGTTATTTAAAGATAATGATTTTTTGAATGCATTAGCTAACTCTGCAATCATTTCAGTTATTGTTGTACCAATTTCTGTAATTATTGCAACTATTACATGTTTTGGTATTTGAAATGCTAAAAATAAATATGTAAATACTATTATTGGTGTATCAAAGGTATCAATTGCTATGCCTGAACCAATTACAGCAATTTCTCTCGCTTTGTTGTTTACAACAACTGTTGTACCACTAGGATTAGATTTAGGTATATTTACTGTTTGCTTAGCTCATATTGCTTTCTGTACACCTTATGCAATAATTAGTATTTTTCCTAAGATGCAAAAGATGAATAGAAACCTAATATTAGCAAGTTATGACTTAGGTTACTCTAGAGCTAAAACATTCTTTAAGATTGTTATTCCTTATTTAGCTCCAGCATTATTATCAGCAGCAGCTGTAACTTTAGCTATGAGTTTAGATGATTTCATTATTACAAGTTTAATTAATGGCTCATCTCAAACTATTTCAACAGCTATTTATTCAACTAGAAAAGGAATTAAAGCTTGAGTAGTTACATTTGGAGCACTACTTGTGTTAGCTACATTTGTAATTATTGGTATTGTTTCTGCTGTAAGAATTAACAAAAATAAGAAACAAAGAAAAGCAAAAGCTAGAAGGGTGTATGAAAGTGGTAGGTAGAAAAAGCTTTATATCAGCACTTGCTTTTATAGGTGGCATAACACCTATAACTTTCTTAACATCATGTTCTGATGTTCAAACTATTCAATTTGCAAACTTTGAAAGTTATATGGATAGTGATTTAATAAAAGACCTAGAAAGTAAATATAACATTCAATTTCCTTATTACACTGTCACAGAAAACATCGAAACTAAATTTAAAAGATATTATGATTTAGCGGTTCCAAGCTGTTACGAAATGTTTACTTTATTAAAAAGAGGATGATTAAGTCAAATTGAATGAGATAAGTTTGAAATTCAAAACATTAATAATGCAGAAGATGCTAAAAAATTATTTAACAAAGATATTATTGATGGAATCAATAATCAATTTCAGGAATATGTTAATAAAGATACAACATTTAACTGAGAAACTGTATTTCCAGGAAAAGCAGTAAATGTTTTAATGTATGGTATCCCTTATTTTGCTCAATCATTCACTTTTGCTTATAAGTCTGATCAGCCAATTAAGTTCTACTCATATAAAGAACACACAGAAATTCCCAACCCTAAATGAGAAGACATTTATTACACTGTAGCAAATGACAATTATTTCTCAAGAAATCCTGGTCATTCTATTAGTATGTTGGATGACTCTAAGTCAATTTATGATATTGCAAGAATATGTGAAACTAGTTTAGAAGGATTGACTCCTACTAATGAAGTTCCAGATGAATCTTCTAAAGCAAGAATGATTCAAACATTTAATAGCATTACTGATACTATGAAAGATAAAGATTCAAAGTATATTGTTAATACTGACTCTGGAACAATAGCAAAATTGTTTGCTGATCCAAATGGTTCTGCCGCTGCGTTTACATGATCTGGTGATACTATCTATGCAGCTAAAGGTGCAGAAGAATATAAACCTTCAATTGATAAGTTCCATTTGCAATCAGGTAGCAACGCATCCTTAGATGAAGTTGATTTTATTGTTATAAACAACAAAAATAATAAAGAACCTTTTGCTGATAAAAAGGACAAAATATACAATGTTATCAAACAAATTTGTTTTGATGGCTTAGATGCTACTGATATCGGTGAATATGACAATGAAAATAACAGATATAAGTATTGAACAATGCAAAACTTTGATGCATTGAACTATACTCCTGTTTTAAATATTACTTACAATCATGTGACAGACGAAAATTCTACTTATTGAGAAAATGAAGGTGACTCTATTGATGCAATTAGAGTTTATATTGAAATATTAAAACAAGTTACTAAAACAGGCATCAATCACCTTTATGGTAGAACCATAACACCTAAACAAAACTCAGATATTCATTGAGCTTGAATGGAAGCTAAAGGCAAATTCTAATGAAAAAGATAATATTAGCTATCGAAAGCAGTTGTGATGACACATCTATTGCCATTGTTAGAGGCAAAGATGTTTTAGCTAATGTTACTGCTACTTCTATGGCTGAACATAGAAAATATGGTGGTATTGTTCCTGAGTTAGCTGCTAGGAGTCATTGTAGTCAAATAGATAAAGTATTAGTTAAAGCTTTGAAACAAGCAAAAATAACATTAAAGGATATTGATTACATTGCTTATACAGCTTTACCAGGTTTAGTTGGCTCATTACATATTGGAAAAGTGTTTGCCAACCAATTAGGATCACTACTTAAAAAGCCTGTAATTAAAGTTAACCATTTGATAGCTCATGGTTTTAGCTATTATGTAGATCATGATACAAAGACATTAAAGTACCCTTTAATGTCATTAGTAGTTTCTGGTGGGCACACATTTATTGCAAGAGTAACTAGTTATAATAAATTTCTCATTTTAAATGAAACAATTGATGATGCTGTTGGTGAAACACTAGATAAGATAGGAAGATTCTTAGGTTTGACTTATCCAGGTGGAATTTCAATAGATAAGATTTATAGTTCTAAAAACTTAATAGAGTTGGCTCCAAACAAACCAGTTGATGCTAAATTTACTTTTTCAGGAATTAAAACAGCTGCTCTAAATAAAATTAATCAATATAAGATGAAAAAGCAAAGTGTACCAGTTAGACAAATTGCAAGCTCATCTCTTGAATGAATAATGAACGATCTAATAAGAAAATTGAATCATTATTTAGAGAAATACCCAAAAACTAAAATGGTTTTAGTTGGTGGTGGAGTTTCTGCTAACAAATTGCTAAGAAAAAAATTAAAACAAATCAAAAAGGTTCCTGTATATATTCCAACACTAAAATATACTAATGATAATGCAGCAATGATCGCTACATGCGCTAGATTAAAATTAGAGAGATAAAAGTGAGCAAGCAACTTCTTGCTCACTTTTATATATATATATATAATTCGGGTAAGGAGAAATTAATATGGCTTTTAAATATTGCCCAAATTGTAAAAAATCTGTTGAGACAAAATTTTCTGGTGGACAAAAATTCATAATGGTAATTTTACTATTGATTGGAATTGTTCCTGGAATCTTATATGGAATTTTTCATACACGCAAATGTCCTATTTGTGGAACTAGAACAATTAGAAAGAAACCAGAAGTAACAATAGAACCAGATATGAAATAAAGTGAGCTAATGCTCACTTTTTATTTTGCATAAATGAATATAGCGCCAAGAATTATTGCAATTATTGTCAATCCTAAGAAAACACAAGAAGTAATGAATTTCCCCTTTAAACCTTTTATGTCCTTCTTTTTAATATAGAAGATTAAGTTTAAAACAAAAGCAGTTATTGCAAATGCTGCGGCTATTCCTGCAATATATGGGAAAATGGTTTGCAATATTTCAGGAGTTTTTTCACCTACTTGTCCAATAAGATCCGCAAGTCTTTTAACAAAATCTCTATATCCTTCTGATATTCAAATACAAAATAATGTAAATGCTGACGGAATCAAAACTACAAACAACAAAACTACAGCTAATGGTAAAACAACAAGAATTGTTGCAAAATTACCTAAAGCGCATAGTCAAGCAAAAATTGTAGTAATAATTGATAGGATAAGAAATGCTAAAGAAGATCTATAAGCACTTGATTTCTTCTTGGATTTAGCTTTTTCTTTTTGAGTTTTAGTAGCTAATTCAATTGCCATAATTATCTTCTAGCATTTCTACTATGCTTATCATGAATATTATCAATAGCAATAACTATTGATACTAATAATGCAGCATCATCTTTGTCTAATACTTCTAAAGTATATGAATCTAAAAAAGTCATCTTTCCTTTAATAGTTCTTCCTACCATTTTAGATCCAACCTTGATTTCTCAAATAGTATCTGGTTTAGAACTTCTTGTAATAGTCATTTTATCTTTTGTTCCTTCAACTTCAAATGATGTTAAGGCCAAAGGTTTTTGTTTAATGTTAAGAACAACTTCCTTACTTGGATTTAAAATGTCTACACTGTAAACATGGTTAACAATTTTATTTTTAACAATGAATAATGGTTTTTTATTTGCATCACATATAGTTTTCTTAAAAGTGTTGGCAATTTTTCCACCAAAACTTCCTTTTACAAAGAAAACATCTTTTTTATTTTCGTCTTTAACTGATGATGCACCAGTTAAACCGAATTTATTTTTAATAATTAAAATCATAGTTTATTTATTATAAGTGCGATTCACTAAATAAAATTAGTTAATTCATAGAATTAATGTATAATGAAATCACCATAAAGAGAACGGCGAGAGACAAGCTCAATGACCCGTCAGCAAAATCCTTAATGGACAGTGCTAAAGCTTGGATGATGGGAAAGATAAAAACAATTACTCCCTTTATTCAAGTAAGGGAGTTTTTCTTTTGGTTGATAGGAGAAAAGTATGCAAATAAAAAATATTATTACATCTGAATCAGTTGGAAGAGGTCATCCAGATAAAATTTGCGACCAAATAGCTGATGCAGTATTAGATGCATGTCTAAAACAAGACCCACAAGCAAGAGTAGCTTGCGAAGTGTTTGCGCACAATAGAATTATTGTTATTGGTGGACAAATAACAACTAAAGGTTATGTGGATGTGGTTAAAGTAGCTTGAAAAGTCTTAAAACCAATTGGTTATAGTGAAAATGACTTTTCAATTCTAGCCAATATTAATTCACAATCACCAGATATTGCTGCATTAGTAAGTAAAAACGAAAAGAAATTGGGCGCGGGTGACCAAGGCATGACTTTTGGTTATGCAACCAATGAAACAAAGGAATATTTGCCTTTAAGTTTGGTTTTATGTCATGAATTATTACAAAAACTAGATTCATTAATAGTTAATAAGAAACTAAACTATTGCAAATTTGATATGAAATCTCAAGTTTCAATTGACTATTCAAACAAAAAACCAAGAGTTGATAGTGTTGTTATTTCAGTACAACACAAAGAATCTGTTAGTTTAGACAAATTAAGAAAAGATATTAAGAAATTAGTTATTGTTCCTGTTTTAAAAAAACACAAACTAAATACCAATTGTGTTTATTACATAAACAAAAATGGTAAGTTTGTTATTGGCGGACCTGTAGGAGACACCGGATTAACAGGAAGAAAGATCATTGTAGATACATATGGATCTGTTGCCCACCATGGTGGTGGAGCATTTAGTGGTAAAGATGCTACTAAAATTGATAGATCTGGAGCATACTTCGCTAGATACATAGCTAAAAATATTGTTGCTGCAAAGTTAGCAGATAAAGTAGAAGTGCAATTAGCATATTGTATTGGTGAACCAAAACCATTAGCAATCAAAATTGATACTTTTGGTACAAATAAGTATCCTATTAATAAAATTAATAGAGCTGTCTTAAAAACATTTGATTTTGATCTATATAATATTATTAAGAACTTAAAACTAAGACAACCTATCTACTATAAAACTTCAGTGTTTGGTCACTTTGGGAAAAATGACCTAACATGAGAAAAAGTTGATAAGGTTAAAGATTTAAGGAGAAATATTAATGGCTAATCAAGAAATGAATGAAAAGATCCTTAATAAAAAATTTAAGAAAACAATCTTTTCAGGCTATGAAACTGAAGATGTAGACAGTTTCTTTGATTTAGTTATTGAATATTTAAAGCAAAACGATAAGAAAATCGTAGATTTAGAACAAGCATTAGCTACTTTAAAGGCAGATAATGAAAAATTGACTGCTTTGAAAAGTAAATTAGAACATGATGCAGCCACTTATAAGAAAATGGCCGATGAACTTAACAAAGAAGGTTATGGACATGTTCTAGAAAATAGATTTGTTCAGGAAAAGAAGGAGAATAAATAATGCCTCAATTAAAATCAACATGTAAAAGAGTTAAAGAATTTGACTTTAGTGGTGAAGTAGTTATTGATAGACTAAATGCTGCTAAAGAAATGGTAGATTTTCATCATGATCGTATGAAAAAATCTTTTCCAGACATGAAAGAACAAGAAATCTGACAAAAGATTAATAACATTGTTATTAGAGATAATGTTTTCAATGCAGCAATGAAGAAAATTGTTTCTTGTTATGAATTTAAAATTGATTCTGAAGATATAAAATTCGTAGTTGAAAACATGAAAAAATCTAACCCTGCTTTTGAAAAAGCTAAAGCAGAAGTCTTGAATCTTATGGCACAAAGAGCTATTGAAAAAGAACTGATTTTTCAAGATGTTCAAAAACTATGGAAAATTGAAGTTGCTGATCAAGAAGTAAAAGATGTTTTACAAAAAATGTATGAAACAACCAATTATCCAATTAGAGATTTAATGAATGATCCTAAAAAATTAGAAGGATTAAAAGCTCCCATTCTTGAACAAAAAACAGCAGATGTAATTATTAGTAAGATTAAGTGAAAATTAGATAGAGAAGCAATTATGAAAAATGCTACTCCCCCTAAAACTGAAGCAAAAAAGGAAGAAAACAAAAAATAGAGCATTGCTCTATTTTTTTATTTACATTTACAAGCTTTTTTTGCGCATCCGCATTGACAACCTTGTGGTTTGTAAACACAATCACATTTAACTTGGTGATAAGCTAATGGATGTTTACATACAGGACAGATTTGTGGAGCTTTAGTTCCATACGAAATCTTTCCACAGTTGTTACATTTTCAAGCAACCTTCTTAGTTCTATTAAAGAATTTTTTAGATTTAACTAAATTTAATAAAGCTAAATATCTTTCTTCATGAACAGCTTCTACTTCTGCAACACCTTCAAACAAAGCAGCAATTTCTTTAAATCCTTCTTTTTTAGCTACTTTAGCAAATTCCTTATACATTTTTGTTCATTCAAAGTGTTCACCAGCTGCAGCAGCTTTCAAATTCTTAGCAGTTGAGTCAATTGACCCACCATTAATTAATTTGAATCAAAGTTTTGCATGCTCTTTTTCGTTTTTAGCTGTTTCTTCAAACACATCAGCTATTTGGTTATATCCATCTTTTTTTGCTTGGCTAGCTCAGTATGTATATTTGTTTCTTGCCATACTTTCACCAGCAAAAGCTGTTTCTAAGTTTTTTAATGTTTTAGTTCCTTTTAAACTTTTCATTTTCTAACTCCTTATAATTACATTATAAGCATTATTAAATTATGAACTTACATATTGTTTTATATCATCCAGAGATACCTCAAAACACAGGAAATATTGCAAGAACTTGTGTTGGATTTAACGCAACTTTACATTTAATTAGACCATATGGTTTTGTTCTAAATGATAAGTTAGTTAAAAGATCTGGTGTAAACTATTGAGATCATTTAAAACTAATTCAACACGATTGTTATGAAGATTTTATTAAAACATTAAAAAAGAATGATCAAATTTATTACATCACAAGATATGGTAAAAAATCATTAGAAGATGTTAAATTTTCTAAACAAAATAAAAGCAAAACTATCTATCTAATGTTTGGTGCAGAAAGTTGTGGAATTGATAAGAAAATTTTAGTTAAAAATAAGGCAAAAACTATCAGAATTCCAAACTCAAAAAACATAAGAAGTTTAAACTTATCAAATTGCGTTGCAATTTGTGCATATCAAGTCTTAAGACTTGATAAATTTAAAAATTTAGAAAAATTTGAACCTCATAAGCTTAATTACTTAGATAAGTAAAAAAGATAATAATTAAGTATAATTTCATAGATATTATTTTATGAATGCGATAGATGTTAATACCGGTCGAAGCATAAAGAAACGAAGTCGTTTTAGAAGATTTTGATCTAAGGTTTGATCTGGTACTAAAAAAGTCGGCAATGTTATTATTGGAAAGACAATCCCACAAAGATTGTTCCGTTTGTATATTGTCATCGTTATCGTTGGTGCTTTATTTTTATGTGCACCTTTTTGTTTAAGAAAAATT
>JAZRVJ010000048.1:0-1184 GCA_045599065.1 Mycoplasmoidaceae bacterium
CCTAGTAAAGAGTCAAGTGAAAACCATAGCCCTACAGCAAACATAATATTTAACTTGGCTCAATTAGGCATTTCACCTAGAGATGCCGACCTTTTTGATATTTCTACATATCTAGAGGTTTTAGATATTCAAAGTAAGATGATACACAAATCTGAAATTGGAACTAGGAGGGCTACTCAAGTAGACATTGATTCATTTTTATTATAAGGAGGTGGTTACATGGCTGAAACAGTAAAAGGTTTAAATATTAAATTAGGTTTAGATACAACTGAACTTGATAGCAAACTAAAAGAATTAAACTCCGATTTAAAAAGTCAGGGACAAGATTTAAAAGCCATTAACAATTCCTTAAAGTATGATTCAACAAATGTTGAACTATGGAAAAAGAAACAATCTACATTAAATTCAATTTTAGAAGATACGAAAAGTAAGTTGTCTGCTCAAAACGCAAAATTGGAAGAAGCTAAAAAAGCAGTTCAAATTGGTGCGTTGAGTGAAGAAGAGTTTGATAAATTAAAGCGAGGTGTAGTGTACACTGAAGCTGAAGTTTCAAAACTTAACAATGAACTTAAAAATACTTCAAAAAAGATTGATGACTTAGGAAACGCAAAATGGGACAAACTAGCTAAAGTTGGTTCAAGTCTTACAAAGTATGTAACTGCTCCTATTATTGGGGCAGCTACTGCTTTAACTACATTAACAGTCAAATCAATGAATACAGCTGATGAAATTGGAGATAATGCATCAAAGGTTCATCTAACTGCAGAAGCTTATCAAGAATGGGCTCATGCTTGTGACATCTTGGCTGTGGATTCAGTTTCAATGCAAAAAGCACTTGTAAAAGTAAATGCTTTATTAGGTGATATTGCTAATGGAAACGGAAGTCATATTGAAGAAACTTTAAATAAATTAGGATTAACTCTAGATGATTTATCAGGTTTAAATACCGACCAAGCATTCACAAAATTGAGAGATGCTTTATCTAATGTTAGAGATGAGTCTACTAGGACAGCTTTAGCCAATGAAATATTTGGTGATAAGTTAGGTAGTGAGTTGGCTCAAGTTTTAAGTGCAACATCAGAAAAGATTAATAATTTAAGACAAGAAACTCATGAACTAGGAATTGTAACAAATGAAGAAGCTGAAATTGCAGGTGATTTTACTGATCAACTTTCTTATGTTAA
>JAZRVJ010000049.1:0-12267 GCA_045599065.1 Mycoplasmoidaceae bacterium
ACAATTGATGAGGGGACAACATCTCTTAGAGTTGCCCTTTTTGATGTTAAGAAACAAAGAATCAAAAGATTTGTTAGATCTCAAACAAATTTAATTTCACCTAGACCATCATGACTTGAACAAAATGCAGATGATATTTGAAATAAAACATTATCTTGCATTAGAAAAATCATTAAAAATGTCAAGGCAAGTGAAATATATGGTTTAGGTATTACAAACCAAAGAGAAACAGTTGTTGCATGAGATAGAACAACTGGCAAACCTCTTTACAACGCTCTTATTTGAAAATGTAGAAGAACAGCAAAATATTGTCAACAATTAAAAAAATCTAGTTTTGCTAAGGTAATTAAAAATAAAACCGGATTAATTGTTAATTCTTATTTCTCAGCTACTAAAATTAAATGACTTCTTGAAAACGTTAAAGAAGTAAAACAAGCTCTAAAAGAAGATAACTTATGTGTTGGTACAATTGAAAGCTATTTAGTTTATCGTTTAACACGTTGTAGTGTATTTGTAACTGATGTTACAAATGCTTCAAGAACAATGTTGTTTAATATTCATACTTTGAAATGAGATGAACAACTTCTAAAATATTTTAACATTCCTAGTTCTATTCTTGCTAGACCAGTTGACAACGATAAGGTTGTAGGTTTTACAAATTTGTTTGGTAAGTCAATTAAGATTGCTGGTTTAATGGGCGACCAACAAGCTTCATTGCTTGGGCAAGGCTGTTTTAAGACGGGCGACATTAAAAACACTTATGGAACAGGCTGTTTTATGTTGGCAAATATTGGTCAGAGACCAATCAACTCAAAAAATAATTTGTTAACTACTATTGCAAACAGAATTAATAAAAAAACATATTATGCTCTTGAAGGAAGCATCTTTTCTGGCGGTTCTATTATTAATCAAGCAATTGAAGATGGTGTTGCAAATTCACACAAGAAGCTTTCAAGATTAGCCAAAAAGGGAAAACAAGAAAATTTACATCTTATTCCTGCTTTTGATGGTTTGGGTGCTCCATATTGAATCATGAATGCTAAAGCTAAATACATCAACAAAAACAGATATACAACAAAAGCTGACGTTGCTAAGGTTATATATGAAGCAATAGCTTTAAGAAATTACGACGTATACACTGCAATGAATAAAGATATTAAATTAAACCACACAAAATTATGTGTTGATGGTGGTTTATCTAGAGATAAACATTTAATGCAATTACAAGCAAATTTGATTCAACTGCCTATAGCAATTATCAACATGGAATCAACATGTATGGGTGCTATCATTTGTACTGGTTTAGCAACAAAAGCATTTAAGTCAATTTATGCAATTAACTTTAAACCCAAAAAACTAATTGAACCTAAAAAAGCCTTTTACGAAGTTAAAACGTTAATTAGTGATTGAAAAAAGATTATGACTCAATATCTTAAGGAAAACAAGTAATGAAAAATTTATACATTAAAGGTTTCGATGGTGAAAAAATTTATTGCTATATTTGGGATAATGTAAAAAAACCAAAAGGTATCATACAAATTTTTCATGGCATGGCAGAACATGCAAAAAGGTATGAAAATTTTGCAAAATTTTTAAATAAACAAGGTTATATTGTTTTCGCTGACGATCACCGAGGACATGGAAAAACAGCAAAAGATAAATTAGGAACATATAAAGGTAAAGATATTTTCTTTGACACTTTAAGAGATGAAATCTTCTTTAGTAAAGTACTAAAGAAAAAATATAAATTACCTTTATATATCTTTGGTCATAGTTATGGTTCTTTTATTGCGCAAGAATATATAACTCAATGTAGTTTATATGACAAAGCTATAATTTGTGGTTCTGCATTGATGAAAGGCAGGGCAGATGTTAAGTTCGGATTAATGCTTGCTTGACAATTAAAGATGTTTGCTAGCCACAAACCCGCGAAACTAATTGAAAAGATTAATTTCTCATCTTATCAAAAATTAGTGAAGAAAGGAAGCTGATTAAATTCAGATGGTAAAGAAGTTAAAAAGTATTATGCAGATAAATTTAATGGATATGCATTAAGCAACAAATTCTACTTTAACATGTTTAATGCCTTTAGGCATATTTACAAAAAATCAGCTATAAAAAACATTCCGAAGGAAAAACCAGTGTTTTTAATTGCAGGAGAAAACGATCCAGTCGGTAATATGTCTAAATCAGTAAAAGATTTATACAAATTCTATAAATCAATAGGTTTAAAAGAAATAAAAATTAAAATTTATAAAAACGCAAGACACGAAATATTAAATGAGCCCAAAATTAAATCAACTGTCTATAAAGACGTATTAAGCTTTATAAAAAAATAAAACCCGATTTGGGTTTTTTATTTTGGCGTTCACGGGCCGAGTTGAACGGTCAACCTGTAACTTAGGAGGTTACTGCTCTATCCAGATTGAGCTACGTGAACATTATTAAATTAAATAATATATTAATTATATGTATAATTAATTACAAAAAATAGGTTAGCTAATGTTTAAACTAATTAAGCAAGCAAATAAAAAGACAATAGCATTAGGTATTATTGCTTTGGTGTTTGTAGCACTCCAAGGTGTTTTTGAAGTGTTTCAAGCAACAATGCTTGCTAGTATTTTAAACACTATTACAATTGATCCTTCAACACCAGGATTTTGACAAGAATATTGAACTAATACAAGTTTGCTTTTAGTTAATGCTATTTTATCTTTAGGTTGTGGTGGCCTTGGTTCATGATTAGGAACAAAGTCATCCCTAATGTTAGCTGAAACATTAAGACACAACATGTTTTTAAAAGCAACAACACTATCATTTGGAGATATTGATAGGGTGACAACATCTAGTATTCTTACTAGAATAACTAACGACATGCAAAAATTCCAAATGTCAATTCAAATGATCTTGACAATGTTAATTAGAGCACCTATTATGTTTTTCTTGGGAATTATTAGAAGTTTCATGAAGAGCTGAATGTTTGGTCTACTATTTATTGGTATTATGACATTAATAGTTGTGGGATTTGTTATTGTTGCTAAAACAATTATTCCCGCTTTTGAACAAGTTCAAATCGAAATGGATAACTCAAACATGGTTGTTCGTGAAAATGTTTTGGGTATGAAAGTAATTAAATCTTTCTGTTTAGAAGAAAACCAAGCAACAAGATTTGATCAATACAATGAAAGATTAAGAAAACAAAACACAAAAGCATGAGTTGGCTTTGGTATAGTTTTACCTTTAGTAAACTCAGTAGTTAATGCCTCTATTGCAGCAATCTTTATGATTGGTGGCCACATGGTTATTACTCACTCATCTGAAATAACTACTGCAGCAGACATGTATGAATTATTTAATTTATTGATGATGACTTTGGCATCAGTAATTATTTCTTGTGTTGTAATTGTTATGTATATTAGATGTAAACCATCAATTAAGAGATTGAATGAAATCTATGCTTTACAACCAACAATTGTTAATGACAAAAATCCTGTTGTTTTGGATCCAAAGAAATTAGATGTAGAATTCAAAGATGTAAATTTTAAATATTTCGCCGATGCAGAACAATATGTTTTAAAAGATTTTAATCTAAAGATTAAACAAGGTGAAATGCTTGGTATTGTAGGAACAACCGGTTCAGGCAAAACATCAATCATTAACTTATTGTCAAGACTTTATGATTTAGCTGACGGAAGTGGTTCAATTACAATCGGTGGTAACCCAATCAAGAAAATTGATTTGAATAGTTTGCAAGACAACATTGGTGTTGTTTTACAAGAAAGAATTTTATTTTCCGGAACAATTAAATCTAATTTATTGTACGGAGACCAAAAAGCAACTGACGAAGACTTAATGAAAGCTGCAACTATTGCATGTGCTGATACAATCATTAATGATAAAGAAGGCAAACTAGATGCTGTGGTTGAACAAAGAGGAAGAAATTTCTCTGGAGGACAACAACAACGTTTGTGTATTACAAGAACACTTGTTAAGAAACCTAATATTTTAATATTAGATGACTCAACATCTGCACTTGATATGTTAACTGAAGCCAAACTTCAAGCAAATATTAGAAAAGAGATGAAAGGAATGACAACAATTATCGTTGCTCAAAGAATTTCATCCGTTAAAGATTGTGACCATATAGTAGTTATGGAAAACGGACAAATGGTTGGATATGGAAACCATGACGAACTAAGAAAGAACAATGAAACTTATCGTTCCATTGTAGTTAGTCAGATGGGACAAGAGGGGTTGGAGTAGACTATGGCAAAGATGATGAAAACTCAACGTCCTAAAATGTCAAGAGACGAATTAAAGTCTAATTTTAGTAGATTATTCGTTCTTTTTGCTGGTCATAGAAAATTATTGGTCGCAACAGCAGTAATTTCTGCTCTTGAAGCTATTATGATTACCTTTACAACATTCTGTATGGCAATCATTTATAACTACTACATAATTCCAAACATCATTGACCAAGAAAATTGAGTTCAATTTTTATTGATTTGTTGCATGATGCTTGTTGTTTATGTAATTTCACAAGTTTCATTTGCAATACATAATATATGGGTTGCCAAAGTATCCGAACAGGTAATGTATAGTTTGAGACGAGAAACGCTCAATAAATTACATTTATTGCCAGTTAAGTATTTTGATATTACCCCTTCTGGCGAAATCATGACTAGAATGTCATCAGATATAGATAACATTTCGCAATTAACATCTCAACATTTGTCATCTATTTTCTATTTCTCAAGTTTAATTCTTACAAACACATTAATGATGTTCTTTATCAACTGATTCTTAGCATTAGTAACAATGATTGCAGTGCCTATTATGATTGTTGTTAACTTAGTTATTGTAAGAAGAGTTCAACCATCATTTATTAGACAACAAAATAGTATTTCAAAATTAAACGGTTATGCAGAAGAAATGATTTCTGGAACAAAGGTAATATCTTTGTTTAGAATGCAAAATAAAACACTTGAAGACTTTGATAAAGTCAATAAACAATTAACTAAAGATTCGTTGTTTGCACAAACAGCATCAAACTTAATGATGCCTATTAACAACTTCTTAACTAGATTGTCAATGTTTATTATTTGTGCTTTAGGATTATCGTTAATTATTTATTATGGTTTTGACTCAGAAATAGGAAAGATTTTATCTGATAGCTGTATATTTGGTATTCATTTTGATAAAGCAGCACTATTAATTGTCTTTACAATGTTCTCAAGAAACTTTACTGAATCATTTAATACATTAGTTGGAAGCTTTAGCTTCATCTTCTATGCGCTAGCTGGTGCTAAACGTGTATTTGAAATTCTAGATACTAAAGAAGAAAAAGACTTAGAAACTGCAAAAGATTTAGTTGACTTAAAAGGTAAGGTTGAAGCAAAAGATTTATCATTTGGTTATGATCCAAATAAATTAATCTTAAAGAAACTTAACTTTAAAGCAAACCCAGGTCAAACAATAGCTATTGTTGGTCCAACGGGTGCAGGAAAAACAACAATCACCAACTTAATTACTAAATTCTATGACTTGACATCTGGTGAATTATTTATTGATGATAAGCCTATTAAAGATATTACAAGAAACTCATTAAGACAAAATATTGCTGTTATCTTACAAGATACATTCTTATTTGCGGTATCTGTTAAAGACAACATTAGATATGGTAGATTAGATGCTACTGATGAAGAAATTGTAGCAGCAGCTAAGGAAGCAAACTTGGATCAATTTATTAGACAATTGCCACATGGTTATGACACAGTTCTACACGATAATGGCTCTGACTTGTCAGCTGGTCAAAGACAACTATTAACAATTGCAAGAGCATTCTTAGCAAAGCCTAAAATCGTTATTTTAGACGAAGCTACAAGCTCTATCGATACAAAGACCGAATTAGTTATTGCTAAGGCCATGGATAAGCTTATGGAAGGCAAAACTTGCTTTGTTATAGCCCACAGATTATCTACAATTGCCAACGCAGACAACATTTTAGTCTTAAAAGATGGTCAAATAGTTGAAGAAGGTAAACACCAAGAGTTATTAGATAAAAATGGCTTCTATGCTCAACTATATGACGCTCAATTTAAAAAAGGACAAGAGATATAAAATAACACATATGTGTTATTTTTTTATTTATATATAATGAAGGTGAGCTTAAGGTGCTTACATGAAAATCAATCATAAACTTGCGGTTCATGCCTATAAGTTTGATGGTGTCCTATATCGTACTTTTGAATTCCCAAGAGTGATATACGAAAATGATAAATATATTATTCTAGATTTACAAAACTGTAGGATAATCTCGCAAGCAAAAAATAAGAAATTCTATCACTCGCACTCAAAAAAAGATTCATTATGAGTAATTTTTAAAGATAAATGGTACAACCTTTTTGTCACGATTAATGATAGAGGCCACTTAATCTATTATTTCAACGTAGCTTCACCTTATATCTTCGAAGAAGATGCTATCAAATACATTGATTTAGACTTAGATATTAGAGTTGTCGATGTTAATACCCAAATTGAATTGATAAAAGTATTAGATGAAAAAGAATTTGAAGAACATGCTAAATCAATGCTTTATCCTAAAAAATTAATTGATAAAGCATTAGAGGTAAAAGAAGACATCATTATTAACCTACAAAATAAAACATTTCAAAATACTTTTAATCAAAAATTGTTTGAAAAATTACATAATATATTAAATAAATCTAAAAGGAATCGTCATGGAAAGTAATCTACTTAAATTATTTAAAACAACTGAACAGCTTATTAAAGATAAAAAAGAGGATCAAGCATTAGTAATGCTTGAAGAAGATTTAAAAAATCCTCTTTATACATTAGAAGAACAAGAAATGATTCAAGTCAGAATCAATGCATTAAAGAAATTTATTACTCAAACAAATGTTGATGCTAGATGAGCAAAGGCTAGTAAGAATGATTTAATTAAATTCTTTAATACAGAAGGGTATGAAATTGCCTTATTAGATAAATTGTTTGACAAATATGGTAAAGATTTAAATGAAGCTGATTATCTAAAATTACAACAAGTTTTTTTAGATGATAGTGTAAGTAATGAAATGAAAGTAACATTTTTAAATGTATTTAAAGATTATGACATTAAACATACATTCACATTTCATAACACTAATACAAACAAAACCTTTAAAGTTGATTTAACAAAGGACTTTTCTATTGGTCAGGATGAAATGATCTTTAAAATCTTTGATAAATTGCAAGCTTTGTATTTTAAAGAAACATCAAAAGACCAATTAGCAAAGCAAATAATCTATGCAATTTACTACTACTATTTTGGCGATTACAAAAAGATTCCGTACAAATATGATGATCTATTTAACAATATAGTAGACTATGTAGATCATGCCTTTAACAGCATTAGTCCTGCAAATAACGAATTCTCTGAATGATTAAATAAGATTTTAAAATAACTATATAAATATAGTTATTTTTTAATTTATAATTAAGATACATATATTTAATTTGGAGATAAAAGTCTATGGATAAGAAACATATGATAATCGGACTGTCGGCAAGTCAAAAGTTAGCAGCAAAAATTGCTAAGCATCTAAATGCTAAGCTAGGCAAGGTTGAAATCAAGCATTTTGCTGATGGTGAAACTATCGTAACCATTAAAGATACTGTTAGAGCTAAACATGTTTATCTTGTTCAAGCTACTTGCAAACCTGTTAATGAAAGTTTAATGGAATTATTAATTGCTATTGATGCAGTTAGAAGAGCAAGCGCTAAAAGCATTACTGTTCTAATCCCATATTTTGGTTATGCAAGACAAGACAGAAAAACTAATGCAAGAGAACCTATTACTTGTAAATTAGCTTCTAAACTAATTGAAACTGCTGGTGCTACAAGAGTAGCAGTAGTAGATATTCACTCTGAACAAGCACAAGGTTTCTTTGAAATTCCTATGGATACTATTACAGCAAGCTATCAAATAATTAAGCAAATAGTAAAAGACTATGGTTTAAAGAATACTGTAATTGTATCTCCTGACTATGGTTCAGTTAAAAGAGCTAGAAACATATCAAGAGGTTTGGGTGTTCCCATGGCTATTCTTGATAAAAGAAGACCAAAACCTAACCAAGCTGAAATCTGTACAGTATTAGGTGATGTTAAAGGTAAAAACTGTATTATTATGGACGATATGATTGATACAGGTGGCACATTATTAGCTGGTTGTGCAGTATTAAAGAAAAGAGGCGCAAAGAACATTATTGCCGGTGCAACTCATGCTCTTTTCTCAAAAGATGCACCTGCAAGATTTAATGAAGCCGCAAAAAAGAAAATATTTAGTGCTCTATATCTATCTAATTCATTAGATAATGTTTACAATCTTAAAATTAAAAATCTAAAAATTGTAGATATCTCTGATCTTTTATCTAAAATAATAAATGTATATGTTTCTGATGGTAAGCACACAATTTCCGAATTGTACGCTACTACATCATTAAGAAAAGGAAAATAAATATGATTAAAGTTATAGATTCAAAGGGTGCTCCTGAAGCACTTGGTCCATATTCACAAGCCATTGATACTGGAAACACATTATATATTTCTGGTATGCTTGGAATCGTTAGATCAACAGGTAATTTAGCTGGTGATGATATCACAAGCCAAACAGAACAAGTGTTTAAAAACATTAATGCTATTTTGCAAGAAGCTGGATATAAGAAAGAAAATGTTACTAAATGTTCAGTTTACTTAGTTGACTTAAAAGACTTCGCAGATTGCAACAAGGTTTATGCTAACTATTTTGGTCATCACAAACCTGCAAGAGCATGTGTACAAGTTTCTGGTTTAGTAAAAAACGCTAAAGTAGAAATTGATGTAATTGCTGTTAAGTAATTAACTGAAAACAATAAAACGAGGGGTAAAACCTTCGTTTTTTATACAATTTTTTGACAAAGTTAAATATATATTTATATATATTTAAAAAATATTTTTTTGCTCAAATAGTTTTTTAAAAGTCAATAGATATATATGAGAAATATTAAATTGAGCAAAACATTATTTAAAGTAGGATTTATAGCAATCCCCACAATTTTAGCTACAACTTGTAGTCTTTCTTCATGTACAAAAAAGGAGGAAAAAGAAGTAGAGAGTGTCAAGATTGTAACTGAAGTTAAAGATATAACAGTTGATTTAGGTCAACAAGCAAAATCTGAACCCATTTTAAGCAAATGTTATGACCAAAACGGTGAAGAAATTTGTGACAAACAAGCTGAATTAGAGTTGTTTGATAAAGATGGTAATCCAGCCCCTGCTTGAATCTATTTAAACAATAAAAATCAGGTGTGTTTATTTAAAGAAATGGAGGGTGGATCTTGAACATTTAATGTTCAAGCTAAATATGAAAATATAACTTCAGAACCGATGCCATTTACAGTTAATATTATTGATCCAAAATTAAGTCCAGATAGTATTGAAATAACTTGTCCAGACGAGTTTAATATCATAGCACCATCAACAGAATATTTCAATTTAAATTTAATTGCTTACAAAGATGGAAAAGTATCAGTTGTTTGTAACAAAAATTGTGATTGAAAAATCACAAATGTTGAACCATTAAATCCGTCTGCTAAAATACCAACTTTTTATTTGGAAGATTTAAACACAAGTTCGTGTTTATATTGCACGACAGATCATGCTAGTGCATCAACTGGGGAATTTAATGTAACTATCCAAGCAAAATCAAAAGTAAATCAAGATTTAGTTTGTGAAAAAGTTATAAAAGTTTGTATCTCAAATGGACAAAGTTTTACAGATCCAGATACAGGATATGGTTATCGTAGAATGTCAACTGATAGCAATTGAGTTTTGTTTAGAATTCCAGAAGACACTACTGATATAAAAAATGTAAGATCTGAGATACAAGGCATTCCAGTTTATAAAGTATTTGATTACTTATGTTACATATCTGAAGGGGAAGAAGGAAGAATTAAATCTATAGATTTACCTGCTTCAATAACCAACATAGGGCCTTGTGCTTTTGCCAATCAAAACAACCTTGAATCTGTTTGTATTCCTGGAGTGAAAGTAATAGCTGCTTATGGCTTTAGTAATTGTAAAAAGATGACATTTTCTAAAGCTAAACCAGAACCACAGTTAGAGGAAGCCGGTAGCTATTGCTTTGAAAATTGCACAAATTTAAAAATGACCCTACATCAACCAATAGTTCAAGTCCATTTAGGTGCATTTATGAATTCGGGAATAGATTCGATCTATTTTTCTTGACAAGTGTACAAAATCGAAGATAAGTCTTTTGAAAATTGTGCAAACATGACATCTATTACGGTTGATGATTTAACCCCACCATTTTTAAATGGTGACCCCTTCAAAAATATCAATTCAGGGTTCAAAATCTATGTACCACAAAGCGATATTAACGATTACCTAACCGCCACTGGATGGAAGAACTACTCATCCAAAATCGTTGGTTTTTAAGCAAAAGTAGCCCCAAAATGGCTATTTTTTTGTATTTTATTTGTTAGACCTAAAATTTGCTATGCAAATTTTAGTTTTTCTAAATGATTAGGCTAATAAATATAAATAAATAAAATTATTTAATTTTTGATTGATTGTATATATAATATATTAACTATTTTAGGAAAACCGATACACCAAAAAGTGTTGTCAATGGTTTTTTAGCCTAATCAATAGTGAACAAATTAAAATACCGAAAGGAAAAGATGTTATGAAACAAGAATTGAGAATCAAATTGTTTTCTTATGACCAAGCTACGCTTGATCAATCAACTAAGAAAATAATTGAGATCGCAAGAAATAACAATTGTACCATCAAGGGTCCTATTCCTCTACCTACACGTAGAGAAGTATTTACTATTTGTCGTGCACCACACGTAAATAAACCCTCTATGGAACAATTTGAAAAAAGAACGCATAAGCGTTTAATTGTATTGCAAAACATTAACCCTAAAGTATTGGATAACTTAAAAAGATTAGTTATTCCATCATCTGTTGAAATCCAAATCATTTTATAGGAGTAAATTTTTATGAAGTGCATTTTAGGAAGAAAACTAGGAATGGTTCAGCTGTTCGATGTAGAAGGTACAGTTTATCCTGCTACAGTCGTACACTGTGAACCAAACAGGGTTATTCAAGTTAAAGAAAAAGCTGTCAGAGTTGGTTTTGATAGTGTGCCTGCTAAAAAGCTTAACAAAGCTCAATTAGGGGTATTCAAGAAAATTAAATCTGACAAGAATTACAAATTCATTCATGAATTTGCTAATGTTACTGGCTACAAAGTTGGAGACGAATTAAAAGTTAACCAATTTAAGGCTGGAGAATTTGTTGATGTTCAAGGAACAACAAAAGGTCATGGTTTTACTGGAGCAATCAAAAGATGAAACTTTAAGATTGGTCCTATGAGCCATGGTTCTGGTTGACCACACAGATACCAAGGTTCTATTGCTATGGGTCGTGGTGGTAGTCAAGCTCAAAGAGTTAGAAAAGGCCAAAGAATGTCTGGTCATTATGGTAATGAAACTGTTACTATTCAAAACTTACAAGTTATTTATGTTAATGAAAGAGATAACACAATAACAATTTTAGGTGCTATCCCTGGTAAGAAAGATGGTATTGTTTTCATTAAGAACTCTGTTAAGAGAACAGATGTTTTAAAACCAATTGAATTCATTACTAAGGCTAACTTAGAAGAAGTTCAACAAGAAAACGAAGCATTACAAGACAAAGAAGCTGTTAAAGAGGCTAATGCTGAAATTGATAAAGAAGAAGCTGCTAAAGCAGAAGCCGAAAAGAAAGCAAAAGAAGCTGCTGCTGTTGAAAAAGCAGAAGCTGAAAAAGCTGCTGCAAAAGAACAAGCAGAACTTGCTAAGAAAGAAGCTGCAGCTACTGCTGGAGGTAAAGATCCAACTAAAGCACAAGCTGCTACGCCAGCTGCTGAACCTAAGAAAGAAGGAGGTAAGTAATTATGGCAAAGATTAAAGTAATTGACCTTAAGAATACATCTAAAGGTGAAATTGATCTACCTGAAATAAAACTTACTTTCAAAAAAGGTAAATCAGCTGATCAAGCAATTTTTGATCAAGTATTAGCTGAAAATGCTGGTAAGAGACAAGGTACACACTCAACTTTAACAAAAGCTGAAGTTAGAGGTGGTGGAAGAAAACCTTTACCCCAAAAGCATACAGGTAATGCTCGTCAAGGTTCTATTAGAAACCCTCACTATGTAGGTGGT
>JAZRVJ010000050.1:0-5975 GCA_045599065.1 Mycoplasmoidaceae bacterium
GAACATGAAGAAAAAGCTTACTAGCTGAACTATTCATGAAGAAGATATTACTGAAGTATTAAAGCAAATACGTATTGCGCTTTTAGATGCAGACGTTAATTTATTAGTTGTTAAAAACTTTATCAAAGCGATTAGAGAAAAAGCTATCGGCTTTGTCATGGAAAAAGGCCAAGAAGCTGATAAAGTTTTACTTAATATAGTAAAAGAAGAGTTAGTTAACATTTTAGGACAACATCAAGAAGATTTAAAACTTGATGCTTCTCCAACTAGAGTTATGCTTGTTGGTCTTAACGGTGCAGGAAAAACTACAACTGTAGCTAAAATAGCCAACTGATTAATTAATAAAAAAGAAAAACATCCTATGACTGTTGCGCTAGACGTTTACCGTCCAGCTGCTATTGATCAACTAGAAAATCTTTGTCAAAAGATTAATGTTGATTGTTACAAAGAAAATTCTAAAGATGTTGTAGGTATAGCTGAACATGGTTTAGCTTATGCTAAAGAACACAATAAAGATGTAATTCTATTCGATACAGCTGGTCGTTTACAAACCAATAAGGAGTTAATGGATGAATTGCTTAACATCAAAAGAGCAATTAAACCACAAGAAATCATTCTTGTTGTGGATGCTATGGCTGGACAAGACATTATAAATGTCGCTAAAGAATTCCATAATGTTTTGGACTTAACAGGATTAGTAATTACTAAACTTGACTCTGAAGCAAGAGCTGGTGCGGTTTTAAGTATTACTAGCTTATTGAACATTCCTGTAAAATTTACAGGAACAGGTGAACAAATTGGTTCATTAGATGTCTTCTATCCGGAAAGAATGGCAGACCAAATTCTTGGTCTTGGAGACATCATGACATTGGCGGAAAAAGCTGCTGATCGTATTGACGAAAACTCTGCAAAGAAATCATTTGCTAGAATGATTTCGGGTAAGTTCGACCTTGAAGATTTGATGACTCAAATGGAACAAGTATCTAGAATGGGCTCCATGGGTTCAATTATGAAAATGATGCCAGGAAATCTTGCAAGCAAGATATCTGATGATCAAATAACAGATGCAGAACAAAAAATTAGAATTTGAAAAATTCTAATGACTTCTATGACTAAGAAGGAAAGAAGAAATCCTAAGTTATTTAAGAAAGAACCTAATCGCAAGATTAGAGTAATTAAAGGTTCTGGTCGTAAACCTGACGAACTAAACAAAATGCTTTCTCAATGAGAAAAAGCCAAAGTTCAAATGGACCAAATAGGTAAAAAAATTAAAGCTGGTAAAAACCCTTTAGCTGATTTGATGAATGGTAAGGGTGGGTTTTAATGGATTTTAAAAAATATCTACCTAAATATCTTATTGTTAAAAATGTTTTAACAATAGAAGGATGCACATCACATAAATATTTCATCACAACACCTGATGAAATTAATTTAAAATTATTTACACATAAAAATATTATTAGTTGGCATCCATTAATTGTTAAAAGTGGTTCTAACTTTTATTACTTTAAAGGATTAAAAAAATCTGACTTTGCTATAGCAAGCTTTTGTCTTAACAACCAAAACTATGAACCTGAGTATAACACAAGGGTTTTAGAAAATTACTTTAATAAAAACTCATTTGAAATATAATAGTTCTATGAAAGAACTATTATATAAACAACCATATTGAACTGAGGAACAAACTAAAAGTATTAATTCTTTTAGGAATCCTGATGATAGACTTTATGAAGTTGAAAGCTGGGGAGAATTAAAATTTGATCAATTGATCAAAGCTAATCAAAAAGAAACTAGTCTATCAAAAATATATCATGATGTTTTAATGCCTCAATCTAAGTTTGTTATGCCTGAAACAATTAAACCTATGAAAGGTTGCACATCTGCTGCTGTTAAGGGCGCTAACAACCATCCTATGGTTGGCAAAAATTACGATTGATGAAAAGATGATGATTTTTGTTTGGTAGTTAAAACACACGGTGGTAAATACCAAACAATTGGAACGACATCTTCTCACTTCTTTTCTGTTCCTAATAAGTTCAAGATGAATCTTGAAATAGCAGAGAGATTTGCCTATGCTCCATATTATGTGTTTGATGGAATGAATGACCAAGGCTTGGTTATTTCTACGCTAATCACACATGGAGATGCTGTTAGACAAAAAGAGTCAGGAAAACTTGATTTATCAACAAAGTTGATTCCTCAATTACTATTAACATCATGTAAAACAGTTGATGAGTGTATTCAACTTCTAAAAAAATACAATGTTATTTCATATGCTTCTAAAGAAAAACACGATTATGACTACCACTGGATTATTGCAGATAAAACTGGTAAGAGAGTTTGTCTTGAATACATTGATAGCAAAATGGTAGTCTACACAAATAGAATTTGTGAAATAGACTTTAACTGAGAAAATGGATCAGCTAAATGTTTAAGCATATCTGATGATCCTAAAAATGAATATATCATTGCTACAAACTTCTATTTGGCTTTGGACAACCCAAAATGTAAACAACCAATAGATCCTAAAACTGGTTTATATACTTGTTCAGATTATGGATGATTTAGATATACAAGAATCTTAGAAGATCTAAGATTGGTACCTCATCCTGATAAGAGACAACTATGATTAATGCTTAAAAATGCAAGATATGAATTAAGAGATATAGATACATCTTGTTATTGAAGAAATAAAGGTACTCCTTGAACAACAAGAGAACAATGAGATGGTCTAACTACATTCTCTAGTGTCTTTGATTGCTTAGAACCAGGAATGGAACTTTGCATCTACGAAAACTTTGATAAGGTTTATAAATATAAAATGTAAATAAAAAAGTTGCTAATGCAACTTTTTTTATCATCATCTCCTGATAAACCACAGTTGTTCTCTCAACTTTTTGTATGGCATTGATTTTGGTTCATCAAAGTGAATGTTTCTATTTCCTCATCAAAGCAATGCACTTACACCAAAGTTTAAAGCGATTAAGGCAACAAACAATAGTGCTGTAGCATCACCAAAAGCAGTAATAATGCCATATCAATCGTATCCCTCTGGGATTTTTCCGGTTTCTGGGTCCATATGTTTGTAAGCTGATATGGCATAGAATAACATATATGTACCACAAATAATAATTGATTCTCAATTACGTTTAAATTTCATGTCAGGGCAATGATTAACAGTTAGGTAAGTTAAAACTGCGAATAATGGAGTAATAATGTGAAATAACATATTTCAGTTTGCTAAAACTCCTGGTTCGGTCCAAGGATTCTTGTGATCTATTGCTATGGTTCACGGAACCATGAAACCCACAACTGATAAGAATGTTACAGCAACAGCAACTGTTGTTAATAAATTAAAGACTTGCAATTCCATACACATTCTCTTAAGAACTTTTGTGTCTTTTAAAATCATAAGAATTAAATAAACAAAGACAGCTATTGTCATCAATCAATTTGATTGATTTGTAAAGTATTTTAAGTGTGAATGTATTTCGCCCGAACCTAAAAACATTCATGTTGTTTGTGCAATGCCCAATATTAAAAGAATTCCATTCAATACATAAGAAAAAACAATTCTCTTCGCTTGGATTTTTCTATTACCTAATCATAATAGTCATATGATTAGGAAAGCTAAACCTAACACAGCGATAGCAAGTCCTGCTGCTGCAAGATAACCAAATTGGAACATCCTATATCAATCATAACCAGCTAATGGTAAGCCGGTAGTTTTATCGATATGAGTTAATGCCATGCATATATAAAAAATAAAATATAAACCTATCGGAACAAAAGCATATAGTGATTCTTTTAGCTTGATTTCTTGAGTATTCAGGAAAGCAACAAAGGAAATTATAGATAATAGAGGAATCAATAAGTGGAAACACAAATTTGCTCCTACAAACAATTTATCTGGTGTAAAGAATTTTTCACCCACCAGTGTTCCAAATGGAGTCAAGATAAATAATGTTACAAGCATTGTTAGTGCTACGCCAGCAGTTGCAACTAAGTCAAGAATATATATTGATTTGTGTATAATCTTAATTTTTTTAGCCTTCATCAAGCTAATCATCACAATTAAAACACCTGCTACCAAACCCATTAATAAATTTGATAACACTGTGAAAAATTTTAATTTTTCACCAAATGACATAATACCTTCGTGTCATTGAGATGTTCATTCGAACGCATCCCAATTTCCAAACATAATAACTGAAGCAAATAGAACTAAAGCAAATATTGCTATGTTCATGCCAAATGCAATATTTAATTTTGTTCTTGTTTTATCTGTCTTTAAATTTTTAAATTTAACTTTTAATTGTTTTTGCATATCTATTTTCTAATAGGCTTCCCTTTTTGAAATAAAAGCGGAGCTTTTGGTAAACCAATATGGATTTTTCTATTGCATATTCAAAGAACTCAACCCATAAAGAATCCTAAGCAGGGTGCTCCAATAAAACAAATTGGAACTGATCATCATTTTGTATGAAGCAATAAATATCAGTCTCAGTCTCCTTCTGGTCAATGTCATGGTCCGTCCATATTCATATAGTTTACAATTCAATAGAAAGCAAAGTAAGCAAAATAAGGAATCATGCTAAAGAATATATGCTTTAGTTGTATTCTTTGATTTCTTTCAACAAGCATATAACTTATTGCTGATACAAATGGTACCAAAAGATGGAAGAAGTGGTTTTGATTGTCAAAGCATCTCGGTCCTTCTTTAAATGGTCAATTGAACAACACTTCAAATACACCATTAAAGAAAACTAGTGCTACACAGGCTAGTTTCATAATTTGAATACCTATTGGTATTCCTTTCAAAACTTTTGTAGACCTTAGAACCATAAAAATTAAGTAAATGAATGAAGCTAGAGTCACAACCCATACTGATCAAGAAGTTAGTCACATAATAGCTCACTTTCATTTATCGGGGGTGTTTTTAATATATGCTAATCAAACAGAAGCACCAAAGCCCATTAAAACAACAAGAATATTTAAGAAATATTCAAAGTGTACAATTTGAGTTTTTATCTTTCTATTTCCTAACCAAAGCAATCATGCAAACAAAAATGAACCGCCATACATTACTACAAGAACTAATGGTATAAATTGCATACCAAATTGACAGAAACCATATCAATCATATTCTGGATATGGTCTGCCAGTTTGAGGATTAATATGTGTCAATGCCGTTGACATATAAAAAATCGAGTACAAAAACATTGGAATTAATGCATATAGTGTTTCAACTAATTTAATCTTTTGGGTGTTGACTAAAGAAACAAAAGCAATGATTGATAGCAATGGATTCACTATGTGAAAGAACATTTGACTACCACCAATAATTTTTGATGCAGTCAATGTTTTGTCATCCGCATTAACCAAAACAACTGGCAATAAGAAAAGTATGACAGTCATCATCGTAATAGCAACTGATGTTGTCATTGTCAAATTAGCAATCATATATCCTTTGTGGATTTCTTTTCTTTTGCCTCAAATATTTTGAGCAAGAACTACAATCATCATGATTGCTGCCCCACCCATAAAAATATTAGAAAGCAAAGTAAAATACTTTAAGTCTTTAATTGTTCTAGGCGGAACTGTTTCGGATTGAAGTCAAGGTTCTTGTCCTGTATAAAAAATAAAAAAAGCTAATAGCACAAGTGCTACTATTCCAATATATAAACCAAAAGCAACTTTTTTCTTGGTAAGTTCATAATCAATTTTTACAAACTGTTTAGATTTATTTTTATATATTTGTTTTTGTTTCATATTGTCTTAATTTTAGCACAAAAATAAAAAAAGATATAGCAAAGCTATATCTTAATAAGTCTTACTGGTGCAGTGTGAGGGGATCGAACCCCCGACCCTATGCTTGTAAGGCATATGCTCTCCCGGCTGAGCTAACACTGCAATATATGGTGACCTGTACGGGATTCAAACCCATGAATGCACGCGTGAAAGGCGTGTGTGTT
>JAZRVJ010000051.1:0-11622 GCA_045599065.1 Mycoplasmoidaceae bacterium
AATGATTTTGAAAGAATATTTTGAATTCCAGCCATGTCAACAACAGCACGAACAGGTCCACCTGCAATAACTCCAGTTCCATCTGGAGCAGGTTTTAAGAATACTCTACCTGCACCATAAACACCAGTTACTTCATGAGGAATAGTAGTGTTTACGATTGGAATATTAACGATATTCTTTTTAGCATCTTCAACAGCTTTTTTGATAGCATCTGGAACTTCAATAGCTTTTCCAGTACCTAATCCAACACGGCCTTTTCTATCTCCAACAACAACTACAGCGCTAAAACGATATCTTCTACCACCTTTAACAACTTTAGTTACATGGTTGATACTAACAACACGTTCTTCAAATTCTTTTTCAACAACAACGTTTTTCTTTTCTTGTTTCTTTTCTTTATCTTGACGCATTATTTACCTCCTAGAATTTTAAGCCAGCTTCACGTGCAGCTTCAGCTAAGGCTTGAACTCTACCATGATATAAATATCCACCACGGTCGAATACTACATTTTCAATATTAGCTGCAATAGCTCTCTTACCAATTAAAGCACCAACTTGTTTAGCTGCTTCGATATTAGAACCATTAGCTAATTTTAATTCTTTATCAATACTTGAAGCACTAACTAATGTAGTTCCTTTAGAGTCATCAACGATTTGTGCAAAAATGTTTGCATTTGATCTGAAAACAACTAAACGTGGAGTTGTAGCTGTGCCAATAATGTTTTTACGAATACGTAAATGACGTTTTTGTCTTGTTTCGTTTTTTGATACTTTATTAACCATTTTACTTCTCCTTCCTACTTAGCTTTCTTTCCTTCTTTACGACGGATAACTTCGTCTTTATATCTAATACCTTTTCCTTTATATGGTTCAGGTTTACGTACTTCTCTTACTTCAGCAGCAAATTCACCAACAACTTGTTTGTTAGCACCTTTGATATGAATTTCAGTTTGAGATGGACATTCAACTTTAACTCCAGCAGGAATTGGCATTTCAACTAAATGAGAGTATCCAGCAGCAACTACTAATGTGTTGCCCTTTAATGATGCACGGTAACCAACACCTTCGATTAAAAGAATTTTTTCAAATTCTTCATTAACACCCTTAACCATGTTTTGAATGCATGCTCTTGTAGTGCCATGTAATTGTTTTACATGTTTTTCTTCGTTAGGTCTTGATACTTTAACTTCAGCGCCTTCTACTTCAATTTTAATTTCTTTACTAAATGTGAATGAAAGTTCACCTTTAGGACCTTTAACATTAACTAAATTGTTTTCATCTACAGTAACTGTAACGCCTGCAGGAATTGCGATTGGTTTATTTCCTATACGTGACATAATTACCTCCTACCAAACATATGCAATGACTTCACCGCCTAAATGTTGTAAGCGTGCTTCTCTGTCAGTCATAACTCCGTTTGATGTTGAAACAATAGCGATTCCTAAACCATTTAATACTTTAGGCATTTCATTAACTTTTGCATAAACTCTTAAACCAGGTTTTGAAATACGTTGGATTCCTGTGATAACTCTTTCTTTCTTATCTGTATACTTCAAAGTTACTTTGATAGATCCTTGAGGACCTTCTTCAACGAATTCTACATCATTGATATAACCTTCGTTTTTAATAACATTTAAAATTTCAATTTTAACTTTTGATGCTGGTATCATTACTGTAGCGCTCTTGTTTTGATTTGCGTTACGAATTCTTGTAAGCATATCAGCAATTGGATCAGTCATTCCCATTGTATAGACCTCCCTTTCTACCAACTAGCCTTACGTACGCCAGGAATCTTGCCTTCATTAGCTAATTCTCTGAAGCACACACGACATAGTTTAAACTTACGATATACTGCATGAGGTCTACCACAACGCTCACAACGTGTATATTCTCTAACTTCAAATTTTTGTTTACGATGATTTCTTACTTTTAAAGATGTTTTTGCCATAATCTATCTCCTTACTTCTTGAAAGGCATACCCATAAGTGTTAATAACTCACGGCCTTCCTCGTCAGTTTTAGCAGTAGTAACAACAACAATATCCATACCACGTACTTTGAATACTTTGTCATAATTAATTTCTGGGAAAATTAATTGTTCTTTAACACCGATTGTATAATTTCCTCTACCGTCGAATGAATTCTTAGATAAGCCTCTAAAGTCACGTACACGTGGTAATGAAATAGAAACTAATTTATCAAAGAATTGGTACATTCTTTCTCCACGAAGAGTTACTTTACAACCAATTGAAGCACCTTCACGTAATTTGAAGTTTGCGATTGATTTTCTTGCTTTTGTAATAATTGGTTTTTGACCAACGATTTGTGATAGTTCTTCTACAGCTGCATCTAAAGCTTTAGAGTTTGCCATAGCATCACCAACACCCATATTGATTACGATTTTGTCAAGTTTTGGAGCTTGCATAACAGATTTGTAATTAAACTTTTCCATTAAAGCTGGTTTAACACTATTTAAATACTTTTCTTGTAAACGATTCATAGCTTAGCTTCCTCCTACTTGATGATAGCACCAGATGCTTTAGCATAACGTACTTTTTTGCCATCTTCTACTTTATAACCAATTCTTGTTGGTTTATTAGTAGATGGATCAATTAACATAACGTTAGATGCATCGATTGGAGCTTCCATTTTAATAATTCCACCGTCTGGATTTGATTGAGAAGGTCTAGTGTGACGACTTACAACGTTTACGCCTTCAACAATAACACGGTTTTCTTTAACTAATACTTTTTTAATAGTACCTTTTTTACCTTTAAAGTTACCTGCAATAACGATAACTTGATCACCTTTTTTAACAACCATTATTCAGTCCTCCTAATTAAAGAACTTCTGGTGCTAAAGAGATGATCTTCATGAAATCTTTATCACGAAGTTCACGAGCAACAGGACCAAAAATACGAGTGCCCTTAGGTGTCTTATCTTCTTTAACGATAACTACTGCATTATCATCAAATTTGATATAACTACCATCATTTCTTCTTAAGCCAGTTTTAGTTCTTACTATAACACATTTAACTACTTCGCCTTTTTTAACTTGGCCACCAGGAGTTGCATCTTTAACAGTAGCAACAATGATATCACCAATGTTAGCAAATCTTCTTCTTGTTCCGCCTAAAACTTTAATACATAAAACTTCTTTTGCACCAGAGTTATCAGCAACTTTAAGTCTTGATTCTTGTTGGATCATAATTGCCTCCTATAAGATGACTGCCTTTTCAACGATTTCAATCAAACGATATCTCTTCATTTTTGAAAGAGGTCTAGTAGCCATGATTTTTACTGTATCGCCTACTTTTGCTTCGTTGTTTTCATCGTGAGCAGTAAATTTCTTTGTATATTCAACACGTTTGCCATATAAAGGATGTTTACGATATGTAGTAATAGAAACTTTAATTGTTTTATCTTCTTTATCAGAAACAACTTTACCAATTAAAACTTTACGAGTATTTCTTTCCATTGTTCATCCTCCTACTTATTAGCATTTGCACGTTCTGTAAGAATAGTCTTCATACGAGCAATTTGCTTTCTATTTTTCTTGATTTGTGCTGTATTTTCTAATTTTCCAACAGCAGCTTGGAAACGTAAATTGAATAATTCTTGTTTTAATTCTTCAATATTCTTTTCAATAGCAGCAACATCCATTTGTCTAATCTTATCAGTCTTTGATTGTCTTACAACAACTTTTTCTTTCTTAGTTCTAGCCATTTTTATTCACCACTATTTTCCTTTGTTACAAATTTTGTTGTGATAGGTAATTTGTTAGCAGCTAGTCTAAATGCTTCTCTTGCTACAGCAGCACTTACACCACCGATTTCGAACATTACTGTTCCCTTCTTAACTACTGCTACGTAACCTTCAACGTTACCTTTACCACCACCCATACGTACAGCTAATGGTTTCTTAGTTTGTGGATTATGAGGGAAAATTCTAATCCAAACTTTACCTTCACGGTTCATATAACGAGTCATAGCAATACGAGCAGCTTCAATTTGTTGTTGAGTTAGCCATGTTCCTTGCATAGCCATCATACCAAATTCACCAAAATCTACTTTTTTAGCGCCTTTTGCTTTGCCATCATAACGAACTCTATGAGGTCTACGGAATTTTGTTCTCTTAGGCATTAACATAATTATTTAGCCTCCTTTTTTGCAGGTAAAACTTCACCTTTGCAAATCCAAACTTTAATTCCTAATTTACCATAAGTAGTATTAGCTTCAGCTAAAGCATAATCGATGTCAGCTCTTAATGTATGTAGTGGTACTGTACCTTCTGAGTAACCTTCACCACGTGCCATTTCAGCTCCACCTAATCTACCAGAGATATGAGTCTTAATACCTTTAGCTCCAGCCTTCATAGTTTGTTGGATTGCTTTCTTTTGTACTCTTCTGAATGAAGCTCTGTTTTCTAGATCTTCAGCCATTTTTCTTGCAACTAATGTTGCGTCTAAATCTGGGTTCTTAATTTCTACAACGTTCATGAATACTTTCTTTCCAGTCATAGCTTCTAATTTTTCAACTAGTTGAGCTTTAATTGTGCCTTCACGACCGATAACAACACCAGGTTTTGCAGTATAAAGAACGATCATAATCTTGTTCTTTACTCTCTCGATAACGATTCTTGAAACTTGAGCTTTCTTATAATATTCTTCAATTTCCTTACGAATCTTTAAATCCTCATGTAATAATGCAGGAACTTCTAATTTACCAGCATACCATTTTGAATCCCAATCACGGATAATACCTAAACGCATTCCGATTGGGCTAACTTTTTGTCCCATTGAGATCCTCCTTAATTTCTTTCTGCAACAACTACGATAATGTTGCTTGTTCTTTTTAATAAATGACTAGCGCTACCTTTAGCACGAGGTAAGAATCTCTTCATTGTCATGCCTTCATTAGCGTAGATTTCTTTAATAAATAATTTGTCTTGAGACATTTCATAATTATTTGTTGCATTAGCAACAGCACTCTTTAATACTTTTTCAATAGCTGTAGCAGCTCCGTTTGGAGTTACATGTAAAATATTAAATGCATCTTTAATATCTTTGCCTCTAACCAAATCCATAACTAATCTTACCTTAGTAGCAGAGATACGTACAGTCTTAGCTTCTGCTCTAGCAGTTTTTACTTCTTCCATAATTATCTCCTTCCTAAGCTTCCTTATCTTTTCCATGTCCGTGGTATGTTCTAGTTGGTGCAAATTCGCCTAATTTATGTCCAACCATATCTTCAGTTACATATACAGGAACATGTGTTTTTCCATTATATACACCAATTGTGTGTCCAATAAATGCTGGGAAAATTGTTGATCTTCTTGACCAAGTTTGAATAACTTTTTTACTGTTTGATTCATTTAATTCAACTACTTTTTTCATTAAATGTTCATCACAGAAAGGTCCTTTTTTCAATGAACGAGCCATTTTGTACCTCCTAATTAACCGTTACGACGACGAACGATTAGTTCGTTTGATTTTTTCTTTGAATTACGAGTCTTCTTACCTAAAGCAGGTTTACCCCAAGGAGTTAAAGGTGCTTTACGTCCAATTGGAGCTCTACCTTCACCACCACCATGAGGATGGTCATTAGGGTTCATAACAGATCCACGTACAGTTGGGTTGATTCCCATATGACGAGTTCTACCAGCTTTACCAATTGTTACATTCATATAATCAGCGTTGCCAACTTCACCAACTGTAGCACGGCAAACACTTAAAATTTTTCTAACTTCACCGCTTGTTAAACGTACTAAAACGTATCTTTCTTCACGGCCTAAGATTTGAGCACTTGTACCAGCGCTTCTAACTAATTGAGCACCTTTTCCAGGATGCATTTCAATGTTATGAATAATAGTACCAATTGGCATATTTCCTAAAGGCATTGTATTACCAATTTTGATATCTACTTTTTCGCCAGATACAATTGTGTCTCCAACTTTGATATCTTTTGGAGCAATGATATATCTCTTTTCACCATCAGCGTAGCAAACTAAAGCAATATTAGCACTTCTGTTTGGATCATATTCGATAGTCTTAATAGTTCCAACGATATTGTCTTTATTACGTTTAAAATCAATGATACGATATTTTCTCTTTTCACCGCCACCTTGATGACGAACTGTAATATGACCAGTATTGTTTCTACCACCATTCTTACTTAAAGGAGCTAATAAACTCTTTTCAGGAGTATCTGTAGTGATTTCATTCTTATATACTAATACAGTCATATCACGACGACCATTAGTCGTAGGTTTATAACTTTTAATAGCCATTGATTATTCCTCCTATAATTCGAATACGTCTAACTTATCGCCTTCAGCTAAAGTTACTACAGCTTTTTGAACAGCTGGACGTAATCCTTCATATTTTCCAACACGACGTGTCTTTCTTGGAGTGTTAAGCATGTTTACAGAAACAACTTTAACTTTCCAAAGATTTTCTACTGCTTTTGCAACTTCTACTTTATTGCTACCTTGTTTAACTTCAAATGTATATTTGTTAGCTTCAACTAATTTAGTAGCTTTTTCTGTAATTAAAGGACGTACAATAATGTCATAATCTTTTCTCATTATTTAAGTTCCTCCTCATATTTCTTAATTGCTTCTTCAGTTAAAACTAACATATCAGCATTTAATAAATCATAAACGCTTAAATGACCTTTTGTTTGAACGTATACGTTTGGAATATTTCTTCCAGCTAAATATAATTCATCATTATATTCTAATACGTCAACGATGATCTTCTTATCAACATTAGCATTAACATTCTTTAATACTTCAACTAAACTCTTAGTTTTACTATCAGCTAATTCAATCTTATCGATAACGATAATGTTATTGTTAGCTAGCTTATCACTTAATATAGATTTTGTTGCTAATTGAACAACTTTCTTATTAACCTTTAAATTGTACTTTCTTGGAGTAGGGCCGAATACAACTCCACCACCAACCCATTGAGGTGCTCTAGTTGAGCCTTGTCTTGCTCTACCAGTTCCTTTTTGTCTGTAAGGTTTCTTTCCTCCACCACTAACTTCTGTACGAGTCTTAGTGTCAGCTGTTCCTTGACGTAAGCCGGCACGTTGAGAATTAATGACGTCACATACTACTTGCATATTTGGTTCAATAGCAAATACTTCATTAGCTAATTCTAAAGTTCTAACTTCAGTTCCAGCTTGATTTAATACTTTAATACTTGGCATCGTTATTTCTCCTTTCTTACTTAGCTAGTGCTTCAGGGTTAACAGCAGGTTTGTGAGCTTTAACACCATTTGAAATAATAACAAATGATTGATTAGCTCCAGGTACGTTACCTCTAACTAGCACAACGTTTCTTTCTAAATCGATTTTTGCGATACTTAAGTTTTGAATTGTTGTAACTTCTCCACCTAATCTACCAGGCATCTTCTTACCTTTTTTAACTCTAGCAGCATCGATAGATCCCATAGAACCTACACCTCTATGATAACCTGATCCATGTCCTTTTGGTCCAATGTGGAAGTTGTGACGTTTAACACCACCAGCATATCCCTTACCTTTAGAGATACCAGTTACGTCAACGATTTCACCTTCTACAAATATATTTGCTTTAACTTCTTGACCTACTTCGAACGCTAACATTTCCTCTCCAGCGATCTCTTTTACGAAGCGCTTAGGGTTTGTGTTTACTTTCTTAGCATGTCCATCTTCAGCTTTGTTGATGCTCTTAACATCACCATAGCCTAATTGTACTGCTTGATAACCATCAGTTTCAGCAGTTTTCTTTTGTAATACAACATTTGGTGTTACATCAATAACTGTTACAGGAATTAATGTGCCATCTGCTGCAAAAATTTGAGTCATTCCGACTTTTTTACCTAAGATTCCTTTGGCCATGAGTTCTTCCTCCTTCTTTGCTCATTTTATTTTAGAATGATATCTACACCTGCAGGTATTTCAAGATGTACTAATGCATCAAGAGTTTTTGGTGTAGCTTGAATGTCGATTAATCTCTTGTGAGTTCTTCTTTCAAATTGTTCACGGCTATCTTTATGTTTATGAGGTGAACGAATAATTGTGAAAACTTCTCTTTCTGTTGGAAGTGGAATTGGTCCAGAAACAACAGCTCCTGTCTTCTTCGCAGCTTCAACGATTCTTTTTGCAGATTCATCTAATAATCTGTGATCATAAGAAATTAATTTAATTCTTAATGTCTTTTGTGCCATTTTTGCTTCCTCCTTATAGTATTCTTGTACTTTAAGACTTAGCTCATTGTGAATTACCTGATGCACTCGTATAATTGGCAACTCAACCGTGTGTATCAGCAACCTCACAAATCCCCGCCTTCTTAAGCCTCATATATTGTACTCTTTTCAAGTATAAAAGTCAAGGAAAAAAATATTTTTGTTTGAGAACCTATTCTTATCTTAAAAATACAGACTTTATTTTAAGGTTCGTTTAAAACAAAAAATAGGAAATTTAACGAAAATTTCCTATTAGTATTTTTTTGCCTATTTTTTGGCGTTTCATTCACCAAATGTTTCTACAACGCTTTTTAACTTTTTAGTGATGTTTAATCCATAAGGGCATCGAGATTCACACATATGGCATTCAATGCATTCACTAGCTTTTACCTTTAATCCATTATATCTATCAAACGCCCAATCTTTTAAATTATATTTCTTAACATAGTTCTCAAATAAGAAACAATTTGCGATATCGATTCCTTTAGTACATGGTTGGCAATATCCGCACCTCCTACAAAAATCATTACCTAATTTATTTTTAGTTCCTCCAATGTACTTAGTTTCTTCATCATTTAATTTGATATCAGATTGGCTCACAGAAGCATTTTCTTTTACTTGGTCTATTGAATCCATACCAGGTATAGCTACATTTACGCTTTCATTATTCAATATATATTTTAAAGCAATATTAGCATTATCAATATTTCCACCAGCTAATGGTTTCATAACTATTACGCCAATTCCTTTTTTATTAGCTTTTAAAAATAAATCATTAGCTTTATCTTCAATAAAATTGTAAGGGAATTGAATTGTTTCAAAGATATCATAATATGGTACTTCTTCGTTTAAAACTTTTTCGATAAATTCATAACTATGTGATGTTAGACCTATGTGTTTAATTTGTCCTTTTTCTTTGGCTTCAAGCAAAGCTTTAATAGCACCAGAATAATCACATTCTCCTCTTAAATTATGCATTTGATATAAATCAATATAATTTGTTTTAAAGTTTGATAAACTCGTTTTGATATCATTTAGCATTGCATCATAAGTTCTTGCCATAGATTTTGTAGCTAAAACAAATCTTTCTCTTCTTCCTTCAATTGCACAACCAAACAAAGATTCTGATACAGTATATCCTCTAGCGCTATCTATAAAGTTAATTCCTTGATTGATTAATTCACTCACAATATCATAAGCAGTATCTTTGCTAACTCTTTGTAAAGGTATACCACCACAACCTATTTCACTAACTTTTAAATTAGTATTACCTAAAGTACGATAATTCATTTAAAACTCCTTGTCTATTTCAAAAACAAATTTTTCTTGATTTCTTGGATGATTAAATTCAATATGATAAAACTCAAGCATCATTCTATCCTGATTATCTACACCATAAATTTTATCACCTATAATTGGATGCATTATGCTTGATAAATGTGCTCTGATTTGGTGCTTTTTACCACCATCGATCCTTACAATTAATTTTGAAATATTGTTCTTTGTTTCTATTACTTTATAATGTGTTTTTATATTATCATTAATTTTACTCTTAATTACTACTTGTTTATTGTTTACATGTCTATCAGATTTGATATCATAACTTATTGTATCTTCCTTTTTACCGAATACACCTTTACATAAACAAACATATTCTTTAGTTACATTCTTGTTTTCCCATTCGTTTGATATATAACTTGCGCTAAAGATGTTTTTAGCTATTACTATCATTCCACTAGTTTCATAATCTAATCGATGCAAATGTGTAAAATAAATATTGCAATTTTTATAATAATTAGCAACCGCATTTATTAAAGTATCGCATCTCTCACCATCTGGATGAACCAACATCGATATCGGTTTATATACAATTAATATGTCATCATCTTCGTATAGCACACTAATTTTATAGTTGAATGGTATATATTTATCCTTCATCAGTATTGAGTCATCGATATCTATATAGTCAGTTTTTTCTAAAGGAATATTTGAATTCTTTATAGCTACATCATTTACTCTTACTTTTCTATTTTGAACTAAAATGTATTTATTTTTACTAGATACTTTAAAATAAGAAAATAACTCATCTATGCTTTCAAATTCAAATTTAGAATTAGAAATATTAAACATTATTTGTCTTTCCTAATAATCTTTGCAAATCCTTTTGCAACGAAATAAAAACCAAGATCTGATAAATGTGCACCATCTACGCTTCCGTCTTTATTAATTTCTTTTATTAGTTCGGTTCCGTCGACGAATGTGATGTTGTATTTTTCACACATTGCTTTTTGTGCATCATAAAATTCTTTTCTATAATTAGCATATCCTGTTTTAACTAAGCCCATAGCTTCATCAAAGTGAGATACTAAGTATATTTTGATATCATCTTTGTTTTTTAAATTTTCCATAAAGTATGGAAACTTTTCGTTAAATAGTGCAGCACCGGCTGTATTACATTCGACTTCAAAAATTAAATATTTCTTATCTTCAATCATATTTAATATCTCAAGCATTCTATGCTCCATTTTACATGAGCCACTAAATCCTAAATTAATTACATTTAGATTTAGCATTCTTCCTAATATTGCGCCATAATCCATACCCGGTCTTGTTGCACAACCACCTTGAGAGATGCTAGTTCCATAAATTACTAGTGTTTCTTGATTTAATTTATAGAATTTAAATTTAGCGTCTTCATTTACCCCAACAAATGCACTTTCTAATATTTGATATAGTGGGAAATATAATCTATATTCAAATTCTTTGTCAAAACAGTCATTTAGTAAATCAACTGTGTATTCAGATTTATTGATCTTTGTACAATTTAAAAATACCCATTTACCTTTTTCTTTTACATACAAACTAAAACCTATTGTGCCAACTGCTGTCATATGAGACATATATGCAGCACCAGCTAATTTTGCTTTTAATTTAATTGTTTTAGCGTTAGTTTTAAAACAGATATTAAAACCTGCTGGGTTTAATTTTAATGTTTCGACGTTTTCTGATACAAAGCTGTCATCTAATCTATTATATATTTTAGATTCAAAGGCTCTTCCCATAATACATGAATTATTTAAATCATACCATTTAATGCCATCTTCCACAGTACTGATGTTTTCTAACATGTTTTTATCAATTTCAAAAATACTTTTTCTTGCCATAAATATTACCTCTCATAAATATAGTATACTACTTTTTTATTATCTTTAATATAAATTATTTTATTTATTTAATTTTTATGATAAAACCCGAGTTTGCCACTTATATATAAAATAATCCTCTGAAAAATAGAGGATTATTTTTGAAAATGTATGTTTTTTTTATGTTTTTGTGAATTTTTATTAATTTTTAAGTATTTTTGTTCATTTATCATTTTGTATAATTAT
>JAZRVJ010000052.1:0-1535 GCA_045599065.1 Mycoplasmoidaceae bacterium
AATCTTTGTTGATGGACACATCAAAGTTAAAACGGTTGATGGTAAAGAAATTGATAAAGATATTGCTATGCCAGAACATACTACAGCAGTACAAATTGCTTTGGATGCTTTAAAAGAACTAGGCATTTTAACTGATCTAAAAGAGATTGTTGGTATTGGTCATAGAATTGCTATGGGTGGTAGCTATTTTAAGAAATCAATGCGTGTAGATGATGAAAAGATTTTAAATATAGCTATTGAATATGGCAAGATTGCTCCTTTACACAACCCATGTGAAACAGCGGTAATTAAAGTCTTTAAAAAACTTGTTCCACATGCTTATAACGTAGGAGTATTTGATACAAGCTATCATGCAACAATTCCTGCCTTAAATTCTGATTATTGTCTAGATAGACAAACTACAGACAAATATGAAATTAAGAAATATGGTTTTCATGGCACAAGCTATAGATACATTGCTAAGAAAATGGAAACTATCTTAAACAAGAAAAATCCCAACTTAATTGTTTGTCATATAGGTAATGGTGCTTCTATCTGTGCTATTAAAGAAGGTAAAAGTTATGACACAACTATGGGTTTAAGCCCATTACAAGGTTTAATCATGGGAACAAGATGTGGAGATATTGATGCATCAGTATGTACATATCTATTAACTCAAGGTTTAACAGGTGAACAAATTAATGCTGAATTAAATAAAAAAGCAGGAATGCTAGGAATTGCTGGTTCTAGCGATTCAAGAGATGTAATTGCTAAAGCAAAGCAAGGTGATGCTAATGCTAAATTAGCAAGAGAAATTCAATTACAAAGAATTGCTAACTATGTAGTTACCTATGCAAATGAACTAGGAAAAGTAGATGCTATTGTTTTCACAGCTGGATGTGGTGAAAATGATCCAGAGCTACTTGAAGGTGTATGCGATAGGGTCAAATTAATGACTTTAAAGTACGATACAGACAAGAATCACCAAAAGTATGATGATTATCTTGAAGTAACTGCTAATGGTTCAAATACAAGGCTATTTAGAGTAAGAACAAACGAAGAATTAATGATCGCGGGCGATGTTAAAGCCTTAGGAAAATAGTGGGAAACCACTATTTTATTTTGACTTTAGTTCAAAACCCTATTTTTTGAACTCATTATATATTTATATATAATGAGTGTAAGAAAGGGATTTAAACCATAGGTTTAAATCAATAAATAGGAGAATTATGAACACAAACAAACCTAAGGCAACTATTATTTCTACTGCCCAAATAGAAAGAATCAGAAGAAATCTTAGATTTGCAATGCTTGCTTTATCTAAAGAAGTAGCAGATAAAGAAGCTTTCAAGAAAGCATATCATGGTCTTAAGTACAAATGTAGCGGTACTAAGGTCATTTATTTGACTGTTCCAAAAGCTAGTCAAAAAAGAAAAATGGATAAGTACTATCTAAAAGACCTTGAAAAGTACTTTAACTTATTAAATAAGACAAAATATAAATTACAAATATTATCAGGACCATCAAAAGCATGAATTCCTGCTTTAGCAGGAGGT
>JAZRVJ010000053.1:0-2871 GCA_045599065.1 Mycoplasmoidaceae bacterium
GCTATGGACGTAGCCGCTAGTGACAAGGTGTATAGTAACTTAATTTCTACATTTAATTTAGCTGAAGTTGCTGCAATAGCAATTATTATTCCAATCACTATCATTATTGTTGGAATCATATCTAACTTAATTATTAATGATAGTAAAAAGATGGCTGCAATGCTAAAAGCATTAGGTTATGGAGATAGTAAGAATGCAATGAGTATCCTAGCTCTATTCATTCCAACAATTGCTTTGGGGTTATTATTAGCTATTCCAGTAAGCTTTGGTTTAGTTGCAGGATATCAAGCGATTATCTTCTCGACTGCAAACATCTTGGTTGATGTAACTCAAAAATGATGATACTATGTTGTTGCAGTGTGTGGTATTGGTGCAATTTTAGTTGGTACTTATGCCGCAGGCTTTGTATCACTAAAGAAAGACAGATTGGTAGATCAAATTAAATAGGAGTTGTTATGGCAAAAAGATTATTCAAAAACTTAGCGGAATTAAAAGACCTTTCAGGTGTTCCTGAAAGCAATAAAAAGAGAGTGATGGAAAAAAACGTCCTTGCTCTTGAAAAAACTCAAGAAGAATACAAAACCTTCTGAGCTAATTATGACAATATCAAATCTGTATATGACCGTCCATTTGAAATCAAAGATGATGCTACATATAAACTCAGAAGAGAAATCACTAAACAATTTGTTGATGCACAAGCAGATATAGTTTCTTGTAAATCAAGATTATCTAAATATATTAATGCTTTACTTTATGACCACAACTGTGCTAGTGGAAAACATAACAACCTTACTGTCGAAGAGCTTTATTCTATCGTAAATGCTTATGAAAATGAACAATTTAGAGATAACTATTTTCCAAAAAGTAGAATTAGAGCTATTAATAAAAATAATTTTGGTCTATATAAAGCTAAATTTCAACTCGAAGTTGCTCAAGCTGCTTTAGCTGGTAAATATAATTACAATAACAAAGATAAAAAATACTGAAAATCCATTATGGCTGGATTAAACAAAAAAATAGAGCTATTTACTGATCGCAGAAAGGCTCTAGACGACACCTTTAGAAGCATGCAATATGCAAAATTGATAAAACAATTTGATGAATTAACAAAAAAGATAGACAAAAAGGATACATCATATAAAAACATCTCATCTAAATATGTAATAGATTTTGAAAACATTACAAAATATTACTACAACAAGTGGATTGCAAACAAAATTTTAAAAGGTTTTGATTTAAAAATCAAACAGGGTGAATTTGTGGTAATTCTTGGTCCTTCTGGCTCGGGTAAGACTACTTTATTAAACATAATGTCTGGAATGGATAAAGCTACATATGGCAGAACAATCGTTAATTCAAATAATTTAATTAAAATGACAGATAACCAATTAACACAGTTCCGTCGTGATAATATTGGTTATATTTTCCAACAATACGGACTATTACCAAATTTAACTGTTCGTGAAAATGTTGAGATCGGTTGAAACCTTCAAACTGATAAAACAAAAAGATTAGATATTGATGAATTATTGAAAACAGTAGGAATGTCTGAGCATGCAAAGAAATTCCCATACGAATTATCTGGCGGACAACAACAACGAGTTTCTGTTGCTCGTAGTATGGCAAAAAACCCAGCAATTGTCTTTGGTGACGAACCAACAGGAGCGGTTGATGAAGAAATGTCTAAACAAATATTACAATTGTTTGTTGATATCAACAAAAAGTTCAATACAACAGTTATTATTGTTACCCACAACCCGATCTTTGCTGGTTTAGCAACAAGAGTAATAAAAGTAAATTCTGGTTGTATTGCGCAAAACTATATTAATAAAAACAGAAAAACAGTTAATCAATTAGATTGATCTTCTAATCATTAAAATTATTTTGCTTGACAGTTAGGACAATAACATGTGCCTCTACCGTTAAGCATAATTTTTTTAATAAAGGAACCACAAACTTTACATTTTTGTCCTTGTCTTTCATAAACTTTTAGTTGATTTTGAAAGCTACCAGAATGATTTTTAGCAAATTTAAAACTAAAAACCGTTGTTCCTTGACTTTTTATTGCTGCATTCATTATGGCTCTACAGGAATCAATAATGTTCTTGCAATCTTCCTTATTAAGTAGTTTTGCTGGTCTTTTTGGATTAATTTTGCAAGCAAAACATATTTCAGCTGCGTAAATATTGCCTATACCAGAAATAATAGATTGATCTAACAATATTGTCTTTATTGCTTGATTTTTATTTTTATATTGTGACAATAAATAATCTGGTGTCAATCTTTTGTCTCATGGTTCGTAGCCTTGACTTATTATTTCGCGAGATCTTAAAAAATCTTCTTTACTTTTATATATATTTAGTTGACCAAATTTTCTTGAGTCGGTATAAATTATCTTTTTATTTCCTAAAACAATCTCAATGCACTGAAACGGTTCAATAGGATCATTTTTATTTAGAAAATAAACTTTCCCTTCCATCCTTAAATGGGTTGTTAAATATTTATCATGAGACAATTCAAAATAAATTAGTTTCCCTAATGTTTTTATGTCAATTATCTTTTCATTTAATAAAAATTGTTTAAATTGTTTAGCGTTACAATTTCTAATAACTCGTGTATCAATAAAACTAACACCTGTAACTTTAAGTCCTTTAGATGGTTGTAATGTTGAAACTATGGTTCTTACTTCAGGTAACTCTGGCATTATTTCCTCTTTTTAGCATCTTGTAAATATCTTAGTGCTGTTGATGATAAATTCACTAATTCTTTTTTAGGCAACATTAACATTGTTTCAATTTTATTGTCTAAACTATGGTTGGTTTTTGCCATATCTATTTCATATGTTGCGTCTTTTGCATTTCTAATACTTCT
>JAZRVJ010000054.1:0-1744 GCA_045599065.1 Mycoplasmoidaceae bacterium
ATGGTCTTAGAAAATTTTTAATTACAGGTGAAATTACTTTATTGCTTGGATTCATTGTAATGACATTTGTAAGTTTTTATAAAGTAAGACAAGATGGCCAAGAAAGCATATGACAATGATTTACATATAACGATAAAAAAATATGTGGCTTGACAAGAATGGGAATAGGTATGTTAGTTTGAGCAATTGTGGTTGTTGTCTTTGGAATTGTATCACTAGTCTTAACTTGGTCATTAAAATCACCTAAAACAATTAAGAAAACTATTAACAAACTCAACTCTTCAGCTTTAAGTGGGAAAAAGATTAGAGGTAAAAAAGCAGTTGATGTTACTAGATCTAGAACAACAATCGCAAAGAAATAATAAAGGAAAATATGTGAGCCATATACTATAAACTTGGCTTCTTTTTTCTTTTATATTAGACTAGCAAAGTTATTTTACACCACTTGGAGGTATACTTATGGGCCAATGGCACAAACCATGACAAGTGGGAATAATTATTAAAAAAATCGAGCAGGATATAGGTTCTGATCAACTTTATAAATATGAATTAATGCGAGGTTGGACAGATGCAACAGAAAGAGAATTCTACTGGAATAACACAAAAGAAAGAATTTTTAATTTAACAAGTCAATACTATTTAACTTTCGTTCCAAAAAATAGTATTTCATATCGACTAAATATTCAATATCATAAAGATATGGAAAATAAATTAAAAAAAGACCCTAAGCTTTGAAATGAATTAAAAGATGTAAGCAAAGATGATTTAATTACAATCATCCAAATACTTAAAGAAGATTTAGAAAAAGAAAGAGCTGAAAAAACTAAGAAAGAACAGCGAAAGCGAGTTGCCAAGTCTTTGCAAAGAATTATTAAGCACACATCGTATAAATGCTCTATGAGAATGCTTTGTAGAGCATTTTCATTAAATAGAAAAACACTACACAACTACAAAAAAGATATAAACCACGGTGCATTTTATCGAAGCGACTATAAGCATAATCAATGGTTTTTTAAAAATGAAGTTATATCAACTTTTTACGATCAACATCAATGTCAAGGTGCTTTCAAAATATGTGGCATTCTTAATTCCAAAGGAATTAAGATATCTGTTCCGACAGTGAGAAGAATTTTAACTGACGCACATTTGTACCCATGTACAACTGTTTGACGTTTTACACCAAATGAATTGAAAGATACAAGTCATTTAAGACCTTATCTTTTGTCAAAAGAATTACTCCCAACATATAAACGTGGCGAAGCATTCTCAGCTGATTTTATGTATCTATGGACTTCTGAAGGAATTAAGTTTGTTCATGGAATAATTGATGTTGTCAGTCAGGAACTGGTCTCATTAATTCTTTGTGATCATATGTCTGCAAATGTCGTAGTTGACGCAATAAACGAATTGCCACCAACTGCTAAAGTTTTAAATACAGACTATGGAACACAATATTTTGAAAGTAATGTCCAGAATCTGTTACAAGCAAAAAACATTAAGCATTCGTGTGGTAAACCTGGTAAATCAACTGACAACGGTTGGATAGAAAGATTTTGGAAGAGGCTAAGAGGTGAATGATTGGCTCAACACGAAATAGATATGCTATCTATTTTTAGAGTGAGACAAATAGTAGATGAGTATAAATATTTTTGAAATTACAAAAGAGTGATTTCAACTTTAAATTGACAAACACCACATTGTTATGGTATAACTACCAATGGTGTAAATTAACTTTTACAATCTA
>JAZRVJ010000055.1:0-53106 GCA_045599065.1 Mycoplasmoidaceae bacterium
AAAAGACATGGACGTGTTATGGTTATTTGTAAAAACCCTAAACACAAACAAAGACAAGGATAGGAGAAATTATGGCACGTTTATTAGGTGTTGATATCCCTAACAATAAACAAGTAGTTTATTCTCTTCAAGCAATTTATGGTATTGGCAAATCATCTGCTCAAAAAATCTGTAAAACTGCTGGAGTTAAAGAAACTACTAAAGTTAGTGATTTAACAGAAAAAGAATTTGCAGCAATTCGTGAAGCTGCAAGTAAGTACACTATTGAAGGTGACTTACGTAGAGACGTAACATTAAACATTAAGCATTTAATGGAAATTAACTGTTACCGTGGAATTAGACACAAAAAAGGTTTACCTGTTAGAGGTCAAAGAACTAGAACCAACGCTAGAACTAGAAAAGGTCCTAGAAAGACAATCGCTAACAAGAAACAAGAAACTAAGTAATAGGAGGTAGGTAAATATGGCTGAAAATAAAGTTACAAAGAAACCTGCTGGTAAGAAAAAGAAAAAACTAGCATCAATCAATGGAATGGCTCACATTCACTCTACCCTTAACAATACAATTGTTACTATTACAGACAATAGTGGTAATGCAATAGCTTGAGCAAGCTCAGGAACTATTGGTTACAAAGGTAGCAAAAAGTCTACCCCATATGCTGCAGGAATAGCAGCTGAAGCATGTGCAAAACAAGCAATGCTTATGGGTCTAAAAACTGTTGCAGTTAGATGTAATGGTATTGGTAGAGGTAAAGATACTGCTATCAGATCATTAGCAGCTGCTGGATTACAAATCACAGAAATTGCTGATGTTACACCACTACCACACAATGGTTGTAGACCACCAAAGAAACCACGTTAGGAGAGTATTATGGATAAATTCATTAAATATAACATTAAACCAAATCTTCATTTATTAAATGAAAATCATGGCCAATTTGAAATTGGACCACTAGAATCAGGCTTTGGTATTACTATTGGTAATGCCTTAAGAAGAGTCATTATCTCTAATATTCCTGGTTCAAGTGTATTCGCTATTAAAATTCCAGGCGTTACACATGAGTTCCAAGCAATTGATGGTATTAAGGAAGACGTAACACAAATCATCTTAAATCTTAAACAACTAGTTTTAAAGATTTCTGAAGATGCTGTTGCACCTGACACTACAATTGAAAACTGACCAACAATGAAACTAGCATTTAAAGAAGCTGGTGTTATTAAAGCTGGTGATATTGAATTACCAGTAGGCTTTGAAATTATCAACCCAGATCTTTACATTGCTACTAAAACAAAAGCTTCAAAAGCTTTTGAAATGGAAATCTATGCAAGAACTGGTCGTGGTTTTAAAACATTCAAACAAAACCAAGAACAAATTAATGCTTTAGGTATTATTGCTACAGACTCAAACTTCTGTCCAGTATTACAAGTTGGATACCAAGTTGATGAAAAGAAAATTAGCAAGAACCAAATGGGTGATATGCTAACTATGGATGTAGTAACAAACGGTGCAGTTAGTCCATCTGATGCTTTAGCATATGCATCAAGAATTCTAACTGAACACTTTGATCAATTAACTAACATTAATGAAAAGATCAAAGAAATGGAAATGATGGAAGAACAAAAACTTGAAGAAAAGAACCAAACATTATCCGTTTCTATTGACGAGCTTGAATTATCAGTTAGAAGTTACAACTGTTTGAAACGTAATGGTATTAAAACATTACAAGAACTTTCAAACATGACTAAGGCTGATGTAGAAAAGATTAAAAACCTTGGTAAGACATCTTTGAAGGAAATTCAAAAGAAACTTACTGAATATGGTTTATCTTTCAAAAAGAATTAGGAAGGAGTATTTATGTCTTTTGTGATAACTAAAAGAAAAAATACTGCTTGAACTAAGATGGTTATTAGACAACAAGCATCTGATGTTATTGTTTATGGCCACATCACTACAACAGTAGGAAAAGCTAAAGAATTAAGAAAACAGGTTGATCATCTTATTTCCTTAGGTAAAAAGAACACATTAGAATCTAAAAAAAGAATTTATGCTATTGTTTTAAACACTAGCAAAATGAAAAAAGAAGCTATTGTGAAGAAATTAACAACAACTTTAGCTAAGAAATATGCCAATAGAAAAGGTGGTTACTGCCGTGTTCTAAGATTAGACAACCGTGCTGGTGACAACTCTAAGATGGCTATTGTTCAACTAGTTTAATTAAAACTAATTATTTAAAGATCACTCTATAAATAGAGTGATTTTTTATTAATTTACTTGAAAAAATCACTATATATATATATATAATGACCGTGAGGAGAATATATGAAAAAAATTAAATTAATCGCGCCTATATTAGGTGCTGCAGCAACTTTAGGTACAGCAATTCCTTTAGCAAGCTGTCAAAAAGAAGCAAAAACCATATTAATTACTACTGAGTTAAATATGGAAGAGGGCCAAGAACTTGTGACACCAACTTATGAAATTACTCAAGGAGAATTTGGTCAAAATTATGAAGCGATAGTTCATCTTAATCCTAAGGCTGGTGGTGAAGCTTTTTATGCATATAATTACGATGTTGTGCTTGATTCAGGCATTGAAAGTAAACGTATTCCTGAAAACACAAAAGGAGCACAACAAGATGGATATGTAATTAGTGATGTAACAGCATATTCATTCAAAATTTCTATACCAGCTATTAATTTCCAACAAATAAAAATTGACAGTCGTTTAATGGCTATAAATGTTTTGTTAAGTTTTAATGTTAGATCAGATGAGGCAGATGGCACAATTGAAACCTGAACAAAGAATAATGAATTAGCTGCCAATTTATTTGGTGATACTACTGGCACGTATAATGGATATTGAAGTGGCACAAATGCTATATACCCACAAGAAAATAATTTATGAAGATTCACAATTAATTCAACTGATATTAGCGCATTTACAGATCAAGATATTCGTTTTTCAATTTTTGGTGTGCAAAATGCAGATCCAATCAATATTAATACAGGTCGTATAGTTGCATATTGTGGTGCAAACGATCAAGATAGAATTCAAATTCAACAAGTGACTGGAGGCAGGGGTTGTGTATGATTAAAGAAACCTGCAGGTGGCTGGCCTCAAGCTAATCTTATTGTTTATTATGAATTTATAAACTCATATCCAACAGATGGCGTTCAAGTACTTTTTGGACAAAAAAACGCTTAATTAAAAATACAAAATATTAACAAAGCTAATCTAAAAAGAAGAAAAAGAACAATCAAAAATCATACCCAAGTTTGGGTATGGTTTTTTATTTAAACAAGTGTTTAAATAAATTTATCTCGTAAAACGAGATACTATATAAAAATAGATAAAATAGACTAAAAAATTATCATACCTTTGGTATGATTTTTTATTTTTAAAATAATAAATATTAAATAAATTAAAATAAATATATATTTGTATGAAAAAATTATTTATTACAACACCTATCTATTATGCATCAGGCAAGCCTCATATAGGTCATGCCTATACAACAATCTTAGCTGATGTTATAGCTAGATATAAAAAAGCATTAGGGTATGATGTATTCTTTTTAACAGGAATGGACGAACATGGACAAAAGATTATTGATACAGCTAAAAAGAATAATCTAGAAGTTCAAGCTATGCTTGATAGTGTTGCAAAAGACTTTAAACAACTATGAAAAGACCTAGACATTAACTACAACGGTTTTATCAGAACAACTGATAAAAACCATGAAGAAGCTGTTCAAAAAGTCTTTTCAGAATTAGTTAATAAGCAATATGTTTATTTAGGTAGCTGAAAAGGTTTATATTGTGTAAACTGTGAAGAAAATTACACAAGAGATCAAGCAATAGAAAAAGATGGCAAACTTTATTGCAAAGTTGGTCATGAACTAGTTGAAAAAAACGAACCATCTTATTTCTTAAAAGTAAGTGAATTTGCTAAGTGAATTAAAGAACAACTAAACAAAGATGGTTTTGTTGTTCCTAAAACAAGAGTTAATGAATTAATTGGTTCATTTATTGATAAAGGTCTTGAAGATCTTTCTATAACAAGAACTAGTCTTGTTTGAGGTATTCCTACAAAAGAAGACCCAAAGCATGTTGTTTATGTTTGAATAGATGCTTTGTTAAGCTATCTATCTGGTTTAGGATATTTAACTAAAAATGACAAAAATTATCAAAAATATTGACTAGATAAAGACAGTCAAGTGATACACTTGATGTCTAAAGAAATCACTAGATTTCATTGTATCTATTGACCTATTTTATTGAAGATGCTTAATTTAAGATTACCATCTAAAATTATTAGTCATGGTTGAGTAGTAACTAAAGAAGGAAAGATGTCTAAATCTTTAGGCAACATTATCAATCCATATGACTACATTAACACATATGGATCTGATGCTTTTAGATATTTTATTATTAGACAAGTTTCTTTAGAAAAAGATGGAATATTCTCTCATGATTTATTTGTTGAAACATTCAATTCTCAACTAGCAAACAATTATGGAAATATGGCTACAAGAATCTCAGGAATGATCAAGAAATATTTTAATAACGTTGTTCCAACATTTGATGAAAAAGTTCTTGATGACATGGACAAAAAAGTCATTGAATCTCATACGACTTTCCTAAAAGAATATGAACAAATTATTGAAAGTTTAGATATTAACAAATTATTAGATAAAATTCAAGATCAATACAACGTATTGAATAAGTACATTGAAGATAGAAAACCTTGAGTTCTAGCCAAGGATTCTGCTAAAAAACAAGCACTAGGTAACTGCTTAAACATTATTTTCAATAACACCTATGATTTAGTTGTTTTATTAAAACCAATTCTAATAAAAACATCTCAAAGTATTGAAAAAGCTTGGAATTTAAGTCTAGATGTTAAAAATTTAGCTAAAAACCATCAAAATCACCAAATAGGTGATTTATCTCCTCTTTTTGTCAGAATAACTGATAAAAAGTAGCTTTTTTGCAAAATCGTATATTTATAACTTATTTATAATAAGTTATAATATAGGTGTATGAAAACATCTATAGCAGTCATTGTCGCAAACAAGTGCGAAGAGATGGAAGTAATCGTCCCAATTGATATCTGAAGAAGAGCAGGTATCGCTGTTCAAGTTATATCAATTGAAAAAAAGAAAAGTTTGATTCTGCAAAATGGCGTTCACATTAGCTGTGACGACATTTTGGCTAAAGAGAACTTATCTAAGTACTCAGCAATCTATCTTCCTGGCGGAAAAGGATGCGTTGACTTCTTAGACCCTGTTAAGTGCGCAAAACTAATTGCTTTCTTAAAGAAAGCTAATGGTGCAAAGATTAATGTCTTTGCTTGTTGTGCAGCACCGACAGTTCTAAGTCAATTGGGATTAATCGATAACGTTAAAGTTACTTGTTACCCAGGTTTTGAATCTGGTATTAAACATGTTGTTAAGCAAGATGTGGTAGTAGACAAGAACTTTATTACTTCTAAAGCCAGTGGAACAACTATTGACTTTGCTTTAGCGGTAGTTAAGAAACTAGTTTCTTTACCAAAAGCAAAGCAAGTTGCTCAAGAAATTTGTTATAAATATTACAAAGGATAAATCACATGGCGAAATTTACAATTCGTTGAAAAGATTGCGATAAATCAAGATCTATTCAATCGTATTTTGAAGATAAACTATCTATTCTTGCAAAATATGCCTTCTTAAACGAAAACATAAAAGCTGAAATAGTTTATTATTCAAAAATAAAAACATTTAAAACAAGAATAAATGTTTCAATCAAAAGAGGAAAGATGTTAAGAGCAGAAGCTTCTGCTAACCAAATCATTACCTCTATCAATTTGGCTCTAGATAAGATCGAAGATCAAATTCGTAGAGTAAAGACAAAGATGCTTAGAAACAAGAAATAAAAATATGAGTCTTTAGACTCATATTTTATATAATCTTTATAATAAGAGGATTTATGGAAACAAAAAAAATAAACACAGACAAAAAAGCTTCAACTAAAAGTGGAACAAAAGCAAGCTTTGTTAAAATCGTTAACGCTTGTTCAATATTAGGTTATATTACTGCGGGGCTCTGCTTTCTTCTTGTAATTTTGCAAATTCTTTTAGCTGCGAGGGTTGAAATTAATGCTGTAATTCTAGAAATAGGAATGATATGTCAATATTTTGGTAGCGTCTTAGCTCTTGCTGTCGCAATTATTGGTATTGTGATTGGCGCACAAGCCGTAAGAAAAGCTGCCGATGCAAAGTACTTTGCAGCTACCAAAGCAAGAACAATATATTTGGTTCTTTGTATTATTTTACTTGTTGCTCCTTTTGGTGGATTTGGGGTTATCGAGCAACTATATATAGCTCTTGTAAGCGACATAATTTCATTAGGACTTGTATTAGCTATAGCAATTATTAGTACAAAATACAAAAAAGCTCTATTGGCTTAGGAATTTGCTATGCAACATGAAAAGATTAGATTACAAAGAATAACAAAAGCTAATTTCATATTAGGGTATATAGCCGTAGGCTTAGCCTTACTTGAAGTGGTAGCTTTTTTTGCAACACTCATTCTAGGTCATGATGAAAAGATTTTAACAGTTATTTTTATAATTTTTGTATTAGCAATGTTTTTTGCTGGAATAATTGCTGTAATAATCGTTGCTACTACTGTTTTAGGAGGGATTCAGATTTCTCTTTCTAAAAAATTAGGTAGCTTTGGTGGAATAAAATCAAGCGGATTAATTGCTACTTTTACAGTGTGTGATGTTATATCGTTAGCTTCAATATTGACTGCTCTTGTAATTGACATTATTTATAACATTGAAAACCCAAGCAATTTTTTAATGCAATACCAAGCTGGTGATGATCTTCAACAATATATATTTGCATTCGTTGCAATTTCCTTAGTTGGTTGTTTAGTTCAAGCAATTTTTAACTCAGTTTATTATGCTAAAGTTCGTGGCCCCAAGCAAAAGAAGAAAAAAACAAAAGTAAAAAAGAGTCATTAATGACTCTTTTTTAAATATATAATAAAATTAATATTTTATATAGGTGATAAATATGGAACGTAAATTTAATGACCAAGAATTAGCAAGAAGAGCTAAACTTGATAAATTAATTGAAATGGGTAAAAACCCATATTTAATTGAGAATTTCGAAAGAAACCATACTTCAGGTTCTTTTATCAAGAAGTATGAAAAGTGTTCTCATGAAGAATTGCAAGAAAACAAAGATGTAATTAAAATTGCCGGTAGAGTAATGGCAATTAGACAAACCTTTGGTGTTATTAACGACTTTGAAGGTGATGTTCAATTCTACATTAACAAAAAAACTTTTGATCCTGAAAAATTCCAAATGTTTAAACAACTTCTTGATTTGGGAGACATTATTGGTATTACAGGAACACCAATGAAAACTATGACAGGACAAGTAACCATTAAAGTTATTGACTTTGTAATTTTGTCTAAAGCCCTAACACCACTTCCTGAAAAATTCCATGGTTTAGCTGATGAAGAAATAAGAGCAAGAAAAAGATATCTTGATCTTATGGTTAACAAAGAATCAAGATTGACATTTATTGAAAGAATACATATTCTTCAATACATTAGAGAATATATGGCTTCAAAACAATTCTTAGAAGTTGAAACACCAATCCTTTCACCTATACTTGGTGGCGCAGCTGCAAGACCTTTTACAACTCATCACAATACTTTAGATAGAAATTACTATCTAAGAATCGCTACAGAATTACCTCTTAAAAAATTAATCGTTGGTGGTTTTGAGAAAGTTTATGAAATGGGACGCATCTTCAGAAATGAAGGAATGGACCCAATGCACAATCCTGAATTTACTTCACTAGAAGCTTATCAAGCTTATGCTAACCTTGAAGACATGATGAATTTGACTGAAGAAATTATCAGATATGTTGCAAGGAAATTAAACAAAACTAAATTAACTTACAAAGGTGTAGAAATTGATTTTTCTAAACCATTTGCAAAAATCAGTATGGCTGATGCAATCAAGAAAGAAACTAAAATTGATTTCAAAGAAATCAAAGATGATAAACAAGCAATTGAATTAGCAAAGAAGGACGGCATTGAATTATTACCTCACCAAAAAACAAGAGGTCATATCATGAATGCTTTTTTTGAAAAATATTGCGAAGCAAAACTTCTACAACCAACATTTGTTATTGGCTATCCAGTTGATATTTCTCCATTAGCTAAAAAAGACTCAAAAGACCCAAGAATAACAAGAAGATTTGAATTATTCATTTGTGCTAAAGAATATGCTAATGCCTTTTCTGAACTAAATGATCCAAAGGATCAATTAGCTAGATTTGAATCACAAATTAAAGAAAAAGAATTGGGTAACGCTGAAGCCAATGAAGTTGATATGGAATACATTGATGCTCTAGAATATGGACTTGCACCTACAGGTGGAGTTGGTATTGGTATTGATAGACTAGTAATGTTATTTACAGGAAGAGAATCAATTAGAGATGTTCTATTATTCCCTCATATGAAGGAAGCAAAATAATTAATGAAAAGATTTCATTTTCCTTTTGACTATAAACCAAAAGTATCTTTAGAAGATACAGTTGTTTATGCTTCAAAACTTAAACAAGAAATTTTTACATTTTTTAAAGAACAATATAAAGCAATTTATCTTGACCCAGCTTTAATTGTTCCAAACAAAGAATCAAGTTTGGCTTATAAAAGCAATGACCGTTTTGTAAGCTTTGATAACAAAGCAAGCAATTTAGTTTCTGCAATTAATAATTGTCAAGACAATTATTTGACTATCGCTTCATCTAAATTTAAAAGGAAAAACATTTGTACTTTTGCCCCTCTAATTAAAAGAGACGTAAAATTATCCAATACAAGTTCTATGATCAATTGAATAATTGATTTAGAATTGGCAATGCCAGAAGATTATTTGAACAATAAATACTTTATTGATTTTGCAAAGCAATTATTTGGCAAAATAGTTTCCTTTGTTAATAAGTCAGAATTAAAAAAGATTTATGAAGTTTCAAACAAAAAAATAAAAGTTAGCGATTGGAAAGTTGTTGAAGCACAAAAGCTCGAAAACAGTTATTTAACTTTAACTTTGAAACAAGGATTAAATCATATTTGTTCAAGTAATAGATTTGTAATTATTGAAAATAATTTCAAAAAATTAAAATCTAATCAATCTATTGAGCAATATTCTGTGACAGCTCAAGATTGAGAAAACAGTTGTGGTATTTACGTTTATGATTACATTAATGAAGCACCTATTAATTTAATTAATATTTGTAAAAGACCTTCTGGTGATAAATCATACAACCAACTAAGAAACACAAACCCACTTGAACTTGATAATGAAATTTATGATCAAATAATTTTTGATAAAGATAGACCAACAAACATGTCTGTGACAATAAATTTCACAAATTTAATTTATTATCTTTTAGATAAAGTTCATTTGGCTGAGGTAGTTTCTTCTGTTTGACCAGAAGATTTCTTAGAGTTTGTAAAAACAGAAAAGATTGATATTTTGTAGGAGTCATATGGAAAAGATACTTGAACCTTCTTTACTTTCTTTAGATAAAGAAAAAGCACAAGAACAATTAGAAAAAATTAAAAATCTAAAATTGAAATATGTTCATTATGATGTTATGGATGACGAATTCATTGGTCATGGAGCATTGACTGGCCAATACTTAGACATCCTTGAAAAATTGAACATTTTGCCAAATGTTCATCTAATGGTTCAAAGACCAGAAGAATACATTAAATTGATGAAGGATTTGAAACTTAACTCAGTTACTTTTCACGTTGAAACACAAGATATAGCTAAAGCTAAAAAACTTTTGCAGTCCATTCACGATTTAGGTTTTAAGGCTGGAATAAGTGTAAAGATGGAAACAAGCCTAGTTGATTATGTTGATTTGGCACCAAATTGTGATTTTGTTTTGATTATGTCGGTCAATCCCGGGCTTGGTGGGCAAAGATACTCAGATGCTTGTCAAATCAATTTACAAGCAGCTCAGATCATGAAAAAGATTAATCCAAACATTAGAGTTCAACTCGATGGTGGAGTAAATGATGAAATCATTAAAAAGAATTACGATCTAGTTGACAACTTCATTTCAGGATCGTGATTCTTCAATAACATCGACAATATGCCGCAATATCTAAAAGAATGAAAAAAATAAAGAGCAGTTGCTCTTTTTTAAACATTTGTAATAGTTACATTGTTTTGGACTTTTCTAGCCCTAACAAGACGATAGATTAGTAGTCCTACTAAAACCAAGACCATTACTACTGCAAAGAAGATTATCATATCTCTCTTGTTTTTGTGTTTTTTAACTTCTTTAAGTTCTTCGTCAGAAACAATTTGTACTCCGTAGTAGCTATCAATTTTGCCAGCTCTAGCATGATTAGTAACAAGTAAGAAGATGTGCATAAAGAAGCTGATAAACACCATGATGATAGAACAGATTACAGTTATTAGAATTGCTGGTCCACCATGTTGAGCTAAGTTTTCTGGACTAATATCTCCTCAATTTCCTGTTAGGAAACCGGCAACCATAAAGCAGATACCTACACAGTAAAGACCTAAAACGTAGAATAAGCTACAGAATCAGTTAGCATTGATGTGAGCAGATTTTAATCTGATGTAAAGTTTTCTAACGCAGATGGTAACAGGTTTACCTTCAAAGTTAACACATCTTGCTTCATTACGATAGTTGATATATTTGTTTGCATAAAGTATTAAGAATGCTATGCATAAGCTTAAAAGAGGAATTAAAGTTAAAGCAACTCAGTTATTAACTGTTTCGTTTTGTAAGATAGCAATTAAAGCTCATGTTTCAAATGCTACACATAAAGTTGTCAAGATAGCTCATAGTCAAACTAAAAGATAATGACGGTGAAGTTCTTTCTTATAGAACTTAGGCATTGATCTAGCGTTTGGATTAATTTGATCAATGGTTTGTCTGCCAGAACCTTTAGGTAATTGTTTTCTAATTTGTATTTGAGTTGTAGGTAAACTTACATCAGGAGAGATGATAGCATCATCTGTTTTGTTATATAAAATCTTTTCAATAGCAGAAGTTCTGCTGTCTTCGAAAGAAACATCCTTTTGTGGTTTACCATTCTTGTTATATGAAATAACGGTTGTCTTAAATTCTTCCATGAGCCACCTACTTATATTTAATTTATATACGTAAAAAAATATAAATAAATAACTTATTTTTTATTAAATATATATATTTAATTTTTTAAATTTTTTAGGGTCAATTCCTAGTTTTCTACCTGCTTTTGCTTGGGGTTTATTGTCTAAATACACTAAGTCACCAGTAATGTTAACATTAACTTTTAGTAGTGATCCACCAATACCATAGAAATCAACTGGAACTTTTTTATTTTTAAATTCTTTGACCTTTTTGTAATCAAAACTAGAAGAAACAACAATCTTAACGTGTTTCATTCCGTTAGCATCTAAAGTTTTTCTAGCTTTAAAAACTAAAGCAGCCGAAACACCAGCATCTTTTTTATTAGATAAAGACTTATCCAATAAAACCTTAGAAGTATCTATCCTAATAGACTTTAGTAAAGGTTTTAAACCTTTATCTATCTTTCTAATTTCTTTAATAACATCATTATGGTAATCAACCAAGGCTGATAGCTTTTCTTTAGGGTAAGTTTTATGATAAGCTCAAAGAGCTTTATTTAAATTACCTTTAAATTGTTGAATTAAAGCATGGGGAATTGTCCCTACCACCTTAACATCTTTTTGTTTATCAATTAAATCAACATGCGCCTTAGTTGTAAAAATTCTAACTCCTGCTTTATAAGCTGCATAGCCATCATATGCGTGTGCTAAATATATATCGCCTCTGTCACCCATGTAAATAAGTTGACTAGGTTTAATTAAACCTAGTATCTTTTTTGCATGTGTGCATACAGAAGACTCTCTTGCTAAAACACCATCAATAAATGATTCGTATTCAGCAAAAGCTGAATAATCACCTTCTATTATTAATATAGGTTGACCAGCTTTAGCTAATTGTCCATCTTTTAGGCCATAAACTTTAAAAGGTTTATTACCTTTTATTGCTTTTAAAAGTTGGACAACATGATTAATTCCACAAACATAAATAGGTTCTTTTTCAAAATGCGTAAAACGCATCGTTGTTTTATGTTTAACTTTATTTTTTACAAGAATATTCTTGGTTTTAGTTAAATATAAAGCTGAATATTTGCCAGCAATTATGTGCTTTAGATTGTCTATTTTTTTCATAACTATAATATACATTATAATATGTATATTATGACTGAAATAAAAGAACCTTCTATTTCAATTATCGTACCAGTATTTAATAGTCAAAAATACTTGCGTAGTCTCTTTGACTCAATTAATAACTTAAATTGAAAGGATTATGAAATAATTTTTGTCGATGATGGATCAACGGATAACAGTTTTTTGTTATTAAACAATTATCTCGCTGAGAACAAAAATATGAGACTTTTTCATATAACAAACCATGGACAAGCCTTTGCTAGAAATTTTGGGCTTTCAAAAGCAAGAGGTAAATATATATTCTTTTTAGATTCTGATGACATGTTACACCCAAATATTTTTAATATATTATTCTATGATATAGAAAAATACAATTGTGATATAGCAATATGCTCTAACTATTTTGTTAATCGAAATAGAACAAAAACAAAAAAAGCAAAATGCACAAAATTAAACCATAAATGTGGAGTATATCAAGACCCAAAACAAATAATCGAAATGTTTTTTTCTAAGAACAATAGTTGAGTTACTCCTTGAGGAAAACTCTATAAACACGAACTTGTAAAAAAAATTGAAAACTATCCAAACATTTTTCCTGATGATTATGAAACATGCGAAGATGCAATGTTTAATTTTAAGTATTTTAATTTATGCAAAAGAGTTCTGTATTCTAATAGGAAATTATATTTCTATCGTATGCTTCGTAATGGAAATAGTAGAAAAGTGTCTAAACTAGCATTGAAGAAATTGGATAGTTATATCGGTTTGCTATTTAATTACAATGCTTATCAAGATAAAAAAATTAAGAAAAAAGCGATTGCTGCCTCGGCATGATTTTCTTTTAGTTTTTTATGAAAACTATGTCATAGCGATTTTAATATTCCTGAAACAGCACAGCGGATTTATAAAATTTATAAAGAAGGGATAAGAAAATTAATTACCTCTACAAAATTTCCAACTTTTGTGAAGTTTGGTATACCGTTAACTTTTCTGGTTGTGGCCCCTTTGTTGCGCTTTAGAGGAAAATTGAAAATTAAAAAATAGATAAATCTATTTTTTAATTCTTTTTTATTAATATATTTTATAATCTATATAGATTATAAGCTTTAATACAAAATGATTAGTAAATATACTGATGAAAACATTAAGGTCCTAGAAGGGCTTGAACCTGTTAGAAAAAGACCTGGGATGTATATCGGTTCTACCGATACTTTTGGTTTACACCATTTAGTTTGAGAAATTTTTGATAATTCGGTCGATGAAGTTTTGGCAGGTAATGCTGATTTAATTACTATCATCCTTCATAAGGATGGGTCTATTTCTGTTCAAGATAATGGTCGTGGTATTCCTACTGGAATAAACACTACAACAAAACTATCAACAGTTGATACAGTGTTTACAACACTGCATGCTGGTGGTAAATTTGATGACAGTGCATATCACTCTGCTGGTGGTTTGCATGGTGTTGGCTCATCTGTAGTTAACGCCCTAAGCAAATGATGTCATGTTACTGTATATCGTTCAAGAACGATATGAGAAGCAAAATATAAAGATGGAGGAAAAATTGCTCAACCTCTAAAAGAGGTAGGAAAAACAAATCTTACTGGTACTAAAGTACATTTCTTGCCGGATGATAAGATTTTTAAATCCATAGAATTTAAACCATCGACAATTAAAGAAAGAGTAAGAGAAGCAACTTACTTGTTTAAAGGACTTAAAGTAGTATTTAAAGATGAAATTAACAATACTACAGATGAATTTGTTGCAAACAAAGGAATTTCTGAATATGTTGATTTCATCAACGTAACCAAATCTCCTTTGCATCATACAGCTACCTTTAAAGGTAAAGCAAATGGGATAGATGTAGAAATTGCTTTGCAATTTGTTACTGATTCATCTGAAACAATTATTTCTTTTGCTAACTCTGTTAAAACCAAAGAAGGTGGTAGTCACGAAACTGCTTTCAAAGCAGCTTTGACTGAAACAATCAACGAATATTCTAGAAAGAATAAACTTTTAAAGGACAAAGACAAAAACTTTGAAGGTGCTGATGTAAGAGAGGGTCTAACAGCTGTTGTAACTGTGTTAGTTCCTGAAAAACTTGTTGCATATGAAGGCCAAACAAAAAATAAATTGTTTACACAAGAAGCATATGCAGCTGTTAAGCAAGTGTTCGGAGAGCAATTTGGCTTTTGATTGGAAGAAAACAAAGCCCAAGCAACAAAAATTGTTAATAAAGCTCTTGTTGCACGTGATGCTAGAATAGCAGCACGTAAAGCTAGAGAAGATGTTAAAAAGCTTAAAAATAAGGAAAACAAAGCTACATTCCTTTCAGGAAAATTGACTCCTGCGCAATCTAAAGATGCAAAAGAAAATGAAATTTTCTTGGTTGAAGGTGATTCAGCTGGTGGTTCAGCAAAATTGGCTAGAGATAAAAAACACCAAGCAATTTTACCACTTCGTGGAAAAATTCTTAACGTAGAAAAAGCAAAACTATCTGACTTATTACATAACGAAGAGATTTCAACCATCATTCTTGCACTAGGTGCTGGAATAAATGAAGATTATGATGAATCAGCATTAAAGTACCACAAAGTGGTAATTATGACTGACGCTGATGTCGACGGCGCTCACATCAGAATTCTCCTTTTAACATTCTTCTATAGATTCATGAGAAAGTTAATTGAAAATGGACATGTATATATTGCTTTAGCTCCTTTATACAAAGTTACAAAGAAGTCAACAAAAGAATTTGCATATGCTTGAACTGAACAAGAACTAGATGAACTTAAAAATAAGTTCAAGTCTTGTGAAATTCAAAGATACAAAGGTCTAGGTGAAATGAACGCGGACCAACTTAAAGAAACTACTATGGCTAAAGAAAACCGCAAGATGATTAAAGTTACCATCGAAGATGCTGCTTTGGCAGAAAGAAGAATTTCTACCCTAATGGGTGACAATGCTTCTTTAAGAAAGACGTGAATTGATGAAAATGTTTCATTTGATTTAGAGGAATAGACTATGGCAAAAATAGAAAAAGACAAAAATATTCCTATAGAAAACATTATGTCTGATAGTTTTGGCAAATATGCCAAATATATCATTCAAGATCGTGCCTTACCAGATGTAAGGGACGGTTTAAAACCAGTTCAACGTAGAATTATTTATGCGATGAATGATTTAAACTTATTATCAAGTTTACCTCATAAAAAATCTGCTAGAACAGTTGGTGAAGTAATTGGTAAATATCACCCACATGGTGATAGCTCCATTTATGAAGCTATGGTTAGATTAAGTCAAGAATGAAAAAACAACATATGTCTTTTAGACATGCATGGTAACAAAGGTTCAATCGATGGTGATGGACCTGCAGCCATGAGATATACAGAATGTCGTCTTTCACCTTTTGGTGAAATGATGACTGAAGGAATAAAAAAGAATACTGTTCCTTTCATTCCAAACTTTGATGGTTCTGAAAAAGAACCAACTGTTTTACCAACATTGTATCCTAATCTATTGATTAATGGTGCAAGTGGTATTGCAGCAGGATATGCAACAAACATGCCACCATTCAATCCTTGCGAAGCAATTGATGCAATTATCGCTAAGATTGATTCACCTAATTGCAGAATGGATAAAATCTTATCCATAATGCCTGCTCCTGATTTTCCAACAGCTGGTGTAATTTCAGGGCTAGAAGGCGTGAGAGATGCCTATAAAACCGGCAAAGGAAAAATCTATGTTGGTGGAGAAATGAAGAAATTAAGTAATAAACAAATTGTTATTACTTCTATTCCTTTTGAAACTAACAAGTCTGACATTATTAAACAAATAGATTTAGCTAAAGAAAAAACCCCTGCATTGCAAATAACTGAAGTAAGAGATGAATCCGATGCAAATGGTGTTTACATTGTTTTAGAGACTAAAACACATGCTAATTTTGATTTTATTAAGAGTTATTTGTATAAGAATACAAAATTACAAACATCATTTAACTTTAATATGATTGCGATCAAAGATCGTAAGCCAGTATTGTTAGATATTTTTACATTCTTACAAGCCTTTATTGATCATGCTGAACAAATTATTTTAAAGACAAGCCAATTTGATTTGGAAAAATCAAAGACACGTAGAGAAATTGTTCAAGGTCTAATCAAAGCCATCTTAATTATTGATGATGTTGTATCATCAATAAGAAAAGCTTCTGACAAAGCTGAAGCAGTTAAAAACTTAGTTTCTAAGTTTGGCTTTACTATCGCCCAAGCCGAAGCTATTGTTAACCTAAGGTTATATCGTTTAAGTAATACAGATGTTCAAGCTTTAAAAGCTGAGCTAGATGAACTTAACATGTCTATTGCAACTTTAGAAAATTTAGTTGCAAACAAAGATGCAAGACTTTTGTTTTTAAAAACAAAATTAAGAGCATTCAAAAAACTATACCCTCAAGAAAGAAAGTCTAAACTTTCTTATGAAGAAAACAAAGTTGTTATAGATGAATTAGATCTTATCCAAGATAAGAATAGAATTTTTGCTTTTACCTCAGGCGGTTATCTAAAAGCATTCAGTAATAGAATATTACTTGCTAATAACCCTAAGGATAACTTTACTAAGGCAAATGATATCATCATTAATGAATATGTTGGAAACTTAAGAGATAGATCTCTTGTGTTCTTGGAAAATGGTGATTGCGCTGTTATTCCAAATAACAAAATACCTGAGTGTAAATTCAAAGAAGTTGGGACCCACATTAACAATGTGATTAGTGGAGCAGCAGACGTTGCTGTAGTTAATGCATTAAACGCAGATTATAAGAATCCAATGAATAAGACTCAAGTTATAGTTTGCACACAATCAGGTTTAATTAAAAGATTTGAACTATCTGAAGTTATTTCTAAACGTACAAGTCTAATTGGCTATGCCAAGTTAGATGAAGGCGACAAGATTGTTTCAGTATTCCCGATTGAAGAAGAAGCTCAAAAGGTAGTTATTTGTTCTCAAAGAGGATATATAAACATATATCCAATTGATCAAATTCCTTTAGTTGGTAAAAATGCTAAAGGTGTAAAAGCAATGGGTCTAAAGGAAAATGACAAGATTGCAAACTGCATCTTATTTAATGAGGCAGCTAATCAATTAGCTGTGGTTACTAACTTTGCTATTAAACGTATTGAAACTAATATGATTCCAGTTGGAAATCGTACAAATATTGGTAAAGCGATTAATAGTTTTATTGCAAACAATGACAATGTCAGAGTCATTAAAGTTTTACCACTCGTTCCTAACACTGTATTAACATATGTTAATGTTTCAGGAAATAAAGACTTCTTAAATATTTCAGATTTAAATTATTTAGATCACAACCAAAGAGTTAATTCAGTTGCTAATGCAATCGTTGATTGCAACATCTGAATTAGTAGCATTAAAGATTCAGATAAGGCAGATGAGTAAAAAGGTTAGGAAAGAAAAATATTCATTTTTCAATTATTTTAAGCCAAGCACGACGCTTAAAAACTTTTCTGAGCTTGACATATATTTATTAAAAATTAATAAAATTAAGCTCTTCATTTGTGATCTTGATAATACCTTGGCCCCAACATTTAATAGCATTCCTTCAAGAGCAGCAATTAAATTTGTGGAAGATATTAAAAATATGGGCATTAAGTTTTGAGTATGCTCAAACAACAGAAAAAAACGGGTTGAAAAATTTTGTCAATATATTAAGCCTGATGGTTTTGTTTCATTTGCAATGAAACCAACCAAATTTAAAATTAAAAAGATTTTGAAACAAGAAAATGTTAGTCCAGAAGAAACAATTATTATGGGAGATCAATTTGTAATTGATGTCTTTGTTGCTAATAGACTTGGATGTAAGTCTTTGTTAGTTGTTCCGCTTGCAGGTCAAGCTAAATCTGGTTCTACCAGATTAACTAATTATTTAGAAAAGAAGGTGTACAACAAATTAGCTCAAAATAACATTTTGACAAATGTTAAATCTTTTGAGAATGATACAAAATTACTATAATTAAATAATCATGGAATCTAATAAAAATAGAAAAATTTTAATTTTTGGGGGTGCATTTAATCCACCTCATAAAGGTCACTTGCACATTTTAAAAAGTGCAAGAAATTATATTAATCCTGATGAAGTGATTATTTGTGTTGACAAAATTTCTCCATGAAAACATCAACATGATTTGGCTCCTTATTCTTATCGTGTCAAAATGATAAAGAATTTAATTGGTGATAGTTTCCCATATAGTGTTTATGATAATATAAATAATCATACATACACATGCGACATAATTAAGGAAATCGCGCACGCTAATAAGGATGCACAACTATTCTTTTTAGTTGGTCAAGACCAATATGAATTAATAACAACATGAAACAACTACGATGTTATTAATAGTCTTTCGACTATTGTTTGTTATAAAAGAGGAAAAAACCAAACCATTAGAATATTTGATAAACATATAATTCTTTCTGATCCTAAGATCGATTGCGATTCTACTTCTAATAGGATCAAACCCTCAATTGAAGATTTGGGACAAATAAACTATGATTTTATTAACAAAAATCATTTGTATTTGCAAGACAAAATCAAGCCATATATGTCAGAAAGAAGATATCAACACACATTAAGAGTGTTGGATACTGTTACAAAAATAGCAACTGGTAACAAGTTTAACGACGAAGATATATTAAAATGCCAAATAGCTGCTTTTTTACACGACATTGCCAAGCAATACAATGAAGATCAATTGAAAACAATTTTGACAGAGGATGAAATTAAACAATTCCCAACAAGTCATTGTGCACACGGGCTTGCTGGCAAAAGATTGGCACGAGCTGATTTTAATATTTTTGATGAAGCTATTTTAGATGCCATTGAAAATCATGTTATTTTTAAGAATGTGGATACCAAGAACAAAATTGCTAAAGCATTATTTTGTGCTGACAAGCTTGAACCAGCTAGAACAGAACAAGACATTTCTAATAGACAAGAACACCTTGATGCATGCATCAAGAATTTAGATAAAGAATTTATAACAGTGTATAACTTAAACAAGGAGAAATATTAATGATTGGTCTAATTGTTGCAGAAAAAGAGGAAGTAGGCAATCTTATTAAATCTCTTAAAGCAAAGATCATCGAATTTAATGGTATCAGATATTACCTTGCTAATATCAATAATAAACATGCAATTATTTGTTTTTCTGGTATGGGCAAAGCTAATGCCGCAGCCGCAACCATGAACATGGTCACTAATTTTAATGTTGACCAAATTTTTAATATTGGATTATGTGGAAGTTGCAATAGTAAGATAGCACCAGGAACAGTAATTGTTGCTGACAATTGTCAATATAGTGATGTTGACTTAACATCATTAGATTACCCTTTAAATCAAATCCCAGGTGAATTAATTAGTTATAGTATCAAATCAGATTATGTAAACTATTTAAAAACTATAGTTACTTCACCTACTGTTGGAACAATAGCTACAGGAGATACTTTTATTACTATGAGTAATATCGAAGCCTTTCCTAATTTAGCAACTAAGGATATTGTTGGATTTGATATGGAAGCATGCGCTATTGCTCAAGTATGTCATAAAACAAAAACAGATTTTTTATGTATGAAAATAGTAAGCGATAACTTACTATTTGATACTAATTCTAAAGAACTTTATAGAGCCAATTTAAAGGATTTGCCTAAGCAAATTGAGAGTATTTGCAAGACTGTTTTAGAATATTATTCTAAATAAAATAATATAAAATATTAATACTTATGCTTATGTATAATAATATTTATATATATGGCAAGTACATCTAAAATTAGCAAAACAGTTAAAGTAGATAAGAACGAAGACCCTAATCATAAAATGATTGAGGAAAGCATCACCAAACCCGAAAAAAACAAGGGCTTCTTTACAAGAAGAAACATTTTCTTATTAATTTTATTTTTTATTTTATCAATAACACTCCTTGCCTTAACAATTGTATTTATTCTAAAAATTGATTTCTCAAATTTATGACATTCTATGTCGTTAGGATTTGGTGATAAACTAGGCGGATTGTGGTTTACACTTTTACTTTTTTATTTTGTTTGGACTATATTTTCAGTTTTTGCTATGGTGATGCCAAGACTTAATAAACTGGGTTATAAAATTCCTTTATGGGAATATTGATTATTTGGCTTAACTATCTCTTTCTTTAGAGCTACAACACCGGTTTTGTTTAGTGATCCATATTTTGTATTTTGATTAAAAACAAAAGGTGTTCCTACATCGAGAGCAACAAGTTTAATATTTAGCAATACATTGTTTTGGCAAATAATTCAATTTGTTGTAACTCTTCCGTCTTTTATTATGGTTTCAATACTCGCAAATGAACTATTATCAAGTCCAGAAGGAATATCTTCTTTTGCCTTTTTATGTGCTGGTATGATAATAGATGTATTTAGTATAGTAATTATGTTTATGCTAAATATGTCTAAAAACATTCACTACGCGCTATCAAGAGCATTCAATTGAGTTAAAATGAAGCTTCACATGAAGTATCACACAAAACAAGAAACAATTGAAAAGTATAAATATAGGGAAACAATAAAAAGAGATTTTATTGAATACCTAAAAGATTGAAAAAATACAATATTAATCATGGTGTTATTGGTATTGGGTGAAGTTATTACATATCTTTCAGTAAATTTATCACTTCATTTCATGAGACACTATGATTCCAGCACTATAACTTCTTTTAATTTTGGGTGAGCTTTTAATAGTGCTAATGTTACATTTACAGCAAATAGACTTAATTTTATTGCTCCAGGTGGTGAAGGCTCATTACAATTTTTCTTATCTACATTCTTAATTAAATTAGGAGAATTTAAACCCTCAGAACAACCTGAAGTTGTCAAAAGTGTTGTTAACAACGCAATTTTGGTATGAAGGACCTTTGCTTCATATTTACCCGCTCTTTTTGGGCTGTGTGGATTAGTTGGTTTGACATCAATTCAAGTACATAGATACAAAAAAAACAAGTCAATTATCAAATAATATGAAGAAGATTAAAATTATTGGATGTGGAATATCTGGAGTGACATTAGCTAACAAGTTAGCTAATAAAGGATGACATGTTGATATATATGACAAAAACCCTTTTGTTGGTGGAAATTGTTATGATTTGTATGACAAGAACGGTATTCTCATTCATAAATTTGGTCCACACATTTTTCATACAAATTTTGAGGAAGCGTATGAATTTATAAACAAATTTACTAAATTGAATTCTTATGTAAACAAAGTACTAGTAAGTGTTGATTCTAAAACATTTCCCTTACCAATTAACTTTGAATCAATAAAGGTTATCATGGGTAAAGATGCGCAAGAAATTATTGATAGTCTTAAAAAAATATTCCAAAATAGGAAATTGGTAACACTATTTGAATTACAACAAGTTAGAGAACCGCTTATCTATAAATTTGTTTTATGAGTAACAAATAATGTTTATTTGAATTATTCTGCCAAGATGTGAGGTACCAAATTTGAGAATATTGATCCAAATATAATCAACAGAGTAAAAATTGTTTTGAGCTCTGAACACAACTACTTTCCTGACGATAAGTATCAAGGATTACCTATAGATGGTTTTACAAAAATGATCTCTAGGATGCTAGATCACCCAAATATTCATTTACATTTAAATGTAAATGTGTCAACGCTTTTAAAATTTGAAGACAACATTCTTTGGGACAATAAGCCAATTCAAGAACCAATTGTTTATTGTGGTTCATTAGATGAACTTTTAGATTATAAATATGGTGTATTACCTTATAGAAGTTTAAAAATTGAATTTGAAACTGTTAAAAAGGATTATTTTCAAGAGGCTCCAGTTGTAAACTATCCGTCTCATCCTACTATGACTAGGATAACTGAATACAAGAAAATGACTTTTCAAAAAGTAAAAAATCTTACAACTATTTCAAAGGAGTATCCAAACGCTTTCGACATTGAGTCTACTGATTTCAACACAAGGTATTATCCTATTCAAAACAAAGCAAATTTGTCTATGTATGAAAAATATAAATCTTTCTTTAGCAAATATTCAAACTTTTATTCTTTAGGAAGATTGGCACAATATAAATATTTTGACATTGATGATGCAATTATGAATGCACTACAATTGGCAAAGGAGTTAAGTAATGCTTAAGTTTGAAGATAACAGAGTGTCGCAACATTTTATTGATTCCGTGAATTTTAGGTATAAAATTCCTGTTTTGTGTGTTGAACCAAAAACAATCACAAAAGATACGGTTATCTTCATTTTTAATGGAGGGATAGGGTCTTCCATTCCGTCTTCGCTGTACATGAATAGCTTTTTGTATAATCATCATTACTTCATTACATATGAAAAGGCAGGTCATAATGGCAACAAAAACAAACCATCTCAATATAGAAAACCATATTTAAATGAGCTAGATGAAGTAGTTCTATGGGTCAAAAAAAACTTTCTAGGAAAAAAGATATATTTATTAGGTGAATCTTGAGGAACGGGGATAAATTTTATTTATTACAGTAAAAACAAAAACAAAATAGATGGTGCTATTGGTTGGAATATGCCATTCGGGATAACAAACCCTGAGAAAAAAACAGCTAAACAAATGTACTCAATAGTTTGGAGAGAAATTGTTACATTTTTGTTCAATGTAGAATGTCATTTGCCAGTTGCACAAACGAGTCAGGATAAATTTAGTAGAGACCCGATGTTTAGAAGATTGTTAAAGCTTGTTCCCCCTTCTAAAACAAATACTAAAATTAATTTATCTGTTTGAAGATTTATGAAGCCAACATATAATTTTATTTGCAAAAACGGCAAAAATAAAAAAAATAAATTTATATACATTCAATCTGGAGAAGATTTAATGGCAAATTGAAATAAGATTAAAAAGATTGAGCAAAAAGTAGATACCGAACATTATATAAAATTTAAAACAGGATACCATGTTTTAAGTATGGAACCAAAAGAATCCTCAATTTTGTTTAATGAAATACTAGATTATATTAGAGGGTAATATCATGATAAAGTTTACTGTCATAACACCTGTTTTTAATGGTGAAAAATATATCAAAACTTGCATAGAATCTATTGCAACGGCGAACTATAACTTGAATATGATAGAGCATGTAATTATCGACGATGGTTCTACAGATAATACAAAAGAAATATGTGAAAATTTTGTAAAAAAATACAAACATATTAAGTTTTATTCAAAAGTTAATGGCAACTGAGGAAGTGTAATAAATTATGCAAAGCATAATAAGCTGGTTAATAATGATTATGTAGTTATATGTGATTCTGATGATGTTATCTTGCCTGATGCATTTAAAATTATTAATGAAAAGGCTAATAATTCAGATTTGTGTTCTGGAAGCTTTTATTTATGAAACGGCGGAACAAAAAGAAGAAAAGTTCATACATATTACTTTCTTTTCAAAAGAAAATTGATTAAAAAGAGAGAAATGAACTATTACTCGCCATTGTTGTTGCCACATTGTACATATTTGAAAAAAGACCTATTTTATAATATTGACGATTTAAAAGAAAATGTAAGTTACCAAGACAACATTTTGTTTTTAGATGCTTTTAGAAAAAGTAAAAGAGTTACTTATGTTCCTCAATGTGTTTCACTTTATTGACAAAGGCGTGAAGGAAACACAATGTCAGACATAAACGAAAAAGGCTTAGATGTTCAAATTAAAAATCTTAAATACTATGCTTCTAAAAATATACTAGAGCCATTCTTTTATATTTTGATTGGTATGAAAAATCTAAGAAAATATTTAATTAGAAACAGGATAAGCTTTATTTTCTCTAAGCCTCATTTAGATTTAACAGGTTTCCCTTTCTATGTTAGACCTATATTGAGATTAATGTATTTATTCCAAATAAGAAGATTTGTTAAAAAAGAAAAAAAATAAAAGTTCAAAACTTTTATTTTTAATGTTTTATTTATTTGAAACTATATCAAGAACTTTCTTGATGCTATTGTTTTTACAAACAACACTAACAACATCGCCTAATTTAAATTGAGTATTTTTTAAGATAGGAAAGATTGATTGATCTTTTCTTTCGATAGATACAACCATAGCATCATATTTTTCTCTAAAGCCAAGTTCTGTAACATCTTTATGTAAAATGCTAGGATTTGTCACCACAGTTTTAATTCAGCAAAGTTCTTTGTTAATAGCTGTAATGTCAGCACCTAAGTTATAAACTAATGAGATAGCAATTCTGTTAGCGGCATTAATTTCAGGAATAACAACATTTGTAATTCCCATAGTTTTTAAAACACGTTCGTGTGTAGAGTTTTTAGCTCTAGCTAAAATATTTTCTACACCCAATTGTTTTAAGTTAGCACAAATCATGATTGAGTTCTCAATATTAGATGTCGAAACAATTACGTGTTTAACATTCTTAATACCGCAGTCACTCAATGCATTAATATCTGCAGCGTTAGCTTTAATTACATATTCATGTAATCTAGAAGCCTTGTCTATTAATGTATCATCACCATCGATAACTAGAACACTCTTTCCTAGCTCTTTTAATTGGTTAGCAACTTGTTCACCAAATCTACCAAAACCAATTACACTATATTCAGTTTTTGCCATATTAATTACCTCTCAATATTTTATTAATTATAACTATTTATTCTTTAGAATAGTGCTTATTCTCTTCTTATAAACCTCTACTCCTGGTTGGTTAAATGGGTTTACACCCAATAGATATGCACTTGCCATAGCAGAAAAACACAAGAACATATACAAACACCCAAAGTGGTATGCATCAGCCTTATCACAGTAAATAATAAGATTATCAACACCACCATCTAGGGCATGTGCTTTGACTGTTGATTCAAATGCAACTTTATTGATGTAGCTTAACTTCAAATGATTTAAATATTGAAGTTTATCTTCATTATTTTTTAAATTTAAAGTTAAATCAAGACTAGGTTGTTTTATAAACAAAGTTGTTTCAAAGAAGTTTCTTGTCCCTTCTTGCCAATATTGTCCCATAGAATGCAAATCAGTAGTAAAGATACTTGTGGTTGGATATAAAGCCCTATGATTTTTGCCTTCAGATTCTCCAAACAATTGCTTATATGCCTCACCAAACATTTGTAGCGAAGGATCATAAACAACAAAGTTTTCTATTTGATTGTGTTTAATGGTTTTTAAATAATGTCTATAACAAGCATAAACAAAAGCATCATTTGTTTTTAAGTTCGAATTGAATAATTTTTTTGATGCATCACAAGCACCTTTAATGATTTGCTTGTAATCTAGTCCAAGCAAGATAAATAAATACATTCCAACAGGAGTTAAGGCAGAGTATCTTCCACCAATATTATTAGGAATAATGAACCTTGTTCATTTATTCTTTATAGCTAAATCATGTAGTGTTCCTTTCTGTTTATCTGTAATAGCAACGATTAATTCATTTGATTTTCTTGTGTTAGTCATTAGTTGTTTTCTAAACAAGTTAAAAGCAATAGCTGGTTCAAGGGTTGTTCCAGATTTTGAAATAACAACTATTCCAAAAGTTTTTTTATTTAATCGTTTTAGTAATCTAACAACATAATTTTGATTCATATTATGTAATCAATGAAGATTGATTTTGTTTTTAGTAAGTGTGGACATTAACATATCCACACCTGCTTTGATACCTAGATAGCTACCACCGATACCAATAACAACAACATCCTTAATCTTCATTTGTTGTCATTTCTTTGCTTTTTTGACCATTAAATTTAATTCTTTTTTATTGTTTTTATTTCAATAATTAATTCAACCTGTCATTTCTACACCTAAGGCTTTTTTGTTCTTTAGGTTAGAAATTATTTTTGAAATTTTTGGTTGATATTTTTGAATTAGCTTTTGTTTGTTTATACTTTTTACAAATTTAGTTTCAAGTTTAATCATAACCCAACTCCTAAAACTTAATTATATTAAGTTTTAAACATAGTTGATATATTATATAATTTAAGTATGAATGATACAATCTTTAATCGTATTGTAAATCATATTCAATCTAAGGGCATTATTGTCAGTAATATCAAAAGACTAAGCAAAAACATTACAGATGGTAACTACAACAGGGTTATAAAACCTTACCTTAAATTGATTTCTGATGAAGACATTAGATCATTGAGTATAACTACTGATGATTTATTAAACTTATATAAACTTGATAAGAAGATATCCTTAATTTTTCTAGATCATATTCTTGAAATTGAAAAGAAATTAAATACACAAATAGCTTATACGATAGAAGATTCTTTTAGAATCTATGATGGCTGTTTATTTAAATTCGATCGTAAATTTTTGCAAGATAGAATTTTTAATAACACGCACAACAAACTATCTAATTTGACTTTTGATCAACTAATTTCTAAAATGACAAAGTATGCTCATATTAATCCAAACACAAACACATATGAGAATTTGTCTAAAAACAACTTGTTTAAAAAATGAGAAGCATGCCCGTTAGATGCTTTATGTTTAACATGAACGTTTTCTACAACAGTTTTAACATATTTATCTCTAAATGATCATTTAAAGAGCAAGGTAGTAAAAATTTTCAGATTAAATTTAAAAAAGACTGACAACTTTGATTACCTAATTAACAAGGTTTTGTCATTAAGAAACATTATTACTCATAATAATGTTTTGATTGGTTCGTTACTTGATTTGCAAGACGAACCAATGATTTATAGTTACAATCAAGTTTTTTTTAGAAATAAGATATATTTAGACTTTTATGATTTTGTAAATATGTTGGAGTTCTTTTCAGGTTTAGATACAAGAGAAGAATTGAAAGGTATAATTGAAAAATACCAATTTACACCGAGAGTTAAGATGCTTGTTGATAAGCTTCTTAAAGGAGTTGGGAGAGATGCCAGAACAATTGAAAACTACTAAGTATTTGTCCTTATTTAAGACAAAACAAGGATTTATATATGCACAAAGAAAAAATATAAATTCTGTTGCTGTTTTGTGTTTTAAGAAAGTAAAAAATCAATTTTTATTTCTAATTAGATATCAACCCTTACCGGTTGTTAATGTTATTAAACATTTTAAATGAAATGATTGTTTTGCTTGCCCAATAACAGGATCATTTGAAAAGAATAAAACACCTTTGGCCATAGCCACTAATGAAGTTTATGAAGAAGCTAATTTAAAAGTAACTTGCAAACAAATGATTAGCAAATGCAAATTTGTTTCCACAACACAAATGAATGAGACTGTCTTTTGTTATTTATTTGATGTGACTAAAATCAAACCCATAAAAAAACAACAAGGTGATGGTTCAATTTTTGAGAAAGTCTCATATAACAAATGGCTGACCTACAAACAAATTAAAAACATTTGTAGGAGTAATAATGATAAATTGTATTTATCATCATTACCTATTTGTTTAGCATTATTTGAAGAAAAATATGGGAAGACTAAGAACTAATGTTGATGCACCAAAATTAATAACCAAATTCAAGAATTATATGAATCTTGAAAGGTTTACAATTCCTAAATCACGTCTATTTTTGGAAATAGGAAGTGGTAAGGGTGACTTTTTAATTAAGCGGGCAATTGCTAACCCAAAAGCTTATTTTTTAGGAATAGAAAAATATGCAACAGTTATCTTAAAAGCATTGAAAAAGATTGAAAGAAAAAATCTAAAAATAGCTAACTTGTCTTTTTCTTGCTCAGATGCCAATTCTATCAACATCAAAAAGTTTAAAAATAAAATAAATAAGATTTATCTTAATTTTTCTGATCCATGGCCTAAAAAACGTCATGAAAAAAGAAGATTAACGTCAACACAATTTTTAAATATGTATAAAAGGATTTTAAAAAAAGAAGGTATAGTTGAATTTAAAACCGATAACGATAACTTTTATAAATACACATTAGGAATGTTAAAATCTAGAAAAGATATTGTAGTTCTTTATAAAACAAAAAATCTTTATAAAAACTTATTAAACAAGTTTAATAAAGATAATATACAAACCGAATATGAAAAGAAGTTTGTAAAATTAAATAAGAACATTAATAAAATTGTTTGGAGATATAGACAACATGACAAAAACAGCTAAATTTTTAAAAGAGTGTAAATACTGATGAATAATTACAAATAATGGAATGTATCCATCGGCAAGACCTTTTGGTGCATTAATGGTTTGAAAAGAAAGACTATATATGCCTACAAATAGAAATAAGAAAGTTTACAAACAATTGATTTTTAATAACCATGTTTGTATCGTGGCAATAAAACCAGGAAAAAGAGAATGAATTAGAATGACTGCAGATGCAAAAATTAGTCATGATAACTCTTTAAAAAAGAGAATGTGAAATCAAAACCCGATTTTGCAAAAAATATATGGATCATTCGAAAATGACGAGTTTCAACTTTTAGAATTTCATGTAAGAAGTAAGGAAATCCACTTAGATTAACCTTACTTTTTTATTTGTTTTCCGTTTAGGCTAAACATACTGCTCGATGTGACTTTTACTTTAACAAATTGTCCTATTTTTGCTTTACCACTAAAGTTAACTAACTTTCAGTTATGAGCATAACCACATAGATTTTTAGGATTGTTTTTGCTTGGTCCATCAACAAGAACATCAAGCGTTTTGCCAATATATGAGTTGTTATTCTCTTTTGAATATTGTCTAACCAATTCATTTAGTTTAGTTAGACGTTTTTGTTTTGTTTCATCAACAACCAAATCTTTTATTCTTGCCGCAGGAGTGCCCAATCTCGGACTATAGATGAATGTGTAGGCATTATCAAATTTAACTTTTCTATAAAGTTTAATTGTTTGTTGAAAATCTTCATCTGTTTCATTTGGGAAACCGACGATTAAGTCAGTGGATATTGTGCAATTAGGAATTTTATCTCTTATTAGTTTAATAAAAGATAAGTAATCTTTTATCTTCATTCCTCTATTCATTGCTTTCAGGATTTTTTCTGAACCAGATTGGACAGGCAAATGAATGTATGACATAATGTTTGGATATTTCGCCATTACATCAATAATTTCTTTATTAAAGTTTCAAGGGTTAGAAGTAGCAAATCTAATTCTTTTAATTCTTGTTTTCGCAACATCTTCAAGTAAATTAACAAATGTATATTTTTCGTTTAGATCAATACCATATGAATTTACATTTTGTCCTAATAAAGTAATTTCCTTATAACCAAGTTTCTTTAATCTAATTACCTCATTTAGAATATCTTCTTTTTTTCTTGATCTTATTGTTCCTCTTGTATATGGAACTATACAATAACTACAAAAATGATCACATCCATACATGATGTTAACTAATGCTTTGTGTTTGCTTTCATGATAATCTGGTAGATTCTCAATTACATCACCAGGGTATGAGTAAACTCTTATAACTTTTCTTTTTAATTGATAAACATTTTCAAGAATTGTTGGTAATTCGTAAATGTTATGAGTTCCAAAAACAAAATTAATATCTTTAAAGAATTTTTTTAATTCGTTAATAGTTGACTCTTGCTGTGACATGCAACCACAAAGCCCAAAAACAACATTATTTTTCTTTCTTTTTAATGCTTTAATTGCACCCAATAAGCCGAAGGCTTTATCCTCAGCATTCTGTCTAATTGCGCAAGTATTTAAAATAATTAAATCAGCAGTTTTATAATCATCAGCTTCTTTAAAATTCATCGCTAGTAAAATTGCTTTAATAATTTCGCTATCTCTCTCATTAGCTTGGCAACCATATGTTCTAACAAAGAATTTCTTTTTAGAACCTAATTTCTTTTGATTTCGGCTAAGCGAAAATAAGTCTTTTATATACTTAATTTTCTTTTCTTGTCTTGATCCAGCTTTAGCTAAATTTGGTAGTAAATTATCTAAAGATATTATTTTTTGCATATTTATAATTTTATTATTATAATTTATTAAATAATTATATGAAACGTACATCTCTTTTTAGAAGAATAGCGCTTATATCTACTTCATCTGTAGCAATTGCTCCAGTTGTATTTAGTTCTACTGCTTGTACACCTACAAAGATGGTGGCTGATTATTATAGTTTTAAGTCAGTTGCCGACTACACTAGCGGAGACTTTAAACCAGGACAATCATCAGTTAGTTTTAAATCTATGCTTTATGGAAATAAGAAATTCCATAACGGGAACTATATTCTAATTTCAGGTTCAGCATATTTTAACAATGTTTCTTTATTCTTTTCTGGTGAAGAGCACATTAGACAAAGGAAACAATGATTTAGTGAACAATATTTTCTAAATTCTATTTTGTATAACGGATGTCAAATAGTTTCAAACAGTCCTGAATTAACAGAGGAACAAAAAGATATTGGTTTCTATAACGCAATCGACTTTTATGATGGCAAAGTGTACGATAACACGGGAACACTTTTATATGTTTGCGATAATAATGGAAATGTAAGAGATGGAAACATTAGACCATTTGAAAAATGAACAGACGCCGCAATCAGAGAAACAAAGAAATACAATAATTCTGATAAAAGACCTGGTGGAAAATACGATTGAGATCCTGATGGCAAAGTAACAACAGATGATTACATTCGCAACGACACTGCAGCTCAAGCTTTTAGAGCATTTAACCAATTAGGTGCAAAATTATTCCCAACTTCTGAAGAAGAGGGTGGAAGAAAAGTAACTTTCTACACTGATGACAAGTCAATTGGACAACTTGCTTTCTACAAAGAAGGAACTTTAAAAGCGATTGAAGATATTCCTTCTAGCGCAGAATGACCAAAGACAATATCCGACAAATTTGCCGATTTAATTGTACAAAACTATAAAACAGAAGAAGATCCCGAATCACAAAAATAAGATGAAAAAAAAGCAAAAGCGAAGCTTTAAAAAAATAACCAAAGTTTCTTTGGTTATTTATTTTAGCTTAATTGTTGCTGTATTTATTGCTTGCATTATTCCTAGCATATTACTTAAAAGATGAGACATTACTTATGGGTATTTAGTTTGTTTAGGCCCAAGTTTAATTTTTGCTTTAATTTCTATGCTTTTGCCAATAGAAATTTTCTTTAAAACAAAAAGCAAAAAAATGATTTTTGTTTATTGTCTCTTGTATGTTTTAAAATACATCATTCTTTTCTTAATTCCGATCCTATGCATCTTGTATGGAGAGGCGTATTTTAATCGCTGAAGCATGCTTGCTTGCACATTAGTTGCACCTTTATTTATTATTGGTTTAAAAATAACTATTGCTATCATAGATAGCAAACAAGCTAAAAAAGCACAAAAAACAAGCACAAATAGTATAAAATTTTAACGTATGATAGTTGGTTGAGATCCATTTATTTTAAAGCAACAAATAATTTCGATTGCCATCGTAACAATCATTTTGGTTGTTCTATCTTTAATCTACTATTTCAAGAACAAAAAACTTAAAGCTAACGAAGCCCCAAGCGGATATGTTTTAATGGTAGAAATTTATATTGGTTATTTTAGAAATTTAGTAGTGGAAACACTAGGTCCTAAAATGGAAAAAATAACTCCATATATTTTGTATCTTTTTAGCTACATATGCTTATCAAACTTAATTGGTTTATTTGGCATTGAAAACCCAACAGCATGTTACACAGTAACATTATCATTAGCTTTTGTTACATGAGTGGGTGTTTTTGTTGTGGGATTTAAATATCAAAAACTATCTTATTTGAAGAACTTTTGTTTATGTGTTAAGACTAAAAAAGGCAAGAAAATTCCTGTCTTTCTTAACCCTCTTGAAATTATGTCAAACATTGCACCATTAATTTCATTATCATTCCGTTTGTGGGGTAATATTTTAGCCGGAAGTATTATCATGACACTATGATTCTTCTTCACAAATTACGTTTGAATGAATGTTCCAGTAATCGGTGTTATTAATATTCTAGGAGGTTTAACTGCCGCGCCTTTGCGGGCCTTCTTTGATGTGCTTTCAGGGTTAATTCAGGCACTAGTGTTTACAACATTAACACTCATGTATTGGAAGATGGCCAAAGGTGATGACGAACCAGCACCGGCTCCTAATACTAATTCATAATTTTATTAAACATTAAAACTATATATATAATTAATATATGCTTTCTTTGAAAGCATATATTTTTTAAGGAGAAAATATGGACGTATTACAAAGTATATTAGCAGCCGCAAGTAATGCTGGTGATACTGCAATAATGGGTGCCGCTATTGGTGCTGGTATTGCTGCCATCGGTACTATTGGCACTGCTATCGGTCAAGGTTATGCTTGTGGTAAGGCTGTTGAAGCTGTAGCAAGAAACCCTGAAGCTGAGAACAAAATTAGAACAACATTAATCGTTGGTGATGCCATTGCTGAAACTTCAGCAATTTACTCATTGATTATTGCTATTCTATTAATTTTCGTATTAGGAAATTCATAAGAGATAATGGACTTTGCAAATACAAGAACAAATAAGATACTGTTAACTATCCTAATCTTCTGTTTAGGATTTTTACCTATCGTATGTTTGACATCTTGTGACCCTATAGATCCGGAATATGTTATTAACAACTTATTCCCAAACCTATGGGTATTTATTTCTCATGTTCTATCTGCCGGAGTTTTGATTAGTGTTATGACATGGTTGGTTTGAAAACCTGCAAAGAACACTTTACAAAAGAGACATGATTACATTGCTAAGCAAATTGCAGATGCAGAAAAGGCAAAAGAAGCTGCATCAATGGAACTTGCTGAAGCAAATCAACTTAAAGTTGATGCGCTTACTCAAGCAATGACAATTAAAACAAAAGCCCAAGCAGATGCATTAGGAATTATTGAACAAGCAAAGTCTGATGCCAAGGTTGAAGCTGATAAGCTAAAACAAAAAGCACAAGAAGATATCTTAAGAGAAAAACAAGATATCCAAGATGAAGCGCATGAAGACATTATCAATATCGCCTTTGATGTTGCTGGATCTATTTTGCAAAAAGAAGTAGATAAGCAAGACAAAGATAAATACATTGATGAACTTCTTGCATCTATTTCAGAAGATTTAAAGAAGGCTAAATAATGGTTAAGGCAAATTTTCAATCCTATGCTATTGCAATCTTTGCTTTAGCAAAAGATCAAAAACAAAAAGAATTATTCTTTGATCAAATTAAACAAGTTGATCAAACGATTAAGATTTGTCCTGACTTTAAAAAAGTTATTAGTTCAAGAGCTATTTCTAAAAACCAAAGAAAAGAAATAGTTGCTGAAATCTTAAATGAATTAGGGTTTGACAAAATCGTGATTCATTGGATATGAGCAATTATTGATGACAATAACTTTCATAACCTTCATTACATCTTTAATGAGGTAGACAAACAACACAAACAAATCTTTAACATTACAAAAGTAGTTGTAACTTCTGCTAAAGGTTTGAATGAAAATCAAATTAACAAAATTAAAAATTCTCTTTCTTCTGTATTGAATACAGAGGTTGAATTAGAAATCAAAATTAAACCCGAAGTTATTGGTGGTTTAAAAATTCAAATAAACAACAAGACATATAATGACACGTTTGCAAGAAAACTAAAAGATCTTAAATTAGCTTTGCTTGCTAAGAAAGGAAATTAACATGGCAAATAAAGACCAATTTGCAACTTTGATAAAAGCTAAAATTGAAAAGTATGCAAATGATATAAAGCAAGAAGAAACCGGAAGAGTTATTTCCGTCGGAGACGGAATTGCTCTTGTTTCTGGTCTTGATAATGCAATGCTTAATGAACTTGTTGTTTTTGAAAATAACACTAAAGGAATGATTTTAAACCTCGAAGCTGAAACGTTGGGTGTTGTTTTACTTGGAAAGTATGATGATATTCAAGAAGGCTCACCAGTTAGAAGAACAAAGCAAGTTGTTTCTGTTCCTGTTGGTGATGAACTGTTAGGTAGAGTTGTTGATGGTATTGGTACAGCCATTGATGGCAAAGGTCCAATTAATACTAATCAATCAATGCCAATTGAAAAGATTGCTCCCGGCGTTATTGCAAGAGAAGGTGTTAATCAACCCCTTGAAACCGGTATCTTATCAATTGACTCAATGTTTCCTATCGGAAAAGGACAAAGAGAATTAATTATTGGTGATAGACAAACAGGCAAAACAACTATTGCCATTGACACCATTCTTAACCAAAAAGGCAAGAATGTTAAATGTGTTTATGTAGCTATTGGACAAAAGAGATCATCTGTTGTTCAGATTCATAGCACATTAGAAAAAGCTGGAGCAATGGAATATACAACCATTGTTTCATCAACTGCTGGAGATTTACCATCTCTAATCTATATTGCTCCTTATACAGGCATTACTATTGCTGAATATTGATTAAGCAAAGGCCAAGATGTTTTAATCATCTATGATGATTTATCTAAACATGCAAACAGTTATAGAACATTATCATTACTTTTAAGAAGACCACCTGGTAGAGAAGCTTATCCTGGAGATGTATTCTATTTACATTCTAGATTACTTGAAAGAGCCGGAAAATTGAATAAAGAAAATGGCGGTGGTTCAATTACTGCTTTACCTATTGTTGAAACACAAGCTGGTGATATATCTGCTTATATTCCGACAAACGTTATTTCAATTACAGATGGTCAATTGTTCATGGTTACTGCAATGTTCAATGCAGGTCAAAGACCTGCTATAGATCCAGGATTATCAGTATCAAGAGTTGGATCTGCAGCTCAAAGAGGATATATCAGGCAAACAGCAAGCAGCTTAAAACTTGAACTTGCTCAATATGCTGAATTATCTGCATTTAGCCAATTTGGTTCAGACCTTGATCAAGAAACTAAAAATGTTATTGAACACGGTAAAAGAATTATGCAAATGATTAAGCAACCAGAAAATGCTCCTTATAGTCAATTACAAGAAGCATTATTGCTATTTGCAATAAAACACCATTACATCAAATGGGTTCCATTAGATCAAATGGAAACATTTAAGAATCAATTGCTAGATCATTTCAAGAAGGCAGCATTCTTAAACGAAATTGAAAAAAACCAAAAGATTGATTCTTCGACTCTAAAAGTAATACACGCTGAATTTAAAAAGTTTATCAAAGATTTTGTTAAGACAATCAAAGATTATCAAATGGATTACTATGGAGATAGTAAGGAACTAGAATAGAAAGGATTTATGCAATCACTAGATTTAATTAAAAAGCGTATTAAATCGATTGAAGCAACGAAGAAGATTACTAATGCGATGAAGTTGGTAGCAACTACTAAACTTAGAAAGCAACGTAAAGCCTTTGAAGCAGCTTCAAGTTTTTGTGTAGACTACTATGATATCTTCCAACAACTAGTATCACAAAATCCTGAATTAAGATTTTTAAGAAAACATCATAATAAAGATCATTCAATTTTATATATTCTTATTAGTTCTGATTTGGGATTATGCGGAGCATACAACTCTAATATTTGTAAACAATTAGCACTTGTTTTGAAACCAAAGGACAAGGTTATTGTTTTTGGTCAAAAAGGTTATAACTGATTAAAAGCTCATCATTTTGAAAAACAAATAGTTAGAAATTTGCACTGAGAGCTAACAGATATTTCATATTATGGATTATTACCATTAGGTGTGGAAATTCTTTCTGCCTTTGCTAATGGTAAATATGAAAAAGTGAGAGTTGTATATACAAGATTTGAAACATCTATCAAATATATTCCTCAATTTTGAGATATATTACCAGTGGCTGCCGCTAACTTAGATTCACATGTTAAAGTTAGAGCTGCTACAACCATTTTTGAACCTGGTAGTAGAGATATTATTTTAAGAACATTACCAAATTTCATTTCTAATTTATTGTTTGGTGCACTTGTTGAATCGATTCTATGTGAATCATATTCAAGAAGATTTGCTATGGAAGGTGCAACCAAGAATGCAACAGATTTAATTGAACAATTAAAAGTTCAATATAACCAAGCAAGACAAGAAGCTATTACACAAGAAATTAATGAAATTGTTGCTGGTGCAATAGGAAAGGTGAAGTAGGAGGAATTATGGAGACAAATATGAAAACAAATAACAGCAATATTGGTCACATTCACGAAGTAATGGGACCGGTTGTTGATGTGAGGTTTGAAAAAGATTATCTACCTAACATTAATGATGCTCTAAATATAAAAACTAAAGACTCAACATTAGTTTTAGAAGTTGCTAATGTTATAGGTGATGATATTGTTAGATGTATTTCTATGGGGGATACAGCTGGTTTATTTAGAGGACAAGAAGTAGTAAATACTTCTAATCCTATTAAAGTACCTGTAGGCAAAGCTGTATTGGGTAGAATGTTTAATGTTATAGGTCAACCTATTGATAATAAAGGTAATCTTCCTGATGATACTAAATATCAATCAATCCATAATCCTGCTCCTTCCTTTAAAGATCAATTAGCAAGTCAAGAAATTTTTGAGACAGGAATAAAAGTTATCGACCTACTTGTTCCATATGTAAAAGGTGGAAAGATTGGTTTATTTGGTGGAGCCGGTGTAGGCAAAACGGTTCTTGTACAAGAATTAATTCACAACATAGCTACGGGACATGGTGGCTTGTCTGTTTTTGCTGGTGTAGGGGAAAGAACGAGAGAAGGTAATGACCTTTATCACGAAATGTCTGCTAGCGGCGTAATTAAGAATACAGCATTAGTATTTGGTCAAATGAATGAACCGCCTGGTGCAAGAATGAGAGTTGCCCTTGCTGGTTTAACTATGGCTGAACATTTTAGAGACAAAGATCACCAAGATGTTTTGTTATTTATTGATAACATTTTTAGATTTACTCAAGCTGGTTCAGAAGTATCTGCCTTATTAGGCAGAATGCCTTCAGCAGCTGGTTATCAACCAACATTAAGTTATGAAATGGGACAACTTCAAGAACGTATTACATCTACTAAAAACGGATCTATTACATCCGTACAAGCAATCTATGTTCCTGCTGATGACTTAACAGACCCAGCGCCTGCCACAACATTTGCTCACCTTGATGCAAAGATTGTTTTAGATAGAAAAATTGCTAGTTTAGGAATTTATCCCGCAGTTAACCCTCTTGAATCATCTTCAAGATTACTTGATCCTAAAACTGTTGGTGTTGAACACTATAAGGTTGCAAGAGAAGTTCAAGCTATCTTACAAAAATTTAATGAATTACAAGATATCATTGCTATTTTAGGTATTGATGAATTATCCGATGAAGATAAATTAATTGTTTCAAGAGCAAGGAAGATAAGAAATTTCTTATCTCAACCATTCTTTGTTGCACAAAAGTTTAGTGGCTTTGAAGGTAAGTATGTTAAACTAAAAGACACTATTGCTGGATTCAAAGAGCTTGTAGAAGGAAAGTGTGATGAAATTCCAGAAGTTTACTTCTATAATGTTGGAACCATTCAAGAAGTTAAGGAAAAATACAACGCAAACAAAAAATAATTATGGCTAATACTTTTCACTTAATGATTTCCACACCACAAGAAGTTTGCATTGACGAAGAAGTAACAGAAGTTACAATGCCAACTGAACTAGGTAGAACTGGTATTTTACCTAATCATGCCAACATCGTTGGTATCATTGTTCCTGGTAAGATTAATATTCTTTTTCCAGATAACAAAAAAGAAGATGGGTTAATTAATCATGGTGTTTTCACATTTTCAGGGAATAGATTAACTATTTTGTCTGACTTTTATAAAAAAGGAACTGAAAAAGTAGATCCTGAAGTATTCAATAAAGTAAAAGAACAAATAGAAAAAGGTATTAAAGAGGCAGACTTATCTGAAAATGCTAAACAATCTATTTATACATATATACATAAAGTAGCATCTAAGATAAGAAAATAATTATTCTATAAGTTGTTTTGCAATCAAATTATCTTTTTTAACGTCTTTAAATTTGCCTCATTGTCCATGACCAGGCAAAACTAGTTGATCGTCTTTAATATTTTTGAACAAATATTGAAGCGATTTTTTCATTTGTACTTGTGATGAGTTATAAAGGTCTGTTCTACCATAAGAATCATAAAATAAAGTATCACCAACAAAGACATAATTCTTGTAAAAAATTGTCATTCCACCCGACGTATGTCCTGGTGTATTAACGATTTTGAAATTAAAGTCTCTGACTTTAAAATCACCCTCTTTTATGTATTTTATATGTTGAGAAAAGCTAGGAACTTCTTGATTGAATCAATCAGAACAGTCATACAATTCATATGTTTCTTTTTCTTTGTCTAAAAAATAAACAGAACAACCATATTTTTTAACAAGTTTTAGAGTATCAAATGTGTGATCAAAATGTGCATGAGTTAAAAAGATAGCAACAACATTGAATTTGTTACCAAGGTGTTTTATTACTTCATCACCAGCTAAACTAGGGTCAATAATAACTACATCTTTTTGATGATAAATAAGGTAAGTATTATTTTGCATCATAGCTGAAACAACTACTTCTAAATCATCACTTATTTTGCTAATGCTCATAATGAATAATATTATATAAATTTTATATAATATTATTACTATGAGTTATCTATCACTTTACCGCAAGTATCGTCCTAAAACTTTTAAAGATGTAATCGGGCAAGAATACATTGTGCAAATTTTAAAAAACTCTATAAAAAACAATGCAGTTGCTAATGCATATGTTTTTGCTGGAACTAAAGGTACAGGTAAAACATCTATTGCAAAGATCTATGCAAATGCTATTAACTGTCTTAACAATAAAGATGGTGATATTTGTGGTAATTGTGAGATATGTAAAGATTTTGCAAGCAACCAAGTACTAGATGTACTTGAATTAGATGCTGCAAGTAATAATGGTGTAGATGAAATTAGAAAAATAACTGATGCTGTTTCTACTTTACCAACTAAATTAGGAAAGAAGGTTTATATTTTAGATGAAGCTCACATGTTAACTACATCGGCATGAAATGCCTTATTAAAAGTGGTTGAAGAGCCACCAAAACATGTTATCTTTATTTTTGCGACTACAGAAATGCACAAGATACCAGCTACTATCTTATCTAGATGTCAATGTTTAAGGTTTAATAAGATTACAAACAGTGAAATAACTAAATTATTAGTTAAAGTATCTGATAATGAAAAATTCAAATATGATCTTGAAGCTTTAAAAGTAATTGCTGAAATAGCTGATGGATCTGCAAGAGATGCCTTAAGTATTCTTGAACAAACTGCAACATTTACTAATAACAATATAAATGTTCAAGATGTGTATAAGATATATGGATTGTTAAGTCCAAAAGAAACAATTGATTTCTTGAATTTAATCGCAAGCAAACAAAATAATCAAGTATTTGCTAAATCAAATAGTTTCTATCAATCAGGAATTAATTTTGTTAGCCTTGCTAACATGATTGTTTCCGTTTTAACAGATAAACTTATTTATTTGAAAACAAAGAATCAACAATTATTAACTAAGACAAACGAAACAATAATTAATCAATTACAAATTAATGATTTAACCGTTTTATTAAAACTTTTAGATATATGACAAGAAACATATACAAAGATTATTGCTCCAACTGATGTTCATGTTATTTTTGACCACGCATTAATTAAGTCTATGGCTTCATTTGATTCAACAAAAGTTGCACCTACTGAATATGTTGAAAAAAAGGTTGAAGTTAAAAAAACTCAACCAAAGGCTGAAGAGGAAACTTTTGTTGAACCAAAAATTGAGGTTAAGGATTTAGAATTACCTAGGCAAAAAGAAGTTAAACAAGAAACAAAAAAGGTTGGTCAATTACCTACTATTCAAGATATACTTTTTGCCACTGTTTCTAACAAAGATAAAAAATCTACAACAGATGCAAAGAAATTTTTGAATGATATAAAAGGAAATATTATCTCTGAAAAATCATTTACATGCTTAACATTGGCTGCAGATGTTTTCTGTGCTTCCAAAGAAAGCATTGTATTAGTATTCAAAGATGAATTAGATGCAAAAATATTGAATAAGATGGCTTTTAGTCAAGATTTCATTTTATCCACTTGTAAAGTGTTTAGAAACCCTAGGTTCATTGTTGGATATTCAATTGAACAATTGAATAAACAAAAAGCCGATTTATTAAATGCAATGAAAGAAAAAAGAGAAAAATTAGATCTTGATGCTTTAAGACAAATCCTAAATAAGGATGAAACAATTGAACAAATTGCTTTTAATACTATTTATTCTAAATTAGACGAAAAAGATAGGAAATAATATGGCAATTAAGTTAGGATGTCATGTTAGCATGTCTGGTCCCGACTACCTAGTTGGTAGTCTAAAAGAAGCTCTTAGTCAAGAAGCTAATTGTTTTATGGTTTATACAGGTTCACCTCAATCCATAGCTAGAAGCCCATTAGATAAATTACTTATTCCTGAATTTAAAGAAGAGTTGAAAAAGGAGCATATCAGCATAGCTGATGTAATTATTCATGCTCCTTATATTATTAACTTAGCAAACCCTGATCCAAAGAAAAGAAAATTCGCCTTAAGTTTCTTTCAACAAGAACTAGATAGAGTTAAGGCAATAGGAGCAAAATATCTAGTTTTGCATCCAGGAAGCAACGAAAACAAGGAGCAAGGCATAAAATTAATTGCTGAAGCTCTAAACCTTGTTAAAAACAAAGAAATTGTCATTTGTCTTGAAACAATGTCAGGCAAAGGTAATGAAATAGGGGCTGACTTTAAAGAGTTAAAACAAATAATTGATTTAGTAAAAAATAAATCACTAGTAGGTGTTTGTTTAGATACCTGTCATATTAATGATTATGGTTATGATGTAAAAGATATTGAAACTACATTAAAAAGGTTTGACGCAGAAATTGGTTTACATTACCTAAAGGTAATACATGTTAATGATTCATTAAATAATAAAGGTATTAGAAAAGACAGACATGCTAATATTGGTGAGGGAACTATTGGACTAAAGACTTTGCAAGCATGAGTAAGTCATTCAAAACTAGAACACATTTGTAAAATTCTTGAAACGCCTTGAGAAGAAGATGTTTATAAAAAAGAAATAAGAATGTTAAGAGGTAAAAAATAATGAACAAAGAAAAACAACCATTAGCTTTTGCTTTAAGACCAAAAACAATTAAAGATGTTATTGGTCAAAAACATTTAGTAGGACCAGATTCCATTCTTACAAGAATGGTTAAAGCCAACGACCCTATTAACTTTATTTTTTATGGATATCCTGGAATTGGCAAAACAACTTTAGCAACTGCTTTATGTTTGGATATGAAACTTCCATACGCAATGTTTAATGCAGCTACTGATAAAAAAGAAAGATTAGTAGACATTATTGAAGCAGCTAAACAATCAACAACTAAATACATTATTATTGTTGAAGAAATACATCGTCTAAATAAAGATAAGCAAGACATCTTGCTTCCTTACTTAGAAGATGGAACAGTAACAATGTTTGCTTGCACAACTGAAAACCCATTCTTTTCTATTAATCCAGCAATTAGAAGTAGATGCACGATTGCAAGATTAGATTTAATTACACCTAACGAACTTTATTTGTGATTAAAGAAATTAAACAAGAGGAAGGAATTTAAATTAAATATTCTAGATGATAGTCTAAAGACTATTGCTTACCATTGCAATGGTGATGTAAGAAGTGCAATTAACATTCTTGACAACATCATGAAATTTTATCCAAATGATAAGATTGATGGCAAGATGCTTCAAAATATTTTGATGTCTCCATCAGGATTAGCAAGTAGCTATGGTGATGAATATTATGATATGCTTTCAGCATTTCATAAATCAATCAGAGGATCAGATCCTGACGCAGCATTACATTATTTATCAAGACTATTATTAACTGGAGATTTAGTATCCATTACAAGAAGAATGATTGCTTGTGCTTATGAGGATATAGGATTAGCTAATGCTCCATTATGTGCAAGAGTTGTAACAATGGCTCAAGCAGTTGATCGTTTAGGAATTCCAGAATGCTACCAGCCATTAGCTGATACTGTTGTAGAAATGTGTCTAAGTCCTAAATCTAATAGTGCTTATATGGCTTTCTTAGAGGCCTTTGATGATGTTCAAAATGGTAAGTCATACGAAATACCAAGACACATCAAAGACAATAATTATGCTTCTCATGAGAAATTAGGAAACAAAGGATATATTTATCCTCATGATTATCCTAATCATTGAGTTGATCAACAGTATTTGCCTAAACAATTACAAGGCAAAAAGTATTACAAGAAAGCAGACAATCCATCTGAGCTTAGATTAAATGATTACTTAGAGGGTGTTAAAAAGCGTAACAAAAAGAATTAGTTTTTAGTTATAAAATGAGTCAAAAGTCAAGTTTTTGACTCATTTTATATATATATATATAATGATGGCGAAAGGGTACGAAAAAATGAAAAAAATAAAATCTGTTTTCATATGTCCAAATTGTGGACATAAGAAAATTATTGAACGTAAAATGAGCCTTTTTAATCCGTTAGGAACTAAAAAGAGTGATTATATTTGTCCAAAGTGTGGTTGTGCTATGACAGCCAAAAAGTTTTAAAAAAGAGGTTAAACCTCTTTTTTTAATACATTGTCAAGAATTGCATTAATAAATTTTTTGGCATCTAATTGACCATATTTATCAGCAGTAACCAAAGCTTGATCAATTGCAACAGCTATAGGTCTTTCTAAACATTTAACTTCACAATATGCTAAACACATAATCGCTTGTTGCATAGGTGCAATTCTATCTCATGTTCAATTTTCTCCTAAGTTAGATGAGAATATTTTGATTATTTCATCTTTATGATCTGCAAAATATTCAATTACCTTTAATTGATTAGCATCTAATTCATAATTAAGCATGTCTGTCTTAATTTGATTAGCATCAAAGTTAGACATTAAACAAATATATAAATATTGAGTAACATCTACTCTTTTTTGTCATTGTGTTTTATTTTTCATAGTCAATATCAATAGCTAAAACACAAGTTAAAGATAATGATTGCTTTAAAACAATCAATAAATCTTTTTGTAAACGATCAATGACCTTTAAACTAAATTTCTTAGGTGTTTTAATAGTTACAGTAATTTCAAGATAATCATTATCAAATGAATTAATACTATGACTAACATATTGATAATGGGGATATTCAACAAGAGCTTTTTTAATGGTTTTTTCCATTAAAGCTGCACTAAAAGTAATGGTTCCTAAACCATTAATTAGTTGATAGTCCTTGTTAATATCTCTTGCTTTCATTATTTACTTTCTCTTCCAACGTATGTTCCATCAGATGTTCTAACAATAATTCTATCCGTTGGTTTAACAAATTGAGGAACAGCTATTTCTAAACCCGTAGAAATATGTGCCTTTTTCATAATTGCTTTAACTGTGTTACCTTGAACTGCATCTTCACAGTCAATTAAATCACAAACAATAGTATCAGGTAATCTTATGCCTAAGATTTCCTCACCATATTTTAGAACACTTACTTCGATTCCTTCAACTAGAAAGTTTTTCATTTCACCAATTTGTTGAGTAGGGATTTCTACTGTTTCAAAAGTAGTGTTATCCATGAAGATGTAGTTGTTACCATCTACATAACTAAAACTCATTTTGCAGTTTTCAACGACTACTTTTTCAAACTTACCACCAGTTAAAACATCAATAGTAATTGAACCAGTTCTTAAATTTCTTACCTTACATTTAACAATACCTTCACGCATGGCAGTCTTGTTAAAATAGTTTTCTAATACTTCATATAAATTACCATTATTTAAAAAGGTATTTCCTGGTCTTAAATCTTTTGCATGAACGATTTCTGCCATAATTTCTCCTAAATATTATGTATTTATTATAGATTATAAATACATAACTTTCTTATTTTTGCTTGGTTTAGAGTCGTAGAACATCTTAATACCATAATTGCATGCAAACTTAGTTAAAAGCTTTTCATTGGATGTTACTACAATAGCTAAAGCATTAAATCTTGCAAGTGAAATAGCTTTGATTAAAGTTTCATCATTTGTATTAATAATAAAAGCATAATGTTTGTTTCTTGTTAATTGCAAATAGATATCTGCAATTTGTTTTCTAATTATCATGGGCAATTTAGCCTTTAGAAAAACATTTTTAAAGTGAGCTTTATTATCAAAACTTTTTTCTGATGATTTATTAATTAAATTCATTGTTTTAACTGCTTCGACAGGATATCTTCCACTTGCGGTTTCTCCAGAAAGCATAGTTGCATCTGTTCCATTAACACAGGCAAAGTAAACATCTGTAACTTCTGCTCTTGTTGGTTGAAGATTAGATTCTAACGAATCTAACATTTGTGTTGCAACAATAACGGGTTTGTTAGCTTGCTTACATAATTTAATAATTTCAACTTCATGTTTTGGAATATTGTAGAAAGGTGTTTCTAATGCAAGATCGCCTCTTGCGACCATTATTCCATCTGCTTCTCGAATAATTTCTTTAATATTATCTAAAGCTTGTTGAGTTTCAATCTTTGCTATTAATTGAATTCTTTGTGCAGCTCTACCTAAGACTTTTTCGACATCTTTGATGTCATTAGCACTATTAACAAAACTTAATGCTATGTAGTCAGCACCCATTTTTATTGAATCAAGCAAACTATATTTGTCTTGCTTTGACAAAAATGGTAACGAGTAATGACTATTAGGTAAATTTATACGTTTATTTGAAACAATTACATGTGTATTCAATGCTTTAGTTTCTATAAAACCTCTATTAGCATTTACTCTTATAGCTTTTAATTGCAATTTACCATCATCAACTAAAATTAAATGACCCGGTTTTACATCTATAGCCATGTTATATTTTTTAGTTGAATCATAAACATAAAAAGTATTAGAAGTTGTTGGTGTATTAAAACTTTTCGTTTTAATAGTTATCAAAGAACCTTGTCTAACATTTAAAGGTCTATTTAATTTTCCTACTCTAATTTCAGGACCTTTTGTATCTGTCATGATACCAACATTTAAATCACCATTAGATTCACGATTAATTTTTCTAATCATGTTTGCGATTTTATCATAGAAACGTGAATCGCCATGACTCATGTTGATTCTTGCAACATTCATACCTGCTAAAGCCATTTGCTTCAGTGTTTCATAATTTGCACAACTTGGTCCAATAGTACAAACGATTTTAGTTTTGTTAATATTTTTAAAGTCTATTTTCATTTTAGAATTGGTTGATTTCATTAAATTTCTTAACTAAAGTTTGATTGTTAGTTTTTCTTTCCATCTTAAGTGCTTTTGCCAAAGGGAAACAAACTGTTTGTTTGTTAATTCTACCAACAGCAATGTTTTTCTTGCCTTTTAATAGGTTGTCAATTCCTACATCTACAAGATAGTTTGCAAGTAATCTATCTCTAGCTGAACTTGCACCACCTCTTTGAATGTAACCAACAACTGCGTGTCTTGTAAATAGACCTGTTTGTTTTTCAATTGCTTTAGCAATAGCAGGAAGTGATTGAGGACCTTCAGATGGATAAAGATGTTCAGTAATAACAATAGTAATTCTTCTCTTACCATGTTTCTTTGCATTAGTAATTACATCTATAAATCCTTTTAGGTCCAATTTAGAATATTTTGTTACAACATAGTGAATGTTTGATCCAATAGCTGTACTTACAGCTAAATCTGGACAATTACGTCCCATAACTTCAACCAATGCTATACCGGCGTGGCTTGCAAAACAATCACAAATATCATTAATATGTTTTGAAATTTGATTTAGACTTGAGTCAAAACCAATTGTGTAGTTTGTGCTAGCAACGTCGTTATCAATTGTTGCAGGTATGGCTAAAACATTTATTCCTAGTTTAGACAGTTCCAGAGCACCTTTGTAACTTCCTTCACCACCAAGAACAACTAAAGCATCAAAACCGTGTTGTTTTAAATTATCAACGGCTTTTGCACGTAGTTTAGCATCCTTAGCAAATTCAGGATATCTACTTGAGCCAATTATTGCTGAGCCTTTATTAATATATTCTTGGAATGCAATTGGATCACATTTAAAGAATTGGTTTTCAACCAAACCTTTAAAACCAAACAATGAATAGAATGGTTCGATACCACTTGCTAAACATTTTTTAGTAAACGCTACAACTGCATTTGACATACCTGGAGCATTACCACCAGAACAAATAATACAATATTTTAAACTCTTATTTTTTTTCATTGTTTTCACCTACCATAAGATTTTTGAATGCCTTTAATCCTGGGAAACTTGACTTTATTGACAAATAATTTTCGATTTCAATTAATCTGTTATATTTACAAATTCTTTCTGATCTAGACATACTGCCTGTTTTAATTTGACCACAATTTAGTGCAATCGCTAAATCAGCAATAGTTGTGTCTTCTGTTTCACCAGATCTATGACTAACAACCGGTACCCAGTTGTTAGCATGGCAAAGCATAATTGTTTTAATTGTTTCAGTTAGACTACCAATTTGGTTGGGTTTAATTAAAACTGCATTTGTTGCTTTTTTATTTACACCTTCTTGTGCTAAAGCAGGATTAGTACAATATAAGTCATCACCGACAATTTGAACTTTATTACCAATCATAGAAGTTAGTTTAGCAAAACCTTCTCAATCAGTTTCCGCTAAACCATCTTCAATAGAAATGATTGGATATTTCTTTGTCAAATCAATTAAATAATTGATTAATTGGTCAGAAGTCATCTTTGCTTGTTGTTCAGTTAGAATACCAGCATTTAAAGCTTTTTTGAAAATATAAAGTTTAGTTTGTTCATCATATAGTTCAGATGCAGCACAATCCAAAGCAATAGCACAATCTTGATTAATTCCAGGTTTGTATCCAGCAAGCTTGATTGATTCAACCATTAAGTCTAATGCCTCTTCAGCATTTTTTAATGTTGGAGCATAACCGCCCTCATCACCTTTAGAAGTGTTGTATCCTTTTTGCTTAAGCAAACTTCCTAAAGCATGGAAGATTTCAGAAGCCATTCTAATTGCTTCAGCAGTGTTAGCTGCTTTAACTGGCATAAGCATAAATTCTTGAAAATCAATTGTGTTGTCAGCGTGTGCACCACCATTGATTACATTTAACATAGGTACAGGCATTTTGTATTCATTGTGTACCTTACAAGAAGGAACTAATGATCTAATGTATTCAAATAGTTCTTTTTTATTAGCTTTTGCTGCAGCTTTAGCACAAGCTAAAGAAACAGAAAGAATTGCGTTAGCACCTAAATTAGATTTTCCTGGTGTTCCATCTAATCTAATCATGAAGTTGTCAAGATCTTCTTGCTTAGATGCATCCATACCAATAATTTGAGGTGCAATAATTCTATTAACATTGTTAACAGCCTTTAATACACCTTTGCCATTAAATCTTTTCTTGTCGCCATCTCTTAGTTCAAGTGCTTCTTTAATTCCTGTAGAAGCTCCAGAAGGGACTAAAGCTTTAGCTTTAGATCCACAAGCAAGAGTTACTTCACAAGCTACAGTTGGAAAGCCTCTTGAGTCAAGAACTTCTCAAGCACGAACACTTTTAATTTTTTTGTTAACAAATAAATTTATCATCGTTTTTACTTTCAAAAAATTATTTTCTTTTTATATATTTTATATATAAAAAAGATTTTATATTAAAAAATATATATTTTATTTTTTTATAATAGATATATTATGCCAATTGGAAGAGAAAGAAACGAATTAGATAAAAAGCCAACTTGATTTATTTTTGTGGCTGCAAATTTCTTAGTTGTTCTAGGAACAGCTATCACTTGAATCTTATGAGCAAGATCAGATAATCAAGGTGTTTATTTCGTTCCAACATTAGTTTGTAACTTATTAGGAATTATCTTGTGTGGTTTATTTATCTGACTTGAACTAAAAGATATTGCACCTAAAATGATGCATTTTCAAAGAAAATGATTATGATACTACGCAGCATCTGCAATTGTTTTTGTTGTAGCAATTATTTTCAACGCTTGTTTCTTCTTTGGATATTTAAAAAGCCACGTAGATCCAATTGTTCCGCTTGATATTGCTAAATGTTGACCACTACTAATATTCTTATTAATAACTTTGGTTTTAACTTTGGTTTCTATTGGTTTACAAAGATATGCTAGATTCAAAATTGACTTAGATATTTATAAAAGAAAAAGAGGTCAAATGCCACAACAACCAAAAGAAGAAAAACCAGATGAAAAGAAACCTCAAGATTCTAGTCCTAAGGCAACAGGAAGTTTGGTTGAACAAATGGATAACAAATAGGCATATGCCTATTTTTTATTTACTATAATTAACAATATGAAAACTTTTTACACCATCAATTTAGGTTGTAAAGTTAACCTATTTGAAACCAATGCTGTAACTTATCAATTAGTTAAAGCAGGTTTTAAACATGTTGATGATATTAATAAGGCGAACATTGTTTTAGTTAATACATGTTCTGTTACTAATAAAGCAGATGCTAAAAGTAGAAATATGGTTTCTAAAGCAAGACATGCAAAACAAAAACCAATTGTTATTGTTATGGGTTGTTTTGCTCAAGTAAATAAAAAACGATTCAACAACGGTTTAGCTGATATTGTTGTTGGTTGTAAAGATAAAAACAACATTGTTGCTTTACTAAAGCAATATTTAAAAAAGAAGAAACAAATTAATACTATAGTTGATAGCAACAAAATAAAATGTTTTGAAGATTTTGGTTCATTCAAACACTTAGATAATACTAGAGCATTTTTAAAGATTCAAGATGGATGCAACTACTTTTGTAGTTATTGTTTAATTCCTTATTGTCGTGGAAGACAAAGAGCAATGAAGCATGGTGACGTTATTAAACAAGTTAAACACTATGTTAAATTAGGTTACAAGGAAATAGTATTAACTGGAGTTAATACTGCTGGTTACAAAGATGGAAGTTATTCATTCTATGATTTACTTGTTGATCTTAACAAGATTAAAGGCAATTTTAGAATTAGAATTTCATCTCTTGAACCATTCCAAATTTCTAAAAAACATATTAATTTGATGGCTTCAAATCCTAAAAGATGAGCTAATCAAATTCATTTATGTTTACAAGCCGCAAATAATGATGTATTAAAAGCAATGAATAGAAAGTATTCTATTCAAGACTTTATTAAGCTTGTTAAATATATAAGAATCAAAATGAAGAATGTTGCAATTACGACAGACTATATTGTTGCTTTTGGTAATGAAACAGAAAAACAATTTAAAGACAGTTTAGGCAATCTTGGAAAGATAAAATTTGCTAATATGAATATCTTTATTTATTCAAGAAGAAAAGGGACAATAGCAGACAAGAAATATCTAAAAGATATTAATCCTCTTATTGCAAGAAAAAGATACAATGATGTTTTGACTTTAAGAGATAAGCATCAAAAAGCATATTTAAAAACATTATTAAATAAACCTTTAGAAGTAATTGTTGAAAGATCTAAAGTTCCTTTAATGCACGGCTATAGTTCTGAATTTGTTAAGGTTGTATTTAATTCAAAAAAGAATCTTCAACATAAACAAGTAATTGTTAAACCAAACACAATCAAAAGAGACAAATTTGGCTATTTTTTAGCAAGAATTTAAGAAAGTAAATATATACATAGTATATATTTAGCAAAATTTTTTTGCTCATTTGCATTTTTAAAAGTCAAGTACTATATGGGAGAGTAATTGACATGTATTCATATATAGTAGGGAAGGTAATATCCCTTAATAAAAAATCTATTACCGTTGAAAACAATTATTTTGCTTATGTTATTAATGTGGGCAGACCTGAATTATTTGAACAAGGAAAAGTTCAAAAGATTTATTTACATAAGTATTGTTACTTATCAAACAAGAACGCCTTAACAGAAGACTATTATGGTTTCAAGTATTGACAAGAAAAAGATTTCTTTTTGAGTTGTATTTCAATTTCTGGCATTGGACCTAAATCAGCTATAGGCTTTTTAAAGAACGATATCAATCTTTTAAAGCAATTAATATCTAATAAAGATATTGCTGGTTTAGAAGCACTACCAGGAATAAGTAAAAAGTTTGCTTATCTGCTTGTAGAATATCTTTCTGATTTCTATGTTAAAAGCAAAGCTGAACATTATGATAACATCGCGGATGTAATCAATGTTTTAAAAACTTTAGGTTATAGTCAAGATGATATTAATTTTGCAATTAATAAACTTTGTGAAACAAATGCAATAGAAAACACAATGGAAACATCCGATGTTGTTTCCATGGCAATAAAAGAAATTTCTATCAAGAATGAAGCTGCAGTCCCAAAGGCCTAGTAATCTTAAAGAGTTTGTAGGTAAAAAGACTCTTAAAGAAAATTTAGGAACTTATTTAAAAGCTGCCATATTAAACAATGAACCATTAGACCATTGTTTATTTTATGGTTTACCTGGAACAGGTAAGACATCGTTAGCTTTGATTATTGCAAACGAAAGAAAATCAAATATTACTATATTGCAAGGCAGCAATATTGTTAAATCACAAGATATTTACAATTTTGCTTTAAGCATAAAAGAAAACGATGTAATTTTTATTGATGAGATCCACGCCATTAATAAACAATGCTTTGAATTGCTTTATGCTTTGATGGAAGACTTTAGTCTTGACATTACCATCGGTAAAGATTTCAACTCTAAAACGACAAGAATTAAAGTACCTAAATTTACATTAATTGGTGCAACAACCAGCTTGTCAAAGATTCCAAAACCTTTAGAAGAAAGGTTTGGTATCGTCTTTTATTTTGAAGATTATTCAAAAGAAGAGATTAGACAAATTATTTCTAATTGTGTTAAAAAGAATAAGTTGCCACTAACAAAAGAGGAAATAATTTCTATTGCTACAAAATCAAAAGGGATTCCAAGAAATGCCCTTACCATTCTTGCAAGGGTTAGCGATTTTAAAGTTATTGATAAATCAAAACCACTAGAAAACATCTTCAAACAAATTGGGATTTATGAAAATGGTTTGAACAATAACGATATAAAATATTTGAAATGTTTTGAGAATTTAAATAGTTGTATTGGTATTAAAACATTAAGTCAAATGATAGAATTTGAAATTCAATTTATTGAAGAAAAAATTGAACCCTATTTATTTAAAAATAAATATGCAGTTAAAACAGTTCAAGGAAGAAAGATATTACCAGCTGGTTTAGAAATTATTAAAAGAAAATAACCGATTTTCGGTTATTTTTTCTTTGCTTCAAAAGCTTTAATTAATTGGTTAATAGTTTTAATGTTTGATAAAACAGAATCATCTAATCTAAAGCCAACTTTTTCTTCAATGGCTACGATAATTCCTAATACGTTGATAGAATCAACGCCCATATCTTTAAATGGTTGATCTAGTGCTGCTTCAGTTAAATTTATATTAATATTTTGCTTTGCAGCAACGTCTTTTATTACTTTAATAATTTCGTTTTTCATACCTATATATTTTATCAAAAAAAGTTGTCTTTATATTATAATTTAATGGTATCATTTATTAGATATATGGCCACCTAGCTCAGTGGTAGAGCAACCGGCTGTTAACCGGTTGGTCGCAGGTTCGAACCCTGTGGTGGCCGCCATATTGGCCTGTTGGTGAAGTGACTTAACACACACGCCTTTCACGCGTGCATTCATGGGTTTGAATCCCGTACAGGTCACCAGTTATGCGGTGTTAGCTCAGCCGGGAGAGCATATGCCTTACAAGCATAGGGTCGGGAGTTCGAGCCTCTCACACCGCACCATTAAATCAAAAATGTCATGTTTGAAGCATGACATTTTTTGTTTTTTATACTAGCAAAATAAAATTCATGATGTATAAAAGTAATCTGTTTTGAAACTAATTCAACTACTATTATTGAAATAATACTACCTATATTATTCAAATCTACACTTAATAAAAAAACATAAATTTAGATTTTGTATTTTTCCAATTGGGGATTTTTTGCAAATCAAAAAAATATAAAACTTTTTTATTTTTTTTCTTTTTTTGTCAAAACTCCCTAGAAAAAGTGTAATAATTAATAAAAAACTCCCTAGAAAAAGTGTATAATTATAAGGAAAAAAGAATATTTAAATTAATAGGTTGTTCATTATGTTGAAAAGAAAAATATTAAATGATTTAATTGAGTGAAAAATAAATAAACACTCAAAAAGAAAAGCTTTGGTAATAAAAGGTTTGAGACAAGTTGGAAAAACTTTTATAGTAAGAGAATTTGCAAAACAATACTACGAGAATGAATGCTATATTAATTTTAAAAATGATGAAGATATCAAATCAATCTTCGATTTTAATCTAAATGTGGACCGAATCTTATTAGATCTATCTGCAAAAAGACCTAATTTAAAATTAATTCCACATAAAACTCTTATTATTTTTGATGAAATTCAGGAATGTGCTAATGCTCGTGCATCAATTAAATCATTTGTAGAAGATGGTCGTTTCGATATTATAGCGACAGGTTCACTATTGGGAATTAAAGGTTACAATCAAAAACATAGCAAAGGTGTGCCAACAGGTTTTGAACACATCATATATATGAATCCACTAGACTTTGAGGAATTCTTATGAGCAAAAAATATATCTAATCAAACAATCAAATACCTGAAGGATTGTTTCGAAAATAAAAAGCAAATTTCGAATTCTGTCCATGAAGCAATGCTTAGATATTTTAAAGAATATATATGTGTGGGCGGATTGCCTGAAGTTGTATGTACTTTTATTGAGTCAAATGATATGAATA
>JAZRVJ010000056.1:0-36901 GCA_045599065.1 Mycoplasmoidaceae bacterium
AATCTTAATAAAGAGTTAAATGCTAATGAAACTCTAAATCTTGTAAGAATACCAAAATGTTTGAATGGTTTTTTAACAATTCTTGAGAAAGCGTTTGTTTTAAATTCTGAACCAGCCTTCATTAAATCTACAGCTTTTGTCTTTAAAACCACAAGAGTTGCAATAGAACTTATTGCTGTAAATAACAAGAATGGTAAGAATATGCATCCTAAGAAAGGACCAATACTAAACGACAATAATGGTGTTGGTAGCATTCAATAATTACTAAATAGTAATAGTGCGGGTGCTTGTAAGAAGAAACCAATAAGATAAGCGGCAATACCGCCAATTAGTGAAGGCAAGAATGCAAATGGTAGTAATGAAAGAACAATTTTTCATTTGCTAATACCGTTTGCTCTCATGATACCAATGTTGATTCTATTGTTTTCAACATATCTTTTAATAATGATTCCACATATTAGAATGCATAGGATACCAATAAAGATACCCATAATGATGGTTACAGCTTTAATTACTTTTACCAATCCAGGAATATATGCAATTCTAAATGATGAAGCATTTAGGACATTACTTGTATCAGTTGAAAAATATGCAATTTGTACATTGGGTGGATAAATCATCATACCATGCGCATCTTTATTAATTTGATTTAAGATAGTCTGACGATCGGTAGTTGTGTGTTGTTTAAACTTACAAACTAAATATTCTTCTGTCGGAGAGTTAAGATAACCAAGCTTAATTGTTTTGTATCCTATTGTATTACAATAAGTCAGACATTCTGTTGCCGTATTTGGCGTAGGTCTAGAAATATCAACAACAGGGAACATGAAGTCTGGTGTTAGACCACAGCCTCAAATAATTAAGTTATAGTGTCCACAACTAACAATATTTTCATCTTTATTAATACCAGGTCAATCAGAAGCACGTAATGTTATTTCTACATCAGGTATGTTGTCGTAAACAACACCTTCTGTTGCCCATTCAGGTTTAACACTAGGATCAATCCAGAAAGTGAACTGATCATATGTTAATGTGTTTAATCACTCAGTTGCAATACTTTGTGTTATTTCACCTTCATATGGTTTACCATAAACTTTTTTATATCATTCGGAAAATGGCTTAAATGTTGTAAATGTTTCAGGAGAAATTACAGTCTTACCAGAAGATTTTAAATATTGTGGGTTGATAACAGCAAATCTTGCTGATCAGTCAGATATAGTACAAGTTTGTGGCGTTCCAACAAGTTCGGTTCATGTGAACACAACATTACTATTGGCCGAAAAGGTTACAGTTTCAGAGGCTCCTAAGTAGTAATCTGAATAATATTCAGCATAATCATCTTTTAGATTGTTGTAGAAATCGGTTTCATATTCTCTTCATGATTTAGTTTTATCAGCAAGCTTTTTGAACAAAGTAGTATAAGACGCCTTACTATTGTTAGCAGTTGCCATACGTTTAAAACGTATTTGCATTATTTGCGAATATAAAGAGAGCTCTTCCTCACGTAAATGGCTAGGATCTAATTCAGATGTCGGCAATAATTTAAATGAAGCAACTTCATTGAAATTAGCAGGGACAAGAAATCTACCAGCAGGATCATGTGGGCCATATTGTGAGCCATCGGGTTTATAGAAAATAACTTGAGAATTGTAAGGAGCAAAATCGTTTTGGTCAAATAAAGTATTTCCCAATCTATGATTTTCATCTTCAAACATTACCATCTTGTCAATAGTGTCATTAGGATTGTTTTGGATGACTTTATAAAAGACTGGATCTGTTGTAGCAGTAATATTAACTGATTGGAAGCGTTTAAATTCTAAATCATCTTTATATTCAAATGATTTCAAATAATTAATCATAGGAGTGTCAGATGACATCATAGCATTATAAATAATGCTAGATTGGTTTGAAATAAAGGAATTAAACGCATTGAAATCCCTAGCAAAGACACTGCTTGTTAGGTCGGCTGCCATTTGTTGTGGTGTTCAATCAGATGGTTTAGAACCTGAATTTCATAATGCTCGTAAATTAGTTACATCTGTTGGTAAACCACTTTCATTATCAAAAGTTTCAGTAATAGTTAACTCAACATGAGTTAGAACGGGATCTCCAGAAACAGCATATGAACTATAAAGACCAGTGGAGTTTGTTGGATCAAGAGTGATTGGGTACGACCTTGAACATGTTACCTTTCCAGTTACTTCATCAGTAGTCACTTTTTGCGTTGGAATTGGAAAGAAATATGTTCCCGTAGCAGTTGATTCTGTTATTCCAGGTAAAGCAGAAAGTTGATTTGTTAAAATTTTTGGTTGTTCCCCCTCACCTCAAAAAGTATCGAAACCTTCATAAGAAAAATCAGTGGCAGAATTTTTTGTAAAAATTATTCCCGCACTATTGTCTTGATAAGAAGGAGTACCAACATCATACAATTCAGATATAGTCATATCGTGAATCGCGCCTTCTTGAGCAACAGCATTATATTCATTAGTGATGTTGGCTGTTGTGTTTGATAAAACACAAAAAGAACCAACACCAAAGAAAACTAAAAAACTTAATCCTATCAAAGAGATTTTGTTATTCTTGAATGAGCGAACTACGTTCTTGAATAAGTTTTTCATATATTATTTAATTATATTTAAGAAATTAGAAAATAAAAGTATTACATTTTGTAATACTTTTACTTTATCAGAATTTATTTTTATTTTTTAACTTGTAAAAACAAGTCGTCTAATCCTTCAGCACTCGCTGCTGATGGAGCATCAAGCATTAGATCAACACCGTGTGAATTTTTAGGGAAAGCAATTACATCTCTAATTGTTTCTGCCTTAGATAGAATCATTACTAAACGATCTAATCCTACCGCAATTCCGCCATGTGGCGGAACACCATATTCAAATGCACTTAATAAATAACCAAACTTATTTTGTGCTTGTTGTTCAGTTAAACCGATGGCTTTGAACATACGTTTTTGTACATCGGCATTAGTAATTCTTATAGAACCACCACCAACTTCATAACCATTTAGAACAATATCATATGCTCTTGCTCTTGCTTTTTCCATTTTTGTGTCAAAGTCTTTTAGACTTTTAATTGCAGGAGATGTGAATGGGTGGTGAGCAGCTTGATATCTATTTGATTTGTCATCGAATTCAAATAATGGTCAATTGATAACCCATGTAAAAGCTAATTCATCAGGGTTAGCAAATTTATAAATGTTGTTTGCAGCAATTCTTGCTGCACCCAATGTAACACTAACTTGTTCATTTTTACCAGCACAAAGGATTAGTGTTCCTTTTTCAAAACCAAATTGTTTAAATGCTGAAAGCGCCTTGTCTTCTTCGATTGCATTTTTAATTGAGCCATCAACAACTTTGTTGTTATCAAATGTTAGATAAGCAATTTGTAAACCCTTATCTGTCGCATATTTTTGCAAAGTGTTAAAATCATTTTTACTCGCTAAAATATTTTTAATTGCAAAACCTTTTACAACGCCTTTATCCCTTAAAATTTTAGAGAAAATTTGAAAATTTGTGCCTTCGAAGAATGATGACAAATCATTAATGATTAAGTCGTATCTTAAGTCAGGTTTATCAACGCCATATTTTTCCATGCATTCATCGTATGCCATAACTTTGAAAGGAGTTTTAATTTCTTTACCTAAAGTTTTCTTGATTGCATACTTGAAAACTTTTTCAGTCATTTTCATAATGTCTTTTTCTTTTATAAAAGACATTTCAACATCAAGTTGAGTGAATTCGGGTTGTCTGTCTGCTCTTAAGTCTTCATCTCTTCAACATTTAGCAATTTGGAAGTATCTATTAAATCCTGCAACCATCAATAGTTGTTTAAAGATTTGAGGGCTTTGTGGTAATGCGAAGAATTGGTTTGGACCATTTCTTGTAGGCACAACATAGTCTCTAGCACCTTCAGGTGTAGGCTTAGCAAGTGTAGGCGTTTCAACATCTACAAAATCGTTCTTAATTAAAAATTCACGAATAGCAGCAATAAATTTAGACCTAAAAATTATTTTATTTCTTATAACATCACGTCTTAAATCCAAATAACGATATTTCAATCTAACATCTTCGAGAGCGTCTGTTTCGTCTTCGACAATTAATGGCGTTGTCTTAGCATAGGACAAAACATCTAACTTAAGACATTTAAGTTCAATCTTCCCAGTTTTTAGTTTGTTGTTTGGTGTTTTTCTTAGAACAACAACACCATCGACAGAAACAACCGATTCTCTAGTTAAATTTTGAAGATTAAAATCTTCACCAACCACAACTTGAATAGTTCCATATCTATCAGCTACATCTAAAAAAGTGATAGATCCCATTTCTCTAATTTTTTTAACCCAACCTTTTACACAAATGGTTTTGTTAACCATTAATTCATTGGGTTGTCCACAATAATATCTCTTAGCCATACTATTTGCCTTTCTTCATTAGATAACTTAATAAGTTATCAATTTTAACTTCCTCTTGTTTCATTGTTGTTTGGTCTTTTACAAGGACAACGTTTTTCTTTACTTCTTTTGGACCAATAATAACAACAAATTTAGCTTTTTGATTTTCAGCATATTTGAAATGTTTGTCCAACTTTGTTGTATTCCTATTCATTAAACAACTCAAACCAGACATTCTTAACATTTGACAAACAACAGTTGAGACAACATTTGTTTCCTCAGATAAGCTTGCAACAACAACATCAACACTTTTATATTTTTTGATTTGTTCAAGCATAACTTTGTTATCTTCAAGTGCAACTAGTAATCTTTCAATTCCTAGAGCAAAGCCACAACAATTTGAATCATCGCCACCAAGCTCTTTAGTCATAGAATTGTATCTACCACCACCAATTAATGTTGGTTGACCAGCAAGTTTTTTTGAAGTTGATTCAATTTCAAAAATGAAATTGCAATAGTAATCTAAACCTCTAACAAGTGTATCATCGATTATGTATTTTACTTTTAAATCATCTAGCGTTTTTGTGATATTTTTAAAGTATTGAATTTCTTCTTTGGTTGCAAACTTTTCAATTTTTGGAGCTTTCTTAACAAAATCCTTTTTGCCATCTATTTTATCATCCAAAATTCTCAAAGGATTTTTAGATAATCTTGCTTGGCTATCTTCTGTTAAATCCTTTTTGAAAGGTTTAAAGTATTCTTTAAGTGCCTCGATTCATTTGGCTCTTGTAACAGAAGAACAAATATTGTTAATTTTTATAATATAGTCTTTATATTTGAAAGCAGCCAAAATTGATCTAGCTAATAAAATTAGATCTACATCGTCATAAAAAGAATTAGTTGAAATGACTTCAACACCAAATTGATGGAACATTCTTAATCTACCGCTTTGTGGTCTTTCGTATCTGAACATTGGTTCAATATAGAAAAATCTAATTGGTAAAGCCATTTTGTGTAGCAGCTTGTTTTCAACAACCGCTCTGCAAACGCTAGCAGTTAATTCTGGTCTTAAGACCATGTCTCTATCAGATTTGTCTTTGAATTCATAGAATTCTTTGTTAACTATGTCAGTAGTATCTCCAACAGTTCTAACAAACAACTCTTTGTTTTCAAACATAGGAGTTTTTATTTTATAAAAACCATTAAGTTTAGCAACCATTTCACAAAGTTGACAAACTATATCAAACCCTGGTTCTAATTCATAAATATAATCTTGTGTTCCTCTTGGTTTTGTTATGTTCATTTTCGCACCTAATTATGTTAAATTATTATAAATTAAAAAAATATAAAGATTTGTATAATAATTTTAAATTATTTATATAATTTATAAACTATGCGAAGCTTTGGAAAAGATCCAAAATCTCTTAAAAGAAAAGGACTATCGGTTTTACCGTTAGTCCTTTCAGGCATTATAGGAGCAGGAGCGTTAGCAGGGACTGCTACTAGCATTTGATATATGTCTAAAAACTATCAAGAGAGTGCAGAATTTTCTAAATCCTTTGTTGGAAGAATAGAAGTTGATCCTGTTCCAAACATGGAAGCACCTCAAAAAGAAGATGCTGAAAAGAACATGAAGGAAGCTGCGCAAAGACTTTCAGATTGATTAAAAGATAATAGTCAACCTATGCACGATGTTTCATACGAATTGTATGAAACAGACGAAGGATTTAAGGGATATTTGTCTGCTCAATTTAATGTAGATAAAATTGAATCTAAACTTCCTTTTGAAGAAGATGATGATAAAAAATACGATAATGACCCATATTTATCTTTTTTGGAAGATGACGCATTAAATAGTAATAGAAAGAGTCTTGTATATCGTTGATATACGCAAGATAAAGAAGAGAAGCCGGCATTCTCTATCATTGATCTCGATCAATGTTTTACCTTACCAAAATCTTTAGATCAAGAAGATAGTGAAACTAAAATATTAGCAAATTCAGATGGTAAATGGGGAATAATGTATCACATTGCAGATGGAGAACAAAACCATTTAATGTTTAACGCCATCTATGATGATATGCTTCATGCATATGAAGATACTCAAGATAAACCAGATCCTGAAAATGATGATGAAAAGCCTGCAGACTGGCAACTTCCAAGACTATATGTTGTCAACAACCTTGAACAAATGTTCAACGAAGCAAACTATCATCTTTTAAATTATCGAACTCACAAAGAAAAGGGATGAATAGATTATCAAAGAATTTATGCTGATACAATACAATATCAATTTGTAAATGATTACACCACTGGTGATGACGATCAAGGCATAAAAGGACAAGAAACTGAAAGATACAATACTTGGACGATGTTGAATGGACATTTAATAAAGTCTATTCAAGGCTCAAAGATTGAACCTGAAGTTGTGGAAGAAGATGAAAATTACCCAAGTCTTAACCTTTTAAGATGAATTGATTTCACTCCTGGAACAACTAAATTTACTATTTTTAATAAATACGTCGAAGACATAATCACAGTCAATAACGAGGAATGAAAAGATTATTTCCCAGCAAAATTAACTGACACATATAAACAAGAGGTTGCTGCAACATTCGCCGATGGCGAAACTACTGATCTTCAATTCTTTTGACATTCATTCTCTGATAACTTAGCTGCTAAGAAATATTTAAATAGAATAATTAAATATCAACTACCAGTAAGACCAATCAGCATTGATGTTGGCAAAGTTGAACAAAGAAATAAATTTGAAACCTTTAAACAAGGCTTCAAGTCAATTGAAGTTCAACCTCAATTTATTGATTCTATATTTGGTGGTGATGCTTTAGTTGGTTGGTTAACATTAGGATTTTTAATTTATTTAGTTGCCCTTGCAGCTATTCTAGCTGCATTATATAGAATGACTGGAGTAATTAGTTGAATATGCTTAATGTTCATGTTATCAATGACGCAGCTTATTGCTAGTCTTTCAACATTTGTAATATCAATGTCATTCTTGTTTGGTTTATTTACTTTATCATTGATAGGGTTTATGACCGCGCTTGGAATTTGTGAAAGAATGAAACGCAGATTAAATTCTAATGAAGAAACCAATGTAATGATTAAAAAGACATTTAGAAAAAGTCTTTTACCAATGGTTGACTTTAGTGTAATCACATTATTGTTTGGTATATGTTTTACATATATTGCGCCAGCAAGTTTAAACATTTTAGGTTTGATTTTGATTATTGGTGGATTTGCATTATTCATAATAATGTATTTGTTAAATGGTGGATTGCATCTCTTAATCTTTAAAAATAGCATCACAACCAATAGGTTTGATTTATTTGGTAAAAGGTCTAATTTAGCTAATCAAGCATTATCACAAGGTAATAACCTTGTGCCATCTAGTTTAGATACTGGAAGACTAGAGTTTGATTACTATAGTTCAATGTCTAAAAAGAACATTAAACTATTTGACAAGAAAACATTTATTGCTCTTGCTGTATTAGTAGGAGTACTAATAGTTGGTGTCGTATTATTTAGTGTATTTGGTTTAACAACAAATGCTTTATTCCGTACATCTGCGCAAGTATTAATTAACTACGATGGTGATTTGATAAATGAACCATGGTTCATTAGTGCTGGTCTTCAATATACTTCATACATAAGGGATGGAAATTGGTGATACTTTACAATCAACTCTATTGCCGAACAACAAGTTGCTATTGACGCGCTCGTAGACCATTTAGGTCAAGGGAATGTATTAGCTCAAACAATTGTTGGTTCTACGAACCAAGACGCCTTAATGTTGGCATTGGTTTCAATCGTTGTTGGATCTGCACTGTCATCTATTTATGGTGCAATTAGATATAATTGAGCAAGCTTTGTACCACTACTGCTTGGAACTATGGTTATGCCAATATTGATGTTATCAATAGCAACCATCTGTCAAGTCAAATTTGATCAAATAGTTGTTCTAGGATTTATCCTAATCTCCATCGTTAATTGCGTAATGACCGCAAACATTTTATCTACAATACAAGATTCATGAAGTAGGAAAGAAGCTTTTACACGCGAAGAATTAAGATTTATTATCGTGACTGCGCTAAAAAATAATTGACAATATTTATGAGCGTTTGCGATTGGGTATGGTGCTTTCATAGTTTGCTTTGCAATTACTGCACCATTTGGATGTGGTTTCTTAACCTTACTAATCTTCTTTGGTGCATTAGTAACATTAGTTGTTACACCATTTAGTGTTGCTTACCTTGAATATTATTTCTTATGCATTAGAAACAATGCACTTGGTCACAGAGCCGAAAAGGCAAAAGACAAGGTTATCATCAATTTAGATGAAATTGATGAACAATCAATAGAAGGTATTAATAAATTCACAAGACAAAAAGAAATTCCAATCATTGAAAAGGAGAATTAGTATGGATAGAAATAAACAAATTATCAAAGACCACATAGCTGTTGTACCAGACTTTCCAAAGAAAGGAATTAGTTTTAAGGATATAACACCTTTATTTGCTGATCCAAAGATTTTTGAACTCACAATTAAAGAATTGTGCAACACGGTAAAAGATCAAAAATTTGATTGTATCGCTGGTATTGAATCAAGAGGCTTTTGGTTCGCACTGCCTATGGCTCAAGCATTAAATTTACCTTTTGTTCCTATTAGAAAAAAAGGTAAACTTCCTCGTGCAACTGTTGAGGCCGAATACTCATTAGAGTATGGAACCGATGTTTTGCAAGTGCATAAAGATGATATTCATGCAGGATCGAATATATTGGTTGTGGATGATATTGTTGCAACAGGTGGAACACTTATTGCAGTTAAAGAAATGATGAAGAAGCTTAATGCTAAGTGTGAACATGCGGTTGTGCTTGGTCACTTAGGTGAATTAAAAGGTGCACTTGACAAAATCAACGAAAAAGGCATAAAAGTCCATTCTTTAATTGAATTTTAAAAAAGGGAGCATAAGCTCTCTTTTTTAATATTTATATTTTTTATATCTTAAATAATTATTCTTATAATTATTGTCTATTATGTATTTAATAGGGACAGCAAAAGATATTCACAAAATTAAACGTTCTAATACTTTTATGGTATTAGGCGGTTATAAATTTTCTAGTAGCTACAAAGTAGTTGCTGTTAGTGATGGTGATATAGTGCTTCATGCATTGGCTAATGCTATCTTAGGTGCGAGCCAAAGCGGAGACATAGGCATGTACTTTAGTGACACATGTGTTAGAAATAAGGGACTTGACTCTAAAAAAATTCTAACTAAAGCTTTAGCTTTAGCAAAGAAAAAAGGATACAAATTAGTTAATGTGGATTTAACAATTATTTGCGACAAGATTATGATTAGTCCTATTCGCAAACATATAAATGAAAATTTAAAAAAATTATTAAAAACTAAACTAGTTAATGTCAAGGCAACAAGATTTGAAGAAAACAAGATGTTAATTGGATGTGAAGCATCTGTGATGCTTAGAAAGGGAAAATAAGATGTCAAAGCAATTTAAACCAAAATATGTTCAGAAGATTCTTATATCTCAAACTCAAGTAAAAAAGTCAATTGCTAATGCAGCGAAATGGCTAAACAAAAAGTTTGAGAATAAAAAAGAAACACCACTTGTGGTTGGTGTTTTAAGAGGTGCAATGCCTTTCTTCGGACATTTAATAATGCAATTAAATTTTGATATTACTACTGACTTTCTAAGAATATCTAGTTTTAGAGGAATGAAAAGAGTGCAAGACCCTAAGGTATGCTCATGACTAGACACACCAGTTAAAGGCAGACATGTCGTTATTGTTGAAGACATCATTGATTCAGCAAAAACTATGTCAGCTCTGGTAAAAGATTTAAAGAAATGTAAACCAAAATCAGTTACCACCGTTTGTCTCATTGATAAGCCTGAAGCAAGACAAGTTAAGTTTAAAGTTAACTACTCATGCAACACGCTTTTAGGAGACCCTTATCTTGTTGGATGGGGCTTGGATGTAAAAGAAAAGGCAAGGAACTTGCCTTACATAGCCGAGTTTAATAAAAGGTATATCAACAAAGTATAATAATATATAAAATAAATAGGAGTGTGCTCTTATGGAAAAAGAAAAATTACACGTAAATCTAGCTTCGGCCGAGTCAGGAAACGAATCAAAAATGTCTCCTGATGACAAAGTTGTTTACAAAAAACAAGGTGCTGATCCTGAGACTAAAGCAAGAAGAAAAAGTTTAGCAATTAGATGAATAATTGCTATCTTAGTTATTGGTTTATTCTTAGGTCTAATCCTTTGAAGTTGTATTCCAAAATACAAAGTTATTAAGGCTAAGGAAGCAGAAGTACAAACAACTGGTGATCAAACATCTTTAGTTATCAACAAAGACAGCAAGGGTGAATGAATCTACAAAGTAGATTTCAAAAATGATATTGAAGCATACTACTATCACACAGGTCCTGAATCTGAAATCTTTGAAATGAGAGCAGATTCTAATCATGGTGTAATTGATTTTCAATTAACTCTTGTTAAAGAAGGCACAGATTACACTATTTATATTGGTGCAACACCATTTACAGAAGCATCACAAGCAGCATTCTTTGAATGAATTACTCCTATTTTAAACAACGCAACTGTTCCTACTACAAACAATTCTATAGGATACATTCTATTACAACTTTTACCTTCAATCGTATTCATCGCAATTTTAGTATGATACTTTAGTAAGCTTACAAAAATGGGTGCTATGGGTCAAGGTGAAGATTCTATCTTCGGAATGGGAAAATCTCAAGCAAGAATTGCAAAATCTAATGTCAGATTTAGTGATGTTGCTGGTATTGAAGAAGAAAAGAACGAACTTATCGAAATCGTTGACTACTTAAAGAATCCAGAAAAATATGCAGCTATGGGCGCAAGAACGCCTAGGGGTGTTATTCTATATGGTCCCCCAGGTACTGGTAAGACATTGCTTGCAAAAGCTGTTGCTGGTGAAGCATCAGTTCCATTCTTCCAAGCTAGTGGATCTAGCTTTGATGATATGCTTGTAGGTGTTGGTGCTAAGAGAGTTAGAGACCTATTTACAAGAGCTAAGAAAGCAGCTCCATCTATTATCTTCATTGATGAAATCGATTCAGTTGCTGGCAAAAGAGGAAGAAATGATATTGCTGGCGGTGGTGGAATTGCCGACCAAACAATTAATCAATTGTTAGCCGAAATGGATGGTTTCAATACTCGTACTGGTGTAGTTATTATGGCTGCAACAAACCGTCTTGATTTCCTTGACGAAGCCATTTTAAGACCGGGAAGATTTGATAGACACATTCAAGTTAACCTTCCTGACATTAAGGAACGTGAAGCCATTTTAAAGATTCACGCAAGAAACAAAAACTTGTCATCTAAAGTTAATTTAGGCGATATTGCAAGAAGAACTCCAGGATTTAGTGGTGCTCAACTTGAAAACGTTTTAAATGAAGCAACATTACTTGCAGTAAGACTTGGCAAGACAGCAATTGGTATGTCTGAAATAGATGAAGCAATTGACCGTGTAATTGCTGGTCCAGCAAAACACACAAGAGTTATTACTGAAGAAGAAAAGAAACAAATTGCTTACCACGAAGCAGGACATGCTTTAGTAGGTTTACACACTAAAGGTGGCGATGTTGTTGAAAAGATTACAATTATTCCTCGTGGAAACGCTGCGGGCTATACACTTGCTACGCCTGAAAAACAAGAGCTAGCAATTCAAAAGAAATCTGATTTACTTGCGATCATCAGAACTACTCTTGGTGGTAGAGCTGCTGAAGAAGTTATTTATGGCAAGGATGCTATCTCTACAGGAGCAAGCAACGACCTTTACAAAGTAACTAACATTGTTAGATCAATGGTTGCTCAACTTGGTATGTCTGATGTTGGTATGACACAATTCATTCCTACAGAAGGTGCTGTTCCAGCTTATGCTCAAAAGTCATTTAGTGAAATGACAAACCAAAAGATTGACAAGGAAATTGAAGAAATTATTCAATCTGAGTATAAGAACGCAAAAGAAATTATCAAGAAGAACAGCAAAGAGCTTAACTTAATAGTTGAAACACTATTAATTCTTGAAACAATTGTTAAGGAACAAATTGATTTCATTCACAAAAAATTAGAATTACCACCCGAAGCAATTGAAAAGAAAAAAGCTTTAGATGCTGAAAAAAAGAAGAAATAAGGGGACAAATGTCTCTTTATTTTTTTTGCTATAATCTATTAAGAGGTTTGCGACATGGAAAACATAGAACCTAAAAAATTTTATAAATTACCAGACAAAGTTTATTTTTGATTACATATCGTAATCTTAATTATTTCTGGTTTATCTATTGCAATGATATGGGTAAGCAATAGCACTAAAAAATGAGAAGTAGGAATGACTTTTGCAGCATTTACTACTTGCGTAACTCTTGCTTGAGGAATAATTGGTATTATTCATCCAGATAAAAAGAAAAGAAACTATGCAATTGGTTATCTTGTTTTAACTGGTGTTCATGTTGTATGTTGAATATTAACATGTTTTTATGAGCAGCTTCCTTGAGTAGGGGCAATCGCCGAAACAGTAGTTTACACTGCTATATTATTGTTTGCAGCAGTGATTTTACTTGAGCCTTACATAGTACATGAAAAAGCCAAAGTTGTTGAATCTAAACCAATTGAAAACACTAAGGTTGAAGAACCAAAGAAAGAACCTAAGAAAGAAATAGAAAAACCGACTGAGCAAGAAGTTAAAGCGGTAGAAACAAAACCAATAGAAACTTCTAAAGAAAAGGCTATTGAACCAATTACGCACGTAAATATGGAATAATTAAAGAGACTAAAGTCTCTTTTTTATTTATATGTGTATAATAATTATTATCTTTTTTATAATTAAAATAGTATGAGTCAAAAATTTGATCAAATTACAATTGTAAATTATCTTAAAAACTATGGTTTTGTTTTTGCTAGTTCAGAAATTTATGGTGGATTAGCAAATGCATGAGATTATGGTCCGCTTGGTGTTGCTTTAAAAAACAACATCAAGTCTTTATGATGAAATTATTTCATTACTTCTCAACCAAATATGGTTGGTTTAGATTCATCAATCATTTTAAACCCTTCTATTTGAAAGGCTTCAGGACATCTTACCAATTTTGCCGACCCGCTTATTGATTGTAAGAATTGCAAACAAAGATTTAGAGCTGATAAATTAATTGAAGAAAAATATCCAGATATTAAGATATCTGAAAACACATCTAAAGATGAATTAATGAAAATAATTAAGGACAAAAAGATAGTATGTCCTAATTGTGGCAAATCAAATTGAACTGACATTAGAAGTTTTAATTTGATGTTCAAAACATCTCAATCAGTTATTGAAGATAAAGCAAATGAACTTTATTTAAGACCCGAAACAGCTCAAGGTATATTTGTTAACTTTGCCAACATACAAAGAGCCCTAAGATTAAAAGTTCCTTTTGGTGTTGGACAAATTGGTAAAGCTTTTAGAAACGAAATTACACCAGGAAACTTTATATTTAGGACAAGAGAATTTGAACAAATGGAAATTGAACACTTTGTCTATCCAGACAAAGCCCCAAGTAAATTTGAAGAATATCTAAAGTCTATTGAGAATTTTTTAGTCAATGTTTTAAAAATAGAAAAAGACAATATCAAATTAAGAGAGCACAGCAAAGAAGAATTAAGTCATTATTCAGCTAGAACAATTGACTTTCAATATAATTTTCCACACGGCTGAGCTGAATTATGAGGTTTAGCTAATAGAACTGATTTTGATTTGAAGAACCACGAAAAGAATTCTGGTTCTACGTTAGGGTACCTTGATCCTGATACAAACAAAAGGTTTATTCCTTATGTTATTGAACCATCAGTAGGTGTTGAAAGATTGTTTTATGCAATAATCTGTGATAACTATAAGATTGAAAAATTAGAAAACGGCGAAACGAGAGAAGTGTTAGCTCTCGATTACAATCTTTGTCCATATAAAGTTGCTGTATTGCCATTGAGCCCCAAGTTAAATGAAGGTGCTAAAAAAGTATTTGATATGTTAATATCAAAACATATTCCAGCAGTTTATGACATAACAGGATCTATAGGCAAAAGATATAGAAGACAAGATGCAATTGGAACATATTATTGCATTACTTTTGATTTTGACAGTTTAAAAGATGGGTGTGTAACAATCAGAAATAGAGACACAATGAAGCAAGAAAGAATCGCTATTTCTAAAGTTGTAGAATATTTGAATAAATAATTATGGCAATGAACTTAGTTGATGAAATTATAAATAGAGCTGATATCGTAGATATCATTGGCAAATTTGTGTCCTTACACAAAGCGGGGGCCAACTATTTTGGTTTATGCCCATTTCACCCTGATTCGAATCCATCAATGTCTGTTTCTCCCAAAAAGAAAATCTTTAAATGCTTTTCTTGTGGTGCAAGCGGAAATGTTATTACTTTTATTCAAAAGTTTAAAAAGATATCATATGGAGAAGCTATTAGAGAAACAGCAAAGCTTGCTGGTTTTAGTCAATCTGCAATAGAAGAATATTTTAATAAGCAAGACAAAAGATATTCGCAAGCTAATTGAAAATTATTTTCTGTTAACTCTGATGCTAACGATCTATTCAAACAATTGTTATTTGATGAAGATAACAAAAAGTATTTGCAATATCTTTTAGACAGAAAATTGTCTCTAAACATAATTAAGAAATTTGAAATAGGTTTTTGTGGAAAGAAAAATGAGAAACAAATCTGTTATGATTTGTTAGCAAATAAGAGTGTCAATCCACAAGCCAAATGGAATGAAGACGATTTATTAAAAACATCTTTAATTAATATCAACGAAAAAACTTTTGAGATATCTGACTATTTTTATAACCGTATAACCTTTCCTATCAAAGACAACAACGGTTATATAGTTGGATTTATTGCAAGAGATATTACTTTAGATTCAGAATTAAAATACTTAACTTCTAGAGAAACAACTTTATTTAGTAAATCTAACATCATATACAATATGGACAAAATGTTTTTGGAGAAACCAGAAACATTAGTTATTTTGGAAGGAAACATTGATTTGATTTCATTGTATGAATCTGGAATGAATGAAACAACACATTGCGCTGTTGCCTTAATGGGCACGGCATTAACAAGAAACCACGTTCAAATGATTTCCAAGACTGGATTTATTAAGAATATAGTTCTATGATTTGACAATGATGAGGCAGGTCAACAAAGTACAATAACAAATGGTCTACAATTCTTAAGATCTGGGCTAAATGTAGTTGTTGTGAACAATACAACTAAATATAAAGATGTAAATGAAATCATGACTAAAGAATCAAAACAAAAAGTTTTAGATTTATTACTAGATCCTCACAAGCAAGATTTCATTAGTTATTACATAACTAAGAGATTGGTTAATTTGAACACAACAAACATCAATGGATTAGTTGAAGAAGTTTTAGCTCTAATTAACAAATTCGGTAATTCATTACAATGAAGTCATTATGCATCGTTAATTTCTAAATTAACTAATTTAGCAGTAGAAGATATTACTGCAGCTTATAGAAAAATTAGTTCAAATAGATTTCTTGCGAATAAAGAATATGAATGAAATAAAAAACCTCAAACTAAAAAAGAAAGTTGAGATCCTATTTATAAAAATCTAGTTGATGCCTTTAATATGTTGATGAAAGCAGTTGTGTATCAACCAAGTTTGGCCGAATTAGTTTATAAAGAACTATCTCACAAAGAAACAAATCATCCAATTATTAAAGATTACTTATATTTAATTAAGACTTTATCTTTGGAAAGTTTTAATGAAGCACAACATCTTGATGTTGTTGAAAAGAGTATAAAGCAACTATATGATATGAAAAAACTTTCTGAAAAAGGTACACAAGCTTTGCTTAAATTAGTTGACGATCAAAAAGTTAGATTGGAAAGTAATTTACCTTTGAAGGTAAGCAAATCAAGCGTCAAGATTCAAGTTCAACACATTGATTATTATTGTAATGTTATAGAAAAGAATAAATTGCTGAAGCAACTTGATAATCCAAAATTGTCTAATGAAGAAAAAGATAGGATTGAATTGGCATTAGAACAAATTAGAAAAGAAATAAGACTCTTTGCTAAATCTAAGGCACATAGGTTTTCTAAATAATATATAATACTTAAGCATCACAACATGCGGTACGAACTGTGTCAGGCTAGAAATAGAGCAGCACTAAGTTAAAGTATGTGTGTGGTGCTTTTTTAATTAAAAAACCAAGTTAAATCTTGGTTTTATTTTTTAATGCATACTTAAGCGTGTACTCATCTGCATAATCAAGTGCAGAGTTCACAGGTAAACCTATTGCAAGTTTATATGTTGTGCACGTAGGCAAAATTTGTTTTATTAGTTTATTTAAATATATATTAGTTGCTTCGCCATTAACTGTAAAGTTAGTAGCGATTATGATTTCTTTGAACTGTTTGTTTGTGCAATAAGCAAGCAACTTCTTGATAATTTCTGAATCTAGGTTAGTTTTTGTTTTAACATTAATTTCATCATTCAAAACGAAGTAAATACCATCAAAACAACCAGTAGATTCAATTTTATTAAGTTCATCAATGCTGTTAACAATACAAAGCTTTGTATTGTCTCTATCATTATTAGCACAGATAGGGCAAAGATCGTCAATTGCGAAGTTACCACATTGTTTGCAATATTTTATCTTTGCTTTGGCGTTTGTGATTCTATCACAAAAAGTCTTCACATATTGGTCATCTTGATGTATCAAGAAGTAAGCAATTCTTTCAGCGGCTTTCGCACCAATTCCAGGCAAAGATTTTATTGCATCAACTAAATAATCAAACTCTTTAGGTTTCATATTAAAATAAACCACCTAAACCACCCGCACCAGCAGGCATTATTGAATTAGTTATTTCATCTAATTGTTCTTTTACTAAAGAACAAGCATTATTAACAGCCTCAGTTATCATTTCTTCAAGCATGATAGGATCTTCTGGATCAATTAAGGTTGGATTAATTTTCATAGATTTAATAGTACTATCACCCATGATAGTTACTATTACAGAACCATTTTTATAATCTACCTCAAATTCTTTCTTGTAGAACTCTTCTTGCTTCTTTTGAAGTTCCTTTTGCATCTTTTGCGCTTGTGCTGCTATAGCCTGTAAATTCATAAAATAACCTCAATATTTATTAATTTATATTTTTATATTATAAAATATTAATACTATTATGATAGTTAAAGTAGCACAAGCTAAAATCAAACTTCAAATTCTTGCAACTCCAATCGGAAATTTGCATGAAATTACCTTTAGAGCCTTAGAGGCCTTAAAGAATTGTGAATGTATACTTTGTGAAGATACAAGAGTAACTAGTAAGTTACTCCGCGGTTTGAAAATAGCGAATAAGGAACTTATTAGTTATCAAAAGTTTAATGAAAATGAAAAAGTAGCTTTAGCTATTAGAAAAATCAAAAGTAAAAAGACCATCTTGGTTTCAGATGCTGGTTATCCTTGTATATCTGACCCTGGTTATGCACTTGTAAACAAGTGTTATGAAGAAGGTATAGCAATTGAAGTTTTAAATGGACCTAGCTCTATCATCCATTCGATTGTTGCTTCAGGTTTAAATCTTAACAACTTTTATTTTCATGGCTTTTTACCACATAGTGGTAGCCAAAGAAAAGAAAGACTTAAAGAGCTTATTGAAATAAAGGTTCCAATTGTTTTCTTTGAATCTGTTTATAGAATCAAAGAATCTCTAAAAGATATCAAAGATATCTTTAACGACCCTTATATAGTTGTTTGTCGTGAACTTACTAAGTTAAACGAAACCATCTATCGTGGTAAATATGATGAAATCATAAATGAGATAGATGAAAGAGGAGAATTCGTTATTGTTGTTAATAAACAACAAAACAAACCAATTCATTATGATTTGAAGAAAGCATGTAAGGAAGCTAACTTATTAGTTAAGGATGGTTTAAGTTTAAAAAAAGCATCTAAACAAGTAGCTGCAAAATATGGTGTTCAATCATCACTAATTTATAACGCTGTGGTTGAGTCAAAGAGGGTGAAGTAATGATAAGATATAGATTGTACGGTTCTTTACCTGTAAATGGAATAAAAAAGGCGTTTGATGCTATCTGTGTCTCAACTTTTAATTGTTTAAAACTATGTGAAGAGCTAGAATTTGATGTGAATATCGTGAACAAAAAGATGATTAAATCTATTAATAAAAAATATAGAAAGATAGATAGATTCACAGATGTTATTAGCTTTGCTAATAGAGATAGCAAAGACATTTATGTTCCGTTGATAGGTGAAATATTCTTGTGTTATGATGTTGCAAAGCAACAAGCGAAAAATTATAAACATAGCATACAACGTGAATTAATATTTTTATTTACACACGGGCTGTTACATTTATTAGGTTTTGACCATAAAACCAAAAAGCAAGAAGAACAAATGAGTGCGCTTACAAATAAGATAATTAACAAAGCGCACATTAATCGGAAATATATAATTAAATAGTATGGCAACACCAACAATAAGAAAAAGAAAACAAAAAGGAGCATTCTTTAGAAAGTTTGCCTATGCCTTTAAAGGTATTGGTTCAGCTTTGAGAGAAGAATTGTCGTTAGTTGTACATTTTATATGTACTGCCGTTGTTTTTATTATTGCTGGAATTCTTCACAAAGGCATGGAATACTATGACTGAATCATCTTAGTTATGGCTATGCTTCTTTTGATTGGAATGGAACTTTTAAATACTTCAATTGAAAACCTCGTGGACATGGTTTCCTTCAAGTTTAGCTATAATGCTAAAAAGATTAAAGATATAGCCGCCGGCGCAACATTAGTATTTAGTATCATGGCAGCCATTATTAGTCTTATGATTTTAATTAAAGCACTATTAATAGTGTTAGGAAAAGTGTAGTATGAAACAATGCACAATTAGTATTGTTGGACTACCTAATGCGGGAAAATCAACTTTTTTAAATAGTGTTATGGGACACAAAGTAGCCATTACTAGCTACAAACCTCAAACAACAAGAAACCAAATCCAAGTTTTTTATCAAGATAAAAGGATATCAATTTTGTTTTGTGATACTCCTGGATTTCATCAACCAAAAAATAAGTTGGATAGTTTCTTAAATTCTCAAGTTAAACAAACATTTAAACAATCTGACCTTGTTTTGCTATTAATAGATTCTAATCAAGAAAGGATAGAAGAAAATAAGATTCTGGTTGATGTAATCAAATCATATAACGTTCAAAACCTCTTAGTAGTATTTACTAAAAAAGATTTAGAGCCAAAAGCTAATTTGGAGAACAAGTTAAAGCAATATGGGTTGGAAGGTTCTAAATATATATTTGTAGATAATTTTAATCTACAAGACATTCATAATGTTATCTCATATATCTATGATATAGTGCCTGATGGTGGAACAATTACTCAACCACAAGAACAAAATGATGATTTCCTTATTAAGGAAATAATCAGAGAGCAAGCACTACATTTATTAAAACAAGAAGTTCCTCATTGTTTAGCTGTTACTATAGATGGTAAAAAATGAGATGCTGACAAAAACGTTTTCTTTATTGACGCTTCTTTAATAGTTGAAAAAGATAGTCAAAAACCAATCGTTATTGGTTCTGGTGGTAAAATGATAAAACTCATTGGTACTAAAGCAAGACAAGAACTATTAAAGATTTTTGATAGTAAAATAGTTTTGAAACTATTTGTCAAAGTTAAAGAAGATTGAAGAAATGATGAAAACATGCTTGAATCTTTAGGCTACTTCAAGAGATAATATGTCAGAAATTATTACTAAAGGATATTTAATTGCAAAAAACGATTTTGAAACTTTTGATGAAATCATTACTTTTATAAATGAACATGGTAATAAGTTTGTTGCACTAGCAAAAGGAACGAAAAAGATAGAAAGCAAGAATGGTAGGAATCTACAATTAGGTAACTTTTGCGAGTTCCAATTTTTCCTAGCTAGAGATATTAACAAAGTTAGTAGATTAATGAAGGCGCATGTTATCAAATCTATTGAATGACCAAATTATAGACAAAGTTTGGTTACACTAAACTCTCTTGCAAATCAATTAGTTTATCCTGATATTAAGAACTTTAAATTCTATGATTCCTTAGTTGATATGGCATCATCCAAACATGAACCAGATGCAAAAGTTGAATTAATTATTTTGGCAAAATATTGTAAACTCACAGGAATTAACATACATGTTAAGGATTGTGTTGTGTGTCATAAACACCACATTAAAACTATAAGTTTTGCAAAGCACGGATTAGTTTGTGGACAATGTGCTCAAAACGAAAAAGAAACTTATCCTCTTGAATTTTCAAAATTAGTTTATCACCTTTTTAAAGGTGAATATGATAAGATGGATCAATATACTAATCAATGATTTAATCTTATTGCAAAGTTAAAACAATATATAACTGAAAATAACGGAACATATTTTGCTAAAAGTAAAAAGAAAAAGAGGGTTATTTAACTCTCTTTTTTCTTGGCGGAACTAAATAAACTTTATAGTTTCTTGATTTTAGGAATCTAAAGTAGGCAGTGTTTCTCCTTCAATTACCTACCAAAATTATTTTTTTAGATTTATCTAAGACCGATGAATATTTTGCTTCAAAATCATCATCTAAAATCAACGTAGCTTCTTTGACACCGTATTTTTTTCAGTTTTCTAAACTCTTAATTTGTACCAACTGATATTTAGGATTATTAACATAATCCATATATGATTTTTTCCTAATAAATTTAAGGTCAAAACTAGTGAAAAATATATTGTCAAATATTCTTTTCATATATATAATATATTATACATTTAAGGTATAATAATGACTCCTATCGCAATTGTAATGTTTGTGTTTGGTGGAATAGCTTTAATAGTGGGGCTATTATTATCTGGTAGTGGTACTGGAGCTGGTTTAAATGCTCAAGCAGGCCAAGACCTAGAACTATTCAAGAAAACAAAAGACAGAGGATTTGTAAAGATTTTACAAATTGTTATGTTTATTCTTATGCTTATATTAATTGCTTGCGGTATTGCATTGTTATGCATTCCTAAGTAATTATGCAAACCAGAAAAATAGACTATTGTAAACAAATCCTAGAGATTATTGCTAAAGAAAATAAAAGACCAATTCCTGTTGGTATTATTTTAAGAAAACTATCTAAAAAGATAGAACATGTTAATAGAAATGTTTTCTTTAATAATATTCAACTTTTGAAAAACACTTGTCAAGTAAAAGTTTTAAGAAACGGGAAATTAGTGTTAGGTTATCCTAAAGCCGAAGTAGATATGACTAATATCTACAAAGGTAGCATTGCCATCAATTCTACTTTTGCTGGTTTTATCACATTGGAAGGTGAAGAAGAAAGCAAATTTTTTGTGCATAAAACAAATTTAGGTGGAGCACTAGATGGTGATGTAGTTGAATTTGCGTTGCTAAAAATGCCTGAAGATCCATCCAAAACTTTAAAAGACGCAAAAGTTTTAAAAGTTATCGAACACAAAAAAGGTTATTATGTTGGATTATTTAAATCTGATGGATTTGGATATCAAGTTCAAACAGATAACAAGAAGATGTATCTTCCTGTTAAACTTGATGACACAACAGGATTAACTAATGGAACAAAATTCTTATTTAAGGTTAATCAATTTACCGAAAAGGAAGCACTATGTTCAGTAGCTAAAATTATCGGGCATATATCTGATGTAGGCACAGATATTCTATCTATTGTTTATGATTTTGGTTCAGAACCAGAATTTCCACAAGAAGTATTAGATTATGCAAATAGTCTATCAGTTAAGATTGATGAAAAACAAAAGAGACTTAGAAAAGATCTAACAAAGTTAGATATTGTTACTATAGACCCGAAAGAATCAAAAGATTTTGACGATGCAATTTACACACAAAAACTAAACAATCATGAATATAGACTTTATGTCTGCATAGCTGACGTTAGTCATTATGTTGTTAAAGATACAGCATTAGATAAAGAAGCTTTAAAAAGAGGATGTTCTATCTATCTTGTAGATAGAGTTATTCCAATGTTACCTCATATTTTATCAGATGATATTTGTTCACTAAATCCAAATCTTGAGAGACTATCATTAACTTGTGAAATGATTATTAATGATAAAGGTGATTTCAAAGATATAAAAGTATATCCTTCAATTATGAAAAGTCATCGTAGATTTAGTTATGATGAAGTAAACGAATTCTTTTCAGGTAAGAGTAAATTAGAAAAAGACACAGATAGTATTAAGCAAATGCTTAAGGATTCGTTTGAGCTACATCAAATATTAACAAAAATGAAACACCAAAGAGGCTACATTGACTTAGATGTACCTGAACCAAAAATTATTGTTAATGAAAAATGTGAACCAATTGAGATTAAGCTAAGAGAATCAGGCGAAGCTCAAAGAATGATTGAAGACTTTATGGTAGCAGCCAATGAAGCTGTAACCATTTATGCCGAAAAGCATGAATGACCATTTGTTTATCGTACTCACGATAAACCAAAAGTCCAAAGAATAGAAACGTTTAAGGTTGAAGCTAAAAAGTTAAATTTCAAATTGCCTAGTGGAGAATTAGAATTAACACCAAAAGAATTTTCTAGATGGATGGATAATAACAAAGATAATCCAAACATGGACTTGATTAGCATTTTAATGCTAAGAACCATGGCTAAGGCAAAGTATACTACTGAAAATATAGGTCACTTTGGGTTAGCATCAAAAAACTATACTCACTTTACAAGTCCTATTAGAAGATATCCAGATTTATTAATTCATAGGATATATTGAATGTGATTGTTTGACAAAGCATCATATACAGATGCTCAAAGAGCACAAGTGGTTGAATTGTTAAAAGATTATTGCAAACAGTCAAATGAAGGTGAATTAAGAGCAGTTGACACAGAGCGAGCGGTAAATTCATTAAAGTTTGCTCAATACATGAAAGATCATGTTGGGGAGGAATTTGACGGTAAAGTTTCTGGAGTTACTAAATTTGGTGTATTTATAGAATTACCTAATACAATAGAAGGTATGATTAGGTTAGCAAACCTTAAAGATGATTTCTATTCGTATGATGAAAAGAATTTTCAGCTTATAGGCAAACAAACTAACAAAATCTTTACTCTAGGAACTAGAGTAAGAGTTAAATGTATTGGTGCAAATATGGCAGAAAGAGCAATAGATTTCGAACTCGTTAGAAGATTGTAATCATGAAGATATTAGTTAATAATAAGAAAGCTTTATTCAACTACACCACAGAAGATAAATATGAATGTGGTATTTCTTTATTAGGTGCTGAAGTTAAATCTATTATTAATGCACAAGCAAATCTGGACGAAGCATTTATTACTTTTAGTAATAATGAAGCATTTATTATCAACATGCATGTTACTCCTTGAAGACAATCAAATTTAAAAGGTGATGATGTAACTAGAACCAGAAAGCTTTTATTACATAAAAATGAAATTTTAAAAATCCAAAATTATGTGAAAAAAAATAAAGCAACTGTTATTCCATTAAATATACATTTAGAGCATGGAAAGATTAAGCTAACTATTGCTATTGCCAAAAGAAAAAAGGAACACGACAAGCGTGAGACAAAGAAAAGAAGAGATTCTATAAGAGAGATAAAAAAATTCATATAATAAAAATATGAATAAAGCGCTTAAAAAATGTGGAAATTGATTTAAATCAATACCGTGGTATGGAATCTTCATTGGACTAACTTTAACATTAGGGTTTCAGACGTTAATGTATTGTATTGCAGACCCATGGATTAAGCACACAGGAATCTTTTATGGGTTCGACGTACAAATACCAGCAATTGATGGGCGCATTCCATTAGTTCCGGTTGTTTTTGTTCAATTTTACCTAGCTTGGAAAATTATTTTTCCCTTAGGAGCTATTCTTTCATCAGAAAGAATAACACAAGGCAAAAACAAAGAAGATTGAATAAATTTAATGATTGCTTGGACATGTGCAATATTTATTGGTGGTATGATTCTTATTTTTTGTCAGACATATATAGATAGACATAATGTTGCAGGAGTTCCTGGTGGAGACATATATGAATATTGTAAAGACAAATTTTCTTGATCATGACGGCTATTAAAAACAATGGTTCATGAAGGTGACGATAAATTGTATGGCGGTATGCCCTCATTTCATTGTTTAAATATAATTTTTTGCTATTTGGCAGTCATGAGAAAAAAAGACAAACACTTGGTTTATAGGTTAGTATGATTATTCATAGCGTTAGTGACTTGTGCATCAACCGTATTTTGCAAACAACATTATATAGTTGATATATTCCTTGCAGTAATTATTACACTTATTGTTTTCTTTACTGTTAAATCTTTTAATCCTGGGGCTGCTATATTAAGAAAATGTCCTAATTTTTTGATTATTAAAAAGCTAAATTGGAGTCACGAAAAAATATATTCAAAAGATGAATTTATTGATTCTAAAAAAAGAGTTAAAAGCGAAAAATAAATTATTTTTTAAGATTAAAAAAAGCGATGGAATTAGAGACAACTTTAGTAGCCAGATCTTGTTTATTTATTTGTAATTTATTGGACAAATAATTTAACACAAATTCTACATAGTGAGGGTAATTTATTTTTCCTCTCATAGGAACAGGCGCAAGCCAAGGACCATCTGTTTCAAGCATTATTCTATTTATTGGAATAACTTCAATTGCCTCATTCACCTCTTTAGCATTTTTAAAAGTAATGATTCCAGGTATTGAAATCATATATCCTCTATCAATATATTGTTTCGCTAAGTTCTTGTCTTTCGCAAAGCAATGTATTCAGACTTTGTTTGGGTTTTTAACCATTTTTAAAATTTCAAGTATGTCTTCTTCTGCATCCCTAACATGAATGCAAACAGGAATGTTATATTTATTAACAACATCCAGTTGTTTAATGAAAAATAATTTTTGAAGTTCCTTATCTGGATTACCTTCTTTATAATCCAAACCTATTTCTCCTCATGCAACAATATATTCTTCGTTTTTTAAATAAAGATCTTCTAATTTTTTAATGTCATTAATATCTCTTATTTCAGATGGATGAATGCCAATTGTTGCATAAATTTGACCTTTATATTTTTTTGCTTGTTCAACAGCAACGATGGAATCCTTTAAACAAGTTCCAACACAATTAAAAATGATATTTTTGTCTTTACAAATTTGAATAATGTTAGGCAATTCGCTTAACATTGGTTCCATATTTGTATGAGTATGAGTGTCATATAAAAATATCTTGTTCATATTGTTTTATTTATATAATAAATTAAGTATTTTCATACAAAATAAGAGCTCGAGTGGCGGAACGGCAGACGCGATAGACTCAAAATCTATTGGTGGCAACACCTTGGGGGTTCAAGTCCCTTCTCGAGCACCATATTAAAACTATGTCTATGACATAGTTTTTTATTTTATAATTCTAATAATATACGGTGAAAACAATATGCCTCGTAAACATTTAGTAGCTTCGCAAACAAACAAGAAACAACAAATGCAAGCTAAAATCTGGTTAAAACTTGCTAAAGAAATTAAAGCAGCAGCAAAAGTTGGCGGCCCCAACATTGAAGCCAACCCAAGACTTAAAGCGGCTGTTGAAAAAGCTTTAAGTAATAACTTATCAAGAGAATCAATAGAGAGAAATATTTCTGGAGCGAACAAAGATCCAGCAAATATGGTTGCTTTAACATATGAATGTTATGGACCAAACGGATCACAATTTATTATTCACGCTTTGACTGATAATCAAAATAGAACAGCAAGCAATTTAAGAGGATATTTATCTAAAATTCACGGGACTATTGCCAAACCAAACAGTGTGAAATTATTTTTCAATAATTATGGAACATTCATTCTTTTAAAGAATAGCAAAACAAATGCTGACACAATCTTAGAAGCTTTGTTGGCTTTTGAGGTTATAGACATCATCGAACACGAAGACAATTTTGAAGTTTATGTTAATCCAAACCAATTCTATGATGCTAAAAAAGCGCTAACTGATAATGGTTTTAATATTCACGAAGCTGAAGTTAAATTAGTTGCACAAGACAAAAAAGATATTACGGACGAACAACTATTAGCAAAATTGGAAAAGTTTATCGAATCTTGTGAAGACGATGACGATATTCAATCTGTTGTAACGAACTTGTTATAAGACATTCAATTTTAGAGTAAACAAAAAACTTATATGTTTTTTGTTTATTATATTTATAATAAAAACAAAATATATGAATTTGGTTTACTTCAAATTTTTATTTGCTACAACAATCAAGAAAAGACCTGTTTGGATCACTTGATTGCTTTATTTATTCACAGCCACAATGTTTATTATTGTTTTGCCCGCTGCTGCAAGAGTAAACCCATATCATGTTTGAGCAAATACAACTATGGCAATATGCCAATCATTCTTAGGAATGACTATTGCACTATTTACGGCCGTTCTTGCAATTAATGTTTTTAAAGATAGCAACGAAGAGGGAACAGAATTAATAATTATTTCTAAACCAATATCTCGTCCAAAAATTATCTTGACAAAGTTCTTACTTTTTGGTCTTTTCTGCATAATGGTTAATTTAACTGCAGTAATTGTTTCAATGTTTACCATTTTTATTCCTGGAACTGAAAAGGAATTCTATTGGGGTTTAGTGGTAAGTATGCTAATAGGCAACTTTGTATCGTTTGGTGTATTTGGCTCTATTGCCATTTTATTATCAGTAAAATTTGCTAAGGTTGGGATTATTATTACAAACATAATCTTGTCTTTAATTTTCTTAATTTATCAATCTTTAACACTTTTTGTTTTCTCTACACCACTTAAAAAAGTTACGAGCGATGGAGTTGTTCCTATTACATATGTTTATGCAGATAGGAATTTAGACCACAATTCTCCAGACTACGGAACATACCAGGAAAGAAACTTTGTTTATCTTGATGTTGGTGTAAATGATAAAGGTGAAATGGTTCCAAAACCAGATGAAGGAATGCCATTTACTTGAAAAGACATGGTAGACTACTGAGAAGACGATGTTAAAGCAAAAGATCCATCAAAAATTTTAAATATCACAGATTTAGCTGGGCAAATAGCCTTGACTTACCTATCTACTGGTGTAGATAAATATTCAGAAAGAGAAGCATATAGAATGTTTGCATTCTCAAGATTCTGAGATTATAAATTAACTTCTCCAACATCTCCAGAAATAATAGATCCAGGAGAATATCGTACGGTTGTCCCTAGCAAAAGACACACAATACCTATGCTTTATTATGGTGTAGGACAAAAAGCAATTGAAGGTGTACCAATTCTATTTGTACCAACAAATTACATAATTACTGGTGTCAGGTCATCTAAAGAGGCAAGTCTTGCTGGAACATATGGAAGAAAAATACCTATAGCTTTTATTAGAACAAAAGACTTGTTCTCTTCGAGAGATATATATTTTGAAGCGGATTTATGACAAAAATACGAACCTGCGTTTGAAATAATTTATGATAATGTATTTAAATGAAATGTAACAAGTAAAAAAAGCGACGGATCTTTTGTATCATATTATGATGATGCTGGTGAAAGCGAACAAGTACAAAAAGTAACTAGATGATGTAATGGAAATAAAAACATTGCAAAATTTTATGCTTTAATTTGAGCATGCTTAACTGGTCACAGTTCTGAAAGTGATTATTTTGGAGAAAATCGTATGCATGATGATGAGCGCGAATATGACGCTGAATTCTTTGATATTCATAATGTAAATGATTTAAATGATCGTTTCATGCAATTTAAGCACTATTGCTTTTATCGTGCTTGAAATGATCAAAATCAAATGTTTCATAGTGAACCAGGTACTGCAGATGAACAAGCAGCAAAAGCTGCTGCCATCGAAACTTGAAAACAAGAAGATCTTTCTTGATTTCCAACCGTGAAGTTAACTGAAGGAACATGAATGATGCAAAGCATAGACGATTGAACACCCATTCATATTGTTGAACCTGGCACTGAAATACCAAACATAGATTTATTAATTAGAACAAAAGATAAATATAAAACTTCAATAAGAACGGATGAAGAAATGACAAGTTGTGCATTTGCACAATATCTAAACACGGGAGCAATAGGATCAAAATTTTGTGATGTTAGAGACACATATATGTATACAAGTCTGGATAGGCCACGAAGAGATTCAACATACTCTGGCGAATGATATGATCAAAGCCATACTTGAAGATTATATTTAGAAAACGAATTAGCTTCATGATTTGGAGCATATATTCCATTTGGGCAAAACATAGAATTTTTCTTTTATGAAATTAACAAGACATTGGAATTTTGAATGTATACAATCATATGATTGATAATTTCTGCCGGATTATTTTGTAGTGGTGTTGTTGTATACAACAAATATGATGTTAAATAGGAGATTGTTATGAGACTAAACGAAATAAAACAACAAAACAAACTAAATGCTAATAAACTAAAAAAAGAGTTTAAATCGCACTCTATTTCTAGACAAAATACAAAAGAGGGTATTACTTGTTATAAAGAATTAAAAAACAAACCTATTTTATATGTTAGAAATCTTTACAAAAAATATCCCAAAAAGAAATCACCTGCTATTAACCACATAAGTTTTAATGTATATCCAGGACAATTTCATGCTTTTATTGGTGCAAATGGAGCTGGCAAAACAACATCAATAAAATCAATAATTGGTGCTTATGCTAGATGATCAGGCACTGTTTTAATTGACGGTAATAAAAATACATCAGTAGAAGCAAAGAAATCGTTGGGTTATATTCCTGAAAATGCCAGATTTCCAACAAGAATGTCTTGTTTTAGCTATTTAATTTGAATGGCAAGACTTACTGGAATGAGTAAAAAAGAGGCAAAGAATTTTGCAGTAAATAAATTAAAAGAACTTAAATTATGAAATTTAAGAACAAAAAGTCCTAATAGTTTTTCGTCAGGGCAAAAAAAGAAGGTGTTATTAGCTCAAGCTCTAATTCACAACCCAAGAATTTTAGTTATGGACGAGCCAGCAGCAAACCTTGACCCCAAAGCCAGACTTGAATTATTTGATACGCTTAACAAATTAAAGAATGAAGGCAAAGCAATCTTTATTTCATCTCATGTTTTAGCTGAATTAGATAGATATGCTAATGCTGCTACGATTTTAGATGGGGGAAAAATTGTCTTTACTGGTACAACAAAGAAACTATATGAAAGATATGCGAATCGCAAGATCATGGTTAATGTTGACAAAAAAGACCTTTTAAGAGAATTCTTAAAAGATCATCACATTAAATATGAAATTGACCACATATCTTTAAATTATGTTATTAATTTTGTTACTAAAAAGCAAGAACAAGACTTCTTCAAATTTGTTGCAGAAAAAAGAATTAATTTGATTAACTTCACTGAAATAGGAAACAAACTAGACGACATCTACAAAAAACTGATTAAATTTGGTTCGGTAGATACAATGGAAAAATAAAATGAAAAAATTAAGCAGAGGAGAATTTAATAGAAACCCTAAAGCGGCATATATGGGATTCCTATTCCAAACTTTTTTGAAAAGACCATTTGGATATATCATTGGAATCCTTTATGTCGTTTATTTAGCTGTTATTTTATTAATAGTACCTGCAGTCACAAAACAACATCCATTATTTATATGAAATATAAGCTCGTTTAATATGCCTATATTTAACTTGTTCTTTATTGCTGCCGAAACGTCGGCAATCGCTGTTGCAATCTTCAGAACAGGAAGAGATGATGGTACAGATTTGGCAATGAGTGCGAAACCATTAACTAAGAATGACACAGTATGGATAAAAACAGGAACATACATTATCATCATGTTAATATTCTGTTTAATTTCACTTATTATTGCTGCTTTAATCTTACCAATATTTGGTAAATATGATTTTTACTATAAACCAACAGGCATAACTATGTCCGAATATAGAGGAATAATTGTTTCTACACTAGTAGGTAACTTAGTTAATATGTTCTTATTTGGTGGAATATCGGTATTTATTTCACTTGTTGGTGGTCAAGTAATAACAATGATTGGAACAATAGCAATCGCGTTTTTAATTTCATTATTGAATTTTATTTATCCAATCGCAATTAGATCACCAAATGATGTAATTTATGATGATTACAATGCATCTATATCGAGCTTTAAAGCAAATACTGTTGAGCAATATCTAAGTAATGAGCCATTAGAAGGTGGACTATCATATTGTGCAATTGAATGTTTTACAGATGAGGAAGGTAATCCAATAATACCAAGAGAGGAACTTGATACTAAAAAAATATGGGACACTGCTGTAAAGACATCTGGTAATCAAGCTATCAATTATATTGATATAGGCAAGCAATTAAGCAACTTGTACAACGCTTTTGGTCTTGAAGGACTTAGATTAGAAGATGCAAAACAATTACCAATAGGAGCAAGTGTAGAATACGATTACAATATTGATGAATCAAGTTGAGTATGTAGCCCTGAGCGTGTTCAAGACAATAGATTCCCTCTTTGCGTTTATGATACATTATCAAATCAAGGAATTGTTTATCCCATTGTTAGAATAGTTGGTGGTGGAACATCCAATCTAGATTTAACTAATTGATACTTATTATCTAAATTACTTGGTGTTAACTTTAATACTATTTCAATGGTAAGTAATAAGAGTAGTGAATTAAATCCACCTTCTGAGGATATTAGTCCAGTCTTTATGGATAAATATTCATTCATTATGGATGAACTTTATTTAACTGATGACCAAAAGCGTGTGATTGATGGAAGCGAAGGAAGCGATGGATGATGGAAAGAATATATGGAAGACCCAAGTACATCAGATCATAATCCAAATTTTATTTTGAACAAAGTAGTTGATACAGAAGAAGGCCAAGAATACTTCTATAAAGACAAAGAATGGGAAGAACTAACTGGATTAGAAAAACACAAAATCATAGCATCTATACATCTTTATTTTGCTTATAAAGCATGAAATCAACAAATTGAAAATGTTCAAGATGTCTTGAGACATTATGAAGAAGAACACATACCACACCCTTTCCCATTTAAATCTAGAGAAATCTACGATTATTACAAATACCTAGATGAGAATGCCGCTGCCGAAGTTCTTCACATTGCTCAAGACAAGAAGATAATCGGTGTTTTCAAAAACGGATTCACTGATGGTGTAAAAACTGAACATTCTCCAACAGAAAACGGTTATTATTCTAAATTAGTAACATCTTCAATGCCTTATGCTGAGACATATCAAAATTTATATCAATATGATGTTGCACCTTTTTATTCACTATATACAATAATTGGTGTTTGATCTGGTTTATCAATATTGTTCTTAACAACTTCTATTATTGTTTATAAAAAGACAGACTTTAAATAGTCTATCTTGTAAATACTATATCACCGATAGTTATTTTAAGAAATGCAATAGCATTTCTTTTTAATATTCAAATATTAACAAAGTCAGGAAGATTACCTAAATGTTTGTTTATAGCTACAACTCTATTAGTTTTAGTGTCGGTATAAACAATATCACTATCTTTAACGTTCAATAATCAACTATTAATCTCATCGCAGCTAAGATGGTAAATGAAAAAACATTCCAAACCATCTAATTCTTTTAACCCTTTTACTTGATAAAAATATTGGTTTTTTGTTTTAATCCTAATAATTCTTACATCGGTAGATCGATGATTAACATGAAGATTTCGTCTAAAGTATTCAGTTTTATTGGCAAGATGTTTTCTTGCTAATTTATCAAGATACTTTAAATCTTCTTTGCTTTTAAGTCTTTGCATAAAATAATTATAATAACATATATGAAAAACTTTTTTGAAAGAGAACATGATAAGTTTTATGAATCAACTTATCTTCCAAAAATAAAAAATAAGCTTAACGCTTATAATCTTGCTCTTTTGACAAAAAATCAAATTCTTAATCTTTTAAAATATGGTGATGAAACAAATTTTTTAGCTTATAGGTTTGAAGTGCTGAAGGAATGAATAAAAAACAATGAAAGATATACCAAAGGATATATTGAAGATTTGGATCAAGTAATTAGTAAACTTTATTTGGATAGTGAATTGAATAGTTTTGAAAAGCAATACATTCTTGATGTGAATGCTATAACCTTTGCTAAAATCAGAAACTTAAAACAATTAATTGTTGACTTTTCCATTAATCCTAAAGAATTAGTTTTCTATCGTTATGAAATCGATAAATTTAATGAAATTAAAAATAATAACGAAACTACCATTTTAAGCAATTGTGATTTCTATATAACAACGCAAAGAATCGTTGTTTCAAAACAAATTGATATTATTTCAATTACTTATAATCAAATTAAAAATTTTAAATTTAGAAGAGATAAAATAGTTTTTAATTTAAAGAACAATAAACAATATTGCGTTAGATGTAGCAACACATACACTATTTACGCTTCATTAGAACGAGTTTTAAAAAGAGAAAAAATAGTGTTTAATAGTTAATATGAACAACAATTTAAAGTTTAAATTAGCTTCAGCACCAAAACAACCAGGTTGTTATCTTTGAAAAGATAACACCGGTGAAGTTATTTATGTCGGAAAAGCTATTAATTTGTTTAATAGAACACACCAATACTTTAACAAAGTTCATGACTATAAAACAACACAGCTAGTTGCAAACATATATGATGTTGAATTCTTTGTTGTTAAAAACGAAAATGAAGCATTGATCCTTGAAAATAATTTAATCAAGAAATATAGACCAAAATACAATGTTTTATTAAAGGATTCATCTGGATATCCTTACATTGTTGTAACTAATGAAAAGCATCCAAGAATTAGATACACACACTTTACTAATAAATTCAAAGGCTCTTACTATGGTCCATTTGCTTCCAAAACCTTTTTCAAAAAAGAATTATTTATGTTATTAAATGAATTATTTCCTTTAAGGAAATGTAATCCTATTCCTAAAAAGAAATGTTTATATTATGACATAGGACAATGTCTTGGTCCGTGCATTCATCAGATTCAAGAAGATCAATATCAAAAGATAAAGAGCGATATTAGGCAATTCTTTTCTGGCAATGTTACTAATTTAGACAAAAAATTAAAAGAAAAGGAAAAACAACTTGCTCAAGACTTAAAATTTGAAGAAGCTGACCACTATAAAAAATTAAGATTAGCATTAGCGCAAGTTAAAGAAAATCAAAACGTTCAATTTAATAACAAGCAAAACATTGATTTCCTAGGTTTTGCTACAAAAGAGAATTTAGTAAGTCTTATTCTATTTAGTTATGTCAATGGCAAATTAGTTGCTAAAATTCAAGAAATACACGAATTTTATGAAGATTTAAACTCTGTTATAACATCTTGGTTATACCAATACTACAATAAGAATAACAATAAGCCCAAAACGCTTTTTGTCTCATTAAACAAAACAACATATAAACCATTAATCAATACATTAGGTTTTAATATTACAAAACCTTTAAAGGGCAAAAAGTATGAAATACTTTCTAATGCAATAGATAATGCCATAGCTTACTTAAAAACAAATTATCTTGTTTATAAAGCATCTAAAGAAGCTAAACAAGCAGCTTTGGTTGAATTAGCAGAAATATTAAAAGTTAAAAAGATTAAAACGATTATTTCGTTTGATATTTCTAATTTGTTCGCTGAAAACAAAGTTGCAGGAATGATTTATTTAAATAATGGTGAATTTGTTAGAAACAAATTTAGAAAATACATTATTGATGATGAATCATTAACAAGCGACTATGATTGTATGAAATATGTTTTAGGTAAATTTATTGATCATCATAAAGATGAGCTACCTGATCTAATCATCATGGACGGTGGCAAAATTCAAGTTAATGCTGCACTAGAAACATTTGCTAGCAAAAACGTTAAACCATGTATGATTATTGGCTTAGTTAAAAACAACAATCACCAAACAAATGGTATTGTTTACAACAACAAAACAACAAAATTAATCAAGAATAGTAATTTGTATAACTTTTTAGCTAATGTTCAAAATGAAGTTCATACTACAGCAATTTCTTTTTATCGGAAAAAACATGAAAAGTCTTTATTTGATACTTCAATAATTCCAAATATAGAAGGTTTATCTAAAAACAAGAAAGAAATACTGCTTGAAAAATATAAAACAACAAGCAATATTAAGAAAGCAACTATTGCTGAACTATCTCAAATTTTGGAACCGAAAATAGCTCGAGCTTTAAAGAAAGAATTAAAATAATTATAAACAAGTATTGTTTATAATTATGACTATGAATAAGAAGAATGTAAGAAACTTCTGTATTATTGCTCACATCGATCATGGTAAATCAACTTTATCTGATCGTATTATCGAATCTGCTTCTGAAAAAAAGATACACAACATGCAAGATCAAGTGCTTGATAGTATGGATCTTGAAAGAGAAAGAGGCATAACAATCAAATTAAATGCCATTCAACTTAAGTATCATTCTAAAAAACACAACGAAGATTATATTTTTCATTTAATTGATACTCCAGGGCATGTAGACTTTACATATGAAGTGTCTAGATCTTTAGCAGCCTGCGAAGGAGCTATATTAGTTGTTGATGCGACTCAAGGAGTGCAAGCTCAAACAATTTCCAATTTATATTTAGCTATTGATAACAACTTAACAATTTTTCCTGTAATCAATAAAATTGATTTGCCTAGTGCAGATGTAGAAAAAACAAAGCAACAAATTCATGATGTATTGGGTATTGATGCTTCAGATGCGCCTTGTGTATCTGCAAAAACCGGCCAAAACATTAACGAGATCATTGAACAAGTAATTGACAAAATTCCAGCACCAATAGAAGATGATGAAAATAAACCACTCCAAGCTTTAATCTTTGATAGTTATTATGATTCGTATTTAGGTGCAGTTTGTTATATTAGAATAAAAAACGGAAAAATTAAAATTGGTGACAAAATCAAGATGATGTCATCAGGTGCTGAATTTATTGTTACATCATTAGGAGTTAAAACTCCACTAGTTGTTGAAAAGAAAGAATTATCTGCTGGCGAAGTAGGGTGAGTAGCAGCAAGCATTAAAACTATTAAAGATATTTCAGTTGGTGATACAATCACCACAGTTAACAACCCTGCAAGCAACCCGTTGCCTGGTTATAAAAAAGTATTACCAATGGTTTATTGTGGTTTTTATCCAATAGATAATTCAAAATATGAAGAATTAAAGGTTGCTATTGAAAAGATAAGTCTATCTGACGCAGCTTTAGTTTATGAGTATGAGACATCACAATCATTAGGGTTTGGTGTTAGATGTGGTTTCTTAGGCTTATTACATATGGACATCATTCAAGAAAGAATAAGTCGTGAATACAAAATAGACTTAATTGTAACTGCTCCATCTGTTAAATTCTTAGTTGATCTAACTGATAGAACAACTATCGAAGTTGACAACCCAGCTAAGTTTCCTGATAGAACAAAGATTAACAAAATTAAAGAACCATATGTTAAAGTATCAATTTTTACACCAGATGACTACATTGGTGATTTAATGTCACTAAGTCAAAACGCTCGTGGAAAATATATTGACATGGAAATTATAGATAATAATCGTAAAAAACTTATCTATGAAATTCCATTAATAGAAGTTATCTATAACTTCTTTGATAGATTAAAATCCATTTCAAGAGGTTATGCAACTCTTGAATATGAATTGATTGGATATCAAGCATCTGATTTAGTTAAGGTTGATATTTTATTGAATGGTAAAAAGACAGATGCTTTAAGTTTTATATGTCATAGATCACAAGCATATCATAAAGCTCAAAGAATTTGTGTCAAATTAAAAGAAAATATTCCAAGACAACAATTTGAAGTACCAATACAAGCTGCTATTGGTTCTAAAATAATTGCTAGAGAAAATATTAGAGCCATGTATAAAAATGTTTTAGCTAAATGTTATGGTGGTGATGTATCAAGAAAGAAAAAACTTCTTGAACAACAAAAAGAGGGCAAGAAAAAACTTAAAGCAATTGGAAACGTAGAGGTACCACAAGATGTCTTTATCAAAATATTAAATGAAGATGAATAAAAAAGAAGGACTAATCCTTCTTTTTATTTTGGTTTGCAAACTTAATTGCTTGATTAACAATGTCATTAACATTATTTTTTTGAGCCACACAAATGAATTGTCCATTTTGAATTAGATAATTATTTGTTGCCACATCTATATTTTTAATATCTTTTCAATCATAAGATTCAATTAAAGATACAGTTTTAGATTTTGGGAAGTATCTAATAATGTGAATAGGGACAGTTACA
>JAZRVJ010000057.1:0-21913 GCA_045599065.1 Mycoplasmoidaceae bacterium
TTTGTGATTTAAAACATTGGCAGAAACTAATTTCAGATGTTGGTCTGATAACTAGTGGTTCAGCTAAATCTTCTTTTTTACTTGTAGAGACAGTAAATAATTCTGGAGCAAAACCTTCTACGTGTTGTTTTTCTTTTAGAAAATCTGCTTGTTTAATAAATAAAGGAAGTTGAATGTTTTTAACACCCATCTTAGCAAATTGTCTATCAATCTCTTGTTTGATTGATTCTCAAATAGCTCAACCATTAGGCAAAAAGAACATAGTTCCTTTTACAGGTCCATATTCAATTAATTTAGCTTCTTTAATTACAGATGTGTATCAATCTGCAAAGTTTGTTTGTCTGGCAATGATATTTTTGTTTTTCATATTTATTATTATATTTTATTTAAAATCTTCATTGAGTAATCTATTTAGTTCTACTGCATATTCCATAGGAAGTTGTTCAGTAAAAGGTTCAAGAAAACCTAAAGAAAGCATGTTCTTTGCTTGCTTTGCATTTAAACCCTTAGATGTTAGATAGAACATCTTTTCTTTATCAAGGGCTGTTACTTTAGCTTCATGTTTGATAAAAGAAGTCTTGTTCATAACTACTTCAGTTGGGATAGTTCTAGATTTAGATTTACTATCTAATAGTAAAGTGTCACAAACAACTTCAGCATGACAATGATGTGCCAAAGGCAAAATCTTAACTTCACCACGATAGTCTGCTCTACCACCATCATGTGCAATAGATTTTGCAAGTATGCTACTACGTGTATGTGGTGCAGTATGAATCATTTTTGCACCCGCATCGTGGATAACACCTTGATGAGCCATAGCAATTGAGATACATTTTCCTTTGGCATATTCGCCAGCAAGAATGGTAGCTGGATATTTCATATTCAGCTTAGATCCAATGTTACCATCAATTCATTCCATGATTCCATGTTTTGAAACTTTAGCACGTTTTGTAACTAAGTTTAAAACATTATCAGATCAGTTTTGAATAGTTGTATATCTACATACTGCATTGTCTTTGACAAATACTTCAACAACAGCAGCATGCAAGTTATTCTTATCATAGATAGGAGCAGTACAGCCTTCAATATAACTTAAGCTTGCTTTGTCTTCGACAATAATAAGGGTTCTTTCAAATTGACCCATTTGTCTTGTGTTAATTCTAAAGTAAGCTTGAAGTGGTTTATCTAACTTAACTCCCTTTGGGACATAAATAAAACTACCACCAGACCAGACTGCTGTGTTTAAGGCAGCATATTTGTTATCACTAGCAGGTACTAACTTGCCAAAATATTGTTTCACAATATTAGGACAAATTTTTAAAGCTTTTTCAATGTTACAGAAAATAACATTTTGCTTTTGTAGTTCTTTTTGGATCTTGTTATAAACAACTTCTGAGTCATATTGGTTGTTGACACCAGATAAGAATTTAGCTTCAGCTTCAGTTACTTTTAATTTCTTAAAAGTATCCTTAATATTCTTAGGAACATCAGCTCAATCATTAGCCATTTTCTTTGTTGCAGATGCGTAGTATGTATACTCGTTAAAATCTATATGAGATAAGTCTGGACCTCATTTTGGGTTATGAAGTTTTTTAAACAATTTAAATGCGTCTAGACGCTTTTGGAGCATCCAGGCAGGTTCTTGCTTAGCTTTTGAAATGGCACGAATCACAGCCTCATTTAAACCTTTTTTAAGGGCAAACTTACTTTTAGTCGAATCGTGAAAGCCGTACTTGTAAATTGTTTTCTTACTTTTTGCCATGTTTGTCTAAAGCCTTTTCTAATGCTTGCACACCCGTAAGAGCACACTTAACACGGTTAGCTTGCTTATTTACAGTATTGTAAATAATAAGCTTACCAAGTTTAGCTTTGGTATATTTCCTTCCTAAAATCATGTTGTAGTAATTGTTGATAAAAGCTTTTGCTTCCTTAACAGATTTGCCAACAATTGCTTCAGCAACTAAATCAGTTGATGAAGTACAAATTGCACAACCAACACCACCAAACTTGGCATCAACAACTTTGTTGTTCTTAACTAAAATATATCCATCAATCTTGTCTACACATGATGGACTTTCAGTATGAGCAAAAAGATATTTACCTTTTACTTGCTTTTTGCTTGTAATCTTATTGGCAGGATTTTCGTAATGGTCAATAAGGATTTCCTTAGCTAATTCTTTTGAGATTTCCATTTTGACTCCTAAAGGATGATTTCATCACCCTTTCTATATCTCTTAAGGATTCTTACAGCCTTGTCAATTTCTTCTTTTGTGTTATAGAAGTATAGACTAAATCTAACAGCTGCTTGTGTCTTAACTATGTTATGACTCATTTTAGCACAGCTTAAACCAGCACGGCAGATGATGCCTTTTGAACCCAATCAGCTTGCTACATCTTGGGCATGTGTCTTCTTTATATTAAAGAAGATAATAGGCAATTGTGTATCAGCTGAATAAACTTCAAGGTGTTTAATACCTTTAAGTTGTTTCACAAAGTATTTCTTTAATTCCTTTTGAGTCGAATCAATATTCTTCCATCCTATCTTTTCAAGATAGTCAAGGGCTGCATCTAAGCCAAAGATGCCACCAAGGTTTAATGTGCCACCTTCGAATTTGTCTACATTGTTATATAGAACATATTTATGTTCATTGAAGGTATCATTCATCCCTCCACCATACTTATATGGATCAAGGTTCTTAATTCAGTAGTCAGTCATGTAAACCATGCCAACTCCAGTAGGGCCTAATAGTTTATGTGCAGAGCACGCAACAAAGTCTATACCGCATGCAGTATTTATCTTTGCATGTGGAATAGTTTGGGCAGCATCTAGAACAATAATGATGTCTTTTCTTCTAGCTTTGACTTTTTTAGTCAAAGAAACATAATCAAATTGGTTTCCAAGAATGTTACTTGCACCTGAAACAGCGATAACTTTTGTTTTCTTAGTAATAGCTTTCAAATAAGCATTTACTGTAGGAAGTTTGTTATCTTCTAAGAATTTTATTCTTAGTTTTCTTTGTTTAGCAAGAACCATTCAAGGCAAAATGTTAGAAGCATGTTCAAGCTTAGATAAAATGATTTCATCATTAGGTCTTAAATGTTTAGCTAAGCCAAAGGCTATCATATTTAAACCTTCAGTGCAGCCAGATGTAAAGACGATATTTTTGGCCTTTGCATTGAAGATTTTTGCCACCTTATTTCTTACTGCTAAAACTTTAGCAGTAGTGCGGTAAGCAATTAAGCTATCAGAGTTGTGAGTGTTAGTTGCAAAGTCAGTATAAAACTTAGTAATTGCCTCAATAACAGACTTAGGTTTCAAGGTTGTAGCGGCATTATCAAAATAGATTAGTCTTGGATGTTTTACTAATCATGGGAAATCTTTTCTAATGTTTTTATTCATACTTTACCTCCATAAGTTTCTTAATATCTTTATTGATATTAATCCTGTACTTATTTAAATATGGTTTTAAGTCCATAATAAAACTATCAATTAAAAATTGATAAGCTTTAACTGTACTTAAACCTTTGGAATTTAAATAGAAGATAATTTCTGGATCAACTTGTCCAATATTTACTGTGTGTCTGGCAATAACATTATCAATGTTAATATCTAAACAAGGTAGTGCTTTGATTTGCGATTTGTCATCAAACATTAATCCATCAATCAATTGATTGATTTCATTCTTTTTTGTTTTAGCTTTAGCATTAGACATACAGTTAACTTTTACTAAACTTTTGTGATTAGCTAAAGCTTTAACATAAATGTTAGATACTGAATTATTTCCATTATGAAATAAATTAAAATTTATCTCCTTAGTTGTGCCAGAAGCCAAGATTAAACAATAGATATTAACCTTATTATTATTCTTTAGAATAATATCTAAATTTTTATGCATTTTATTCTTATCATTTGTCACAACAAAAACATTAACCGTCTGGTTATTTTTAAGGTTAATTCTTTGTTTATTGTTTAGCTTTGTGATAAAAATGTTAGAATGCATCTTTTAAACTTTCAATTTGCTTATTTTTAGGTTGTTTAACATATTTTTTAAAGCCTTCTTTTAGGACTTTAAACAATTGTTTACCATCACCTTTTTTGACAATTGTTTTGTTAGCAATTAAGATGAATTTATTAGGTTTAATCATCTTCAACAATTGTTCTTGGTGAGAAACTAGAATTACAATTTTATTCTTCTTTATTCTATTGATTTCTTTAGCAATAATTTTTAAACTATCAACATCACAACCAGAATCAACTTCGTCAAGTAACAACACCTTGTTGTTAGTCAAAAACATTTGCACTAATTCGTTCTTTTTCTTTTGACCACCAGAGAAGTTAACATTATTTGATCTTTTTAATAAATCAAGATCTAAATTTAATTCCTCAAACTTAGGTGTAACAAGCATGTGCAAGCTAATAGGATCTAGTTTTCTTTCGCGATGACTATTAGCAATGATCTTATAAAGATCAACTAGTTTAACACCTTCTAATTCTTGAGGTGTTTGTGCTAAATAGAAAAAACCTAATTTAGCTATTTCATCAGTAGAAAGTTTTAGTAAATTTTTGTTATTGAATTTAATATCACCTTTAGTTGTTTTAAAAGCATAATGGTGCATAATAGTCTTTAAAAGACTACTTTTTCCTGCACCATTAGGGCCAACTATAACTACAACATCTCCAGTCTTAGTTTTTAGGTTGATATTTCTTAGTAATGGTTTGTTTTCTACACTAATACTTAAATTATTTATATTTAATAAAAGATTTTTCATAATTTATATTATTTATAAATTATAATATCAAATAATTATATTTGTGACGAGGATTACAAAATTTTATGAAAATTAAAAAATTATGAACCGGAACAGCAAGTTTTTGTGTTGGTGCTAGTCTACTAGCAACAGTATTAACTTCATGTTCGGCTGGTAAAATAGATGAAGATTTAATTGTTAACCTAGATGATGATGGAAACCTTATTGGTAACACTTCTAAGTTTGAAGTTACTTATCAAGATGCAATCAAGTTAGCTCTTACAAGAGCTGACTCATGAGCTAATTTTAAAGAAGCTCTTGCGGAAGAGATTGTTTATAGCTGATACAAAGATAGAGCAGCTAGTGATGAACACAAAGATAGAAACGAAGAATTCCAAATTGATTTAAAGGGATTTGAAAAAGACGTTAAGAAGGATTATGATGATACAGTTCAAACATGTAAAGACAAATACGGTTCGAACTATCAATTCTATCTTCAAAATCAATACTTATCACCTAATGGTGGTACCGAAGAAACTTACAAGCATATCCAAGAAGTACAAAAAGTAAAAACAAAATTTATTAGTAATGTTTGAGAATCTAACTATTTTGGTTACTGTGAAAATTGAGATACTAAAAAAGATAAAGTTTATCCTCGTGCACTAGATGAAACTGCTACTGGAGATATTTCAACTGAAAAGTTGAACGACCCATCTTCTTGAAAGGATCTTGGGTTCTATGCTTATGCAGATCCAAGCTATTATGCAGGTGGTCAAAAGCAACCTGAGACAAAGGCAGATGTAGACACTAATTTAATGTCTTCATACCCACAAGGTGACTATGCGACTATTCAAAACTATGTTTTTGATAGGTGATTTGATACTGAAAAACCATTCTTTTCAGCTGCCTCACTATTCAAATACACTAAACCAGCTAATGGTGGATTAGATAAGATTTATGATACAGGTGGTACAGGTATTACATTACCTGATGAACCAAACGAAGCATTCCCATTCTTTGGTGGAACTAAACCAGATCAACGTGGAACAGGCACAAAAGCATATTTCAATTGATACCACGATTTAATTGATGGCAAATATTTAACATACTATGGTGAAGGTGCTGCAAGAAAACCATCAAATGGCACAATTTCTATTCCTGTTAAAGGGCACACTGATGACTCTCAAACGCTATTGTTATCATATGCATCAAAGATGATCGGTGGTAGCGAAAACGCTTTGTATATCCCATATGCAACAGCAGCTGCGCAACTTTATTTAAAAATGCTTGATATAGAAGTACCAAACTCTAAGATGAATGAAATTTCTGCACAAAGAATAGCTAGAAGTTTCATAGGTGAAGATGGTAGAGAATTAAGAGAAATTGATTGTGGTGATGAAAATAGAGCATTAATTTTAAAGAATTTCTTCTTTACTGAATCTGATGGTGGTTATAGCGATGCTACCAAAACTCATTGAACACCAAAAAAAGGTTCAGGCATTGATTCATTGAATTCATTCATTGACCTTGAAAACATTTATGGATCTACCGCATCTAAAATTGATGGCAACTACCACTCGCGTTTATTTGTTGCTCCATTCTATGACAACGAATACGATTTCTACTACGGTAGACCTCTTTCTGGTGTCCCTGGCATTAAGTTCATTACAAATACTGTTATGGTTGATGATTTAAAATCACCAATTGCAGATGATATACAACCATGAATTCTTGAACTAAATGAATCTGGAATGCATGCACAAACTATTGACGGTTATTATTTCATACAAAACCCAACTGAATTTGGAATAACAGGAACTTCTACAAAAGAACTAGCAAAGCAAGTTCTTAAGTACCGTTTAATGCAAAAGAAATGCGACATTGGAGCAAGTGGAAGCATTTCTGCTGATATATTTGGTAGTTCTGGTGCCTTAGCAAAATATTTTGAAAATAACTTTGCTAATATTATTCTTGAAATAGCAATGTTAAAAGGAGACGATAACGTCTTTAGACCAATTGACACTTATAAAGCAGACTTTGTTGAAAGTTCAACATATATTCAAGAATTAATTACTAAACAAGGCTTTAGTGATAGCATTATTGCTTATCTTAAACAAACAACTGAATATGATGAAAAGAAAAAAGTTGTTGATGCAATAACTGCTGCTAATAAAGCGATTTATTCATACCATGTTGATCAAGTAAGAAATTCAAAATATGAATATTCATACTTCCAAATCTTCAATAATGGTCTGACTGGACCAATGTGTCTTTCAACACTTTCTCGTGCTGATGTTCTTGGAATTGATCCTGAATGAGCATTGCATGACTATGCAGCTGCTACTGGGGCTGTATATTTTGAATGAGTTGATGGTGAAGCAATTATTCCAAATCTTGTAAACTATACATTTGATGCTTTAGGTAAAATCCTTTCTGGGACTGCACTAACAAACTTTGTAAATTGGGCATGAGAAAATGCATCTGCAATAAACGATAAGCTTCCATTCTCACCACAAATTAGCAAAGCTAAAGCTGCTAAATCTAACAGATTCTGGTACTATTCACCAAATGATATAAATATTGTTGATAGAACCATCTATTCTGCAATGGGTACAAGCAATGGTTTAATTAATTTAATCAAAAGTAAAACTATGTCAAATTATGTTGCAGATGTTAATAGTAAAATAGTTGACTATGAAGATAAGATTAAAACTAATGAAATGGTGAACTCAACTATTGCAACTTATTACAAAAATAAAGTTTTAAGTGGAGATATAACATATGCAAATGTTGCTGATAAAGCAAGTGAATCATCTTATTATGACGCAATCAAAGCATTCTATAACGCATTGTCGAAAAATCAAGCTAGTATTGAAGGTGATTATTCTACATTTGCAACAAATCAAGGCATTTTTGAAGCAACATTATGTTATTTAATGTTAGATTCTACTAATGCTAATATACCTTTTGGTAACTTCTATAAGATTTTAAATTCAAAAGTATCTGAGAATGAAGCTGCCATTATTGGTTATTTAAATAAAGTGAACACTTCATTAGAAACAACTGATGAGTCTAAGAAACCAACATTGTATTTTGATTCTGGATTAGGAAGCCGTTACGATTGAAGCCCAGATGTTGACAATATATATGACCAAGTACATTATTCTATAGGTAATATGACACACATCGATATTGAAAATGCTCGTGTTGCATGTGAAGAATATTGAAACGTTGTTTCAAGAAAAATAAATGGTATTAGCAAAATCTTTGCTGGTTTTACAGGATTACAAACAAAATCATCTAACACATTCACTGCTTCATTAAAAGACGCTGTTTTTGCAAGTGAAACAGACCACACTGCTGGTGTGGCAGGCCACACAGTAGGTTCAATTAAATTATCTGAAGCTACTTCAACTGATCAACCTGTTTATAAATCTAACACTGGTGCTTGATTCAATTTCGGTGGTAAGTTTGAAAAAGGCAAGGATATAGAGTTTGAACCAATTATTTATCGTGATGATAAAGGTGTTGAACACAAAATCACTTGACAAGACTTTGCTTGCAAAGAAGTTGATGGGGAATTGATTGATACTAGAATTTGTAGAAGATTAGTGAAGAAGATCTCTCACTATTCAACTATGGATGACTTAAGAGACTTAGCTAAAGACTTAGGTGATTCATATTATGGATCAAGTATTTATCGTGATATTGGCGAAGGTGTAACTAAATATACTGACATCGGTAAAATGAAATATGATATGGCAAATGCATTGCCAAGGTTTAATGGTGATGAATTAATAGATGATAATGATTATTTGAAATGTTTTGATCGTTTAACTAATGTTGAAGTTCATGAAACTGGCGTTTCTAACCCATCATATTGTTTTGAAGATGATTCATCAGGTGGATATAACCTTATGTTGACACAAATCAGCAAAGCTGATATTGCTGAAAATAATTTACATCCAGGGTGAGTCGGCAAAAAATGAGTTCAAGATTGAACTGATGCAGAAGGCAAAGCGCATCATGCCGCAATCACTCCTGAAGAATTCTTCTTTATGCTTTGTCAAACAGCTTGTGAAACTTCTGTACAATCATTAGCTATTACTGAAGCTATTAAAGATGTATTTAAAGATAACAAGAAACTTGAAGTATATGATGCAAGTCTATACAACATCTTTGATTCAGTATGAGTTAAAGATTGAGTAAAGAAACCTATGGGTCAATAAAAAAAGAGGCGTTTGCCTCTTTTTATTTTGCCTACTATTTCTTAGCAGCAGTTTTTTGACCAGTTCTAGCTGCAACTACTTCATCAACTACACTCTTTGGTGCTTGAGCATAGTGGCTAAATTGCATTACATAGTTTCCACGACCTTGAGTAAATGATCTTAAGTCAGTTGCATAACCAAACATGTTCTTTAAAGGAACTTTTGCTTTAATCATTTGAGCATTAGCTCTTGTTTCAGTAGATTCAATTGTTCCTCTTCTAGAACTAATGTCTCCCATTGCATCTCCTAGATATTGTTCAGGAACAACAACGTCTACTGCCATGATTGGTTCAAGTAATACTAGACCACATTTCTTTGCAGCTTCTTTTAAACATAAACTTGCTGCTACCTTGAAGGCCATTTCTGATGAGTCAACATCATGATAAGAACCATCAAAGACTGTAGCTTTAATATCCATTAATGGATATCCAGCTAAAGGTCCAGCTTTCATAGCTTCTTGAATACCTTGATCAATTGGCTTAATAAATTCTCTTGGAATCTTACCACCAACAATATCATTAACAAATTCATATCCTTTATCTGGGTTTGGTTCAAATTTAACTACACAGTGCCCATATTGACCATGACCACCAGATTGTTTAATGTATTTACCTTCAGCTTCACCTGCTTTAGTGAATGTTTCACGGTAACTAACTTGTGGAGCTCCAGCATTTACATCGACCTTGAATTCTCTTCTCATACGGTCAACGATAATTTGCAAGTGTAATTCACCCATACCAGAAATAATACATTGACCAGTTTCATGATCTGTATATGTTCTGAATGTTGGGTCTTCTTCAGCTAGTTTTTGCAAAGCAATACCCATTTTTTCTTGGTCTGCTTTAGTTTTTGGTTCAACAGCTAATGAAATAACTGGTTCAGCAAATTTCATTGATTCAAGTTTAACATCAATGCTTTCATCGCATAGTGTGTCACCTGTTGTAGTTGATTTTAGACCAACGACAGCACAGATATCACCAGCAACGATATCAGGGATTTCGTTTCTATTGTTAGAGTGCATCTTAATTAATCTTGATACACGTTCTTTAACACCACGTTTAGTGTTAATTACATATGATCCAGCTTTTAAAACTCCTGAATAAAGTCTAATGAAGGTAATTCTACCAACAAATGGGTCAGTAGCAACTTTGAATGCTAAAGCAACAAATTTACCATCATCATTGTTTCTTAACTCAAGTTCTTTGTTAGTGTTCTCGTCCTTAACTTTAATTGCAGGACAGTCGGCAGGGCTTGGTAAGTAGTCTACGACTGCATCAAGCACAGCTTTGACACCTTTGTTTTTAAATGATGTTCCACATAATACTGGGTGGAATTGAGCTGTTAATGTACCTTTTCTAATACATTTTTTCAGTTCTTCTTCTGTTAATTCTTGACCATTTAAGTATTTTTCCATACATGCTTCGTCATAGTTAACAGCTTCTTCAATAAGAATTTGTCTGAAATGTTTAGCTTTTTCTACTAAGTCTGCTGGGATTTCAGCAATCTTATAGTTTTCTTCTGGTTTACCATCGAACATTCTACATTTCATTGTAACTAAGTCGATAGTACCAATAAAGTTAGCTTCTGCACCAATTGGATATTGGATAGCTACACCTTTAGCACCTAGATTCTTTTTAATTGATTCTAGACACATTTCAAAGTCAGCACCAACCTTGTCCATTTTGTTACAGTAAACGATTCTTGGAACTTTATATTCAGTTGCTTGTCTTCAAACTGTTTCAGTTTGAGGTTCAACACCTTGTTGACTATCTAGAACAGTAACAGCACCGTCTAGTACTCTTAATGATCTTTCTACTTCTACAGTAAAGTCTACGTGTCCAGGAGTATCAATTAAGTTTAATTCATGTCCTTTTCATGTAACATATGTAGCAGCAGCTGTAATTGTAATACCACGTTCCTTTTCTTGTTCCATTCAGTCCATGGTAGCACCACCATCATGAACTTCTCCGATCTTGTGTGTTTTACCACCATGGAACAAAATACGTTCAGATGTAGTTGTCTTACCAGCATCAATGTGAGCCATGATACCGAAGTTTCTATATTTGTCTAATGCAAATTGTCTTGCCATAAATAACTCCTATTAGAACTTCAAGTGAGCAAAAGCCTTGTTAGCTTCAGCCATCTTGTGAGTATCTTCTTTCTTTTTAACTGCTCCACCAATACCATTAGAAGCATCAATGATTTCATTAGCTAGTCTTTCTAGCATAGTCTTTTCATTTCTGTTTCTTGCATAAAGAATTAATCATCTTAATCCTAGAGCAATTTTTCTTTCTTCTCCAACTGGAGTAGGAACTTGGTAGTTAGAACCAGCAATTCTTCTTACCTTCAATTCCATTGAAGGCATAATGTTATCAAGTGCTTTATTGAAAACATCTATTGCTTTTTTCTTGGTTTTCTTTTCAACCATATCGAATGCACCATAAACGATAGATTGAGCTAAACCTTTCTTACCATCTCACATAACCATGTTGATGGCTTTTGTAACTATTCTTGAACCAAAGACTGGATCAGGTAGTACAGATCTTTTTTCTGCTTGTTTTTTTCTCATGATCTAGTCCTTTCTATTCTGCTTTCTTAGGTTTTTTAGCACCATAAGCAGATCTTTGTTGGTTTCTTTTTGCAACACCTTGAGTATCTAAAGTACCACGTACAATGTGATATCTCACACCTGGAAGGTCTTTAACACGACCTCCACGGATCAGAACTACTGAGTGTTCTTGAAGGTTGTGACCTTCACCTGGAATATATGCTAAAACTTCTTCTCTGTTTGTAAGTTTAACCTTAGCATATTTTCTTAGCGCAGAGTTTGGTTTCTTTGGTGTCATAGTACCAACTCTGGTACAAACTCCCCTTTTTAGTGGGCTTGGCGAATACTTTTGTTGTCTCTTAAAAGAGTTATAAGTAGTAAGCAAAGCAGGAGATTTTGATTTTGATTTTTTACTTTTACGTTTGTGACGTATTAGTTGTTGTATAGTAGGCATTATTTCTCCTTTGATTTTTACTATATTTTTTGATACAACTTAGCCGTGTGTATCGTTAACGTATTAATATAATAACATATTTTATGTAAAAATATATAAAAAATAGGGGTCTGCCCTATTTGTTTTCATTAATTAAACTTATTAGTTGATCAATACATTTAGCATATTGCTTATCTTTAAATGATTTATCTACCAATTTAAATTGATCATTGTTTTCTTTGATAGTTCTATATCTATTTGCATAGACAATAAGCTTAGATGCATATGATTTTAGAACTAATTCATTATTAACTTTGTTATAGATTTGGTTAACTTGGTTAATAATGTTAACTATTGATGAAGTTATATGGTTGAAATCTGGTTTTTCATTAGTAATGATTTCATTAGTCAATAAACTAATAGTGTTCAAGTTATCATTAATTGCTGATTTCAACAATTTAGCTTCTTGATTATCTGCTAATGTTTTATTAGCGACTGATAGCAGTTGGCAGAAGTAAATGTATAAGTCATTTAAATCATTAACTGCAGAGATAACTTGATTTAATTCTTTATTAACATTAGCTATATTTTGATTAATCTCATCTTTTTTGGCAACTATTTCGGTTGAGATATTAGCTAATGACTCAAGCGCCTTAATCTTTTGCGAATGAGTTTGATAATCAATGCTGTCTGATTCATCAACTAACTTTTCAATTTTGTTCAAATCTTTAGTGATTGTCTTAAATCATTTTGAGATTCTATTGTCTCTTACAAAGTAAGAAGAAATAGCTTCAATACTTGCTAAGATGTGTTCCTTGTTAGCAATAATTTGATTTGTTTGTTCTTTAATTTCTTGTAAGCTAACATTAATCAAATCTTTAGTTTGAGAATGAATAAAGCAGAATTGATTGATGTTTGTTAATGCTTTAGTAGCCATAATGATTTGTCTATGAGCATTTTTAAGATCTAAAGCTTTAAAACTCTTAACAAAACCCATGTAACTTGTACGATAAATGTTTATTGATTTTTGCAAAGTAGGTAAATCTGTATGAGCAATGGATTTATAGTTTGCAAGAATAATCTTGTTATTCTTATCCATTGATGTTTTTAAATAGATTTGAACAACTTGGAAACGCAAAATAACAAATAAGATTTTGATTAATGACTCAATTTTGTTATGTAAATCAACTAAGACATTGATTGTTTTAGTGTAATTAAACTTTTTGCCAAATTCAGGAATAGCCTTAATTGTTCTAGCAATATTTTTGAACAAAGCATTAACCATTTTAAAGTCTTTGTGGTAAATAATCTTGTGATTATAAAAGTCATCTAATGATTCAAAGATGTCTAGATATGTTTGGAAGACATTGCTAATTTCATCTGGATAAGCAGTGTATTTGTTGTATTCAACTTCAAACACTTTCATGTTTTCTGCAGTTTTAGATAATTGTTTACTAATGTATGCCAAATGATTATTTGCAGGTTTTAAATTCATTGAATTTATTTCACCAGTTAAAACAACAATATTTTCATAGATAATACTTAAATTTTTATTAATAGTTTCATATTGAGTTTTAATCTTGTCATACTTATCTTGAGGAATTAAACTATTGTTGTGTAAAACATCAATTCTAAAAAAGTTAATACCGTACATTTTTGCACGAATATTGTTGTATTTATCCATAAGTTTTCATTGCTTATTAAAGAAAACTTTATGTGTAATAAAAAAACCAGCAAAAACTAAAAAGCCTGCAGCGAACAAAACTAAAAATGTAATAATTAAAGCTTTTAAGGTTTGTTCCATATCACTATTATTTTATATAAATATTAACTAAAAGTTAAAAATAAAAAAAGAGTTAAAACTCTTTTTTTAAAGTATTCAAGGACGATAATGATCTGGTTTTCCTTTTTCCTTATGCATCTCAATTGAGCTTGGAATTACACACATTAAGACGAATAGAATTAGAACCACAAGTGTTGTTATCGCACCAATCTTTTCTGCATCAGTTGAAGTTCTTGTATAAACAAGCCCAATGTTTCCAAATGTTGAAGCTACAATGAAGACAATAGCTAAACTAATTAAGATTGTTGAAATGTAAGCACAAGGCATAAAACCCTTAACTTGCATAACATTTACCTTATGTGTTTTTCTGTTTCTAATGCAACCAATAGTTGCAAGAACAATACACAAGAACACGAGGATTGATGTTCAGTTGCCCATCAAATCACAGAATGAATACAAACTGTTTAAATCACCTATTCCACTAGTGAAGCCACCTAAATTATAGCCTTGGACTATTACACCGGATAAGGTAGTCATTTTTTCAATAGCATGATTTGATGCATCTGCATAAGCTAAAGCACCAATTAATGTTAAAACAATGAAGAAGAATAAACAAAGTACACCAGAATAAGCCATGCCTATAGTTGGTCTATTTGGATCAATTTTAGCTCTTAGCTTTTTGCTAAATGGTAATTGGTAATCTTTGATTAAGTCTTCATAGAATCTTGGGTTATAAACAGCAAAACCATTAATAATTCCAAAAATACCGATAGCAATAAGTACATTCATAACCACAATTACTCAACGTCATTTAGACTCGGCAAAGAAGTTCAATGTTTTAACTGTGCCGTCTTGAGAACCTAAAAGAAGTGAAATAGTAATTAGAACATCAATAACAGAAACAACGATTAGGCCAACAACTAATGCTAATGGTGTTTTTCTTGGTTCTTCCATTTCTGATTGAATTCCAGCTGAAGCATAGAAACCATCAAAACTAAAGATAATAGCAGGAATTGAACCAAAGATTCCTAGTATTGGGAATAAGTTAGTTAAAGATTTTGCTGCTGGATCCATTCCTCAGCTTGACGGTAGTCAACCAGGGTAAGGATTGTCTCCAGGAATAAATTCCGGTGTTACTTTTAAATATCCACAGCATGCTAAAACAATACCTGCTATTGCACAGAATGCTAAAGGAATAAATTTAACTGACAAAACAACTTTGTTTTGTATGTTTGCTACTCTTGAACTGATTCCAGCAGTGATAAAGAAATACAAAGTTATTCCAAATGCAATCAATGCAGCGACTCACCATTCAGTTTGTCAGCCAAATGCACCTTGCAATGTCATAACTGCATAATAAGGCATGATAAAAAAGTTAAATGGCAAGTAAATTAAAGCCATAAAATATTTGGCAACTTTGAATAAATATTTGCTGCAGAATTTTTTAACTCATTGAACTACACCTAAATTAGATTTTTCATCATATGAAGCAATTTCACCTAGTGAAATACCCATACAAATCACACCTAAAATAGATAGTACTCATGAAACTAAAGCTAGGATTACGCTATGTCCAACGTTGTTCAACACTTCACCATTTTTAAGAAAGATACCAGCTCCAATAGATGAGCCCATAACTAACATAATGGCAGAAGCGAAAGTAATTTTCTTCTTAGTTACTTCACCTTTAGCTAAACGTTTTTTTCTAATATTCATAGTTTAATATTATAGTTAATATATCAAAAAAAGAAAGTAAAACTTTCTTTTTTTATTTGTTTCTAATGATCAAATATTGTTTTTCTGGTCTAATTTCGTAGTTAAGATTTGGATGTTTAGCCAACTCATTTTTTAAAGCTTCAACTTGATCATAACCAAATTCAAATCATGCTTCTTTAAATGTGTGTTTATCTAATCAATCAAAGTATTTTTTGTAGAAATATAAACCATTTTCTTCAGCAATTAATGCCTTTTTATTTTCTCATTTGAACATGTTGTAATTTTCAAAGTTATCTTTGTTAATATAAGGTGGGTTAGATATTAAAATATCTATCCTACCTAGATGTTCAAGGTATTTAAACGCATCTTTTACATCGATTGTAATCTTTGTGTGATTGTAAATTGCATTAGCATTCGTATCAAAGATTGGTTTCCAGTATTTGTCAACACAAATTACTTCGTGTTGTGGACAATGTTTTTTAATACTAATCCCTATGCACCCACATCCACAACACATATCTAATACTTTTAGAAAAGGTTCATTTTTATGTGTTTCAATAAAGTCATTAGTCATTTGTTCAGTAATATCTCTTGGAGCTAAGACATTTTTAGAAACTTGAAATCTTAAACCTAGAAATGTAGTTGAACCAACAACATGTGCTAGAGGCATTTGTTTAACAAAATAGTTGTCGCACATTTTTCAAAAGTTCTTTTCTTTGAACTCTAGCCTTTGCTCACCATAACTTATAAACATTTCTTTTGTTTTTACTAGTTTGCTTATAGCAAAGATCATTTCAAAAAATATGGTATTTTTATCATTACCATACTTTTTTTGGAATTGTAAAAACAATTGGTTGTAGGTCATTAAATTTTTAATTGTTCCATTAATTTTGCTTGTTCATCAGCAATTAATTGGTCATGGATTTCATCTAATCCACCCGAAACCATGATCATATCTAACTTATTTAAAGTTAGACCGATTCTATGATCAGTTATTCTATTTTGTGGATAGTTGTATGTTCTAATCTTTTCAGCTCTTTCGCCAGTTCCAACTTGTGTTCTTCTAGTTGAATCTTCTTTAGCTTTTCTTTCATCTTCAAATTTTTGTCATAGTTTAGACTTTAACATTTTCATCGCTAAAGCTCTATTTTCAATTTGGCTTCTTTCTGATTGAGATGCAACAACTATACCAGTAGGTATATGCGTAATTCTTACAGCTGATTCTGTTCTGTTAACGTGTTGTCCACCTGCACCAGAAGCACGGTAAACGTCAATTCTCAAATCCACTGGATTAATTTTGATTTCTATTTCATCCATTTCAGGCAATACTGCTACAGTAATAGTAGAAGTGTGAACTCTACCTTTAGATTCTGTTGCAGGAACTCTTTGTACACGATGTACACCTGATTCAAATTTCATTTTTGAATATACATCATGTCCTTTAACAGCAAATGATAAATAAGAATAACCATGTGTGCCAGGACTAACGTCTAAAACAGAACATTTCCATCCTTGCTTATCAAAGTATCTCTTGTACATATCAAATAAGTCAGCTACAAAGATTGATGATTCATCTCCACCTGCTGCTGGTCTCATTTCAACAATAACGTTCTTCTCATTATTAGGATCTACAGGCAATAATAATGTTTTAATTTCTAATTCTAATGATGGAACTCTAGCTTTATTCTTTTCTAAATCAGATTTAGCCATTTCAATAAAGTCTTGGTCTTTAATAGATGAATCATTTAAAATAGATTCAGCTTGTTTTGCTTGGTCAATCAATTTTTTAAGTTCATCAAATTTAGCAACTACAGGAGCATGCTTTTTAAGTTGCTTATTGATCTTTTTAACTTCCTCAAAAGGTAAATTAGTATCTGAATTAACTTTGTCGTTTAGTTCATGATACTTCTTTACAATTGCTTCTACAGCTTCAAAAAGATTTTTGTTATATTCCATATATGCTCCTTAAATAAAAAGAAAAAAGACAACTAAAAAAGTTGTCTTTTGTTCCTCTAAAGTTATTTGCTCAAATCGTCAAGATTAGAAATAACAGTTTTTTGTTTTTTAACTCTTTGTTTCTTTTGTTTAGGTTGATAATTTTTGTTTTCAAATTTAGCAGCGAGTTTTTCTGCTCTACCTTTAACTACAGTGTCAACATTCTTGCCAACAAAGACAGGGTGGCAATTAGCACAAACGTCAATCATAACTGTGTCATCTTTACAAGTTGACATAATTTTGTATTCTGTGCCACATGTAGCACATTTGAATGTAGTTAGTTTACTAACTGGATGTATTTTTTCTTTCATATTAATACCTATTTCTAATCACGTATTTATTATTTTATTATAAAAAGCGATTATTAAATTATTTATTTATGTTCTGCGATTCTCTTTTGCAAAAGTTTGATGAAATCATCAAATTTAACAGAAGTTACATCTTGCTTACCATATTGTCTATAAGCAACAGCACCTGATTTAATTTCTTCATCTCCAATAACAATTTGATATGGAATCTTCTTAATTTGTGCATTTCTTATCTTTTTGCCAAGTCTTTCATCCGAATTGTCAACATTAACTCTAATACCAGCATCAAGTAGTTTTTGTGCTAATTTATCGCAGAATGCAACATGTTTTTCTATTACCGGAATTAGTTGGACTTGTATTGGTGCAAGCCATAATGGGAACACACCTTTATTACTTTCAAGTAATATAGACATAAATCTTTCAAGAGTACCAATGATACCACCGTGGATTAAAATTGGTCTTTGAGTTTTACCATTTTTATCAATATATTCAAGTTTGAATCTATCTGGCAATAAGAAGTCTAATTGAATAGTTGACATAGTGATGATGTGTCCTAAAGCTGTCTTCATTTGGAAGTCAATTTTTGGACCATAGAAAGCTGCTTCACCAACTTTCTTTTCATAAGCCATATTCATTCTTTTCATGCAAGCTTCAAGTTCCTTTTCAGCTTTAGCTCACATTGTTGGATTGTTGAAATATTTAGCTTTATCCTTAGGATCATGTAATGATAAGTCTATTCTATGAATCTTAATGTCAAACATCTTTAGACATTTCATGATTACATCATAATAGTGTCTAATTTCAGTTTCAATTTGATCAGGTCTAATGATAACGTGTGTATCAATTAATTGCATGTTTCTTACACGTTCAAGACCAATTAAAGCACCTGAAGCTTCATATCTATGAAGAATTGCTTTTTCAGCTATTCTAAATGGTAGTTCACGATAGCTTCTTGGTTTAGACTTATAAACTAGCATATGATGAGGACAAGTCATTGGTCTTAAAACCATAACATCCTTATCTATCTTTAAAGGAGAGAACATGTTTTCGCGATAGTGGAATCAGTGTCCTGATGTTTTATAAAGTTCAGCTGAACCTAAAACTGGTGTAGAAACAAAATGGAATCCACAAGCATTAAGAGTTTTTCTTACTGCATCATCAATTTCATACATAACAGCAGTACCATTAGGTAATCAAATTGGTGCACCTTGACCAGCAAGATCATCAAATGTAAATAATTCAAGATCTTGACCAATTTTACGGTGGTCTCTTTCTTTTCTATCTTTTAATTCAGCTTCAAATGCTTTTAGTTCTTCTTTAGAATCAAAAGCATAACCAGTTATTCTTTGAAGTTGTTTATTTTTGGCTTTGCCTAATCAATAAACGCCTGAAACGTTTTCTAATTTAAAAGATTTAATTTCATTAAAATTTAAGTTTTTAGCGTTAGTTAAGTAATTAACAAATCTAAAGTCATCATTGATTCTAAACATCTTGATTGTTTTAGTTTTGTTTTCTTTAACTCAGTGAGCTAAATACTTATCACTTTTTAAACATTTGCATTTTAAGACATCAGCTAATGGTTTTTGTTTAACTTCTACTTTGACATTTCTATCATAGATAAAGTTGAAGATTTCTTTTTCTAATGTTTTAAAGTCATCAATAGAAATCTTTTCCCTACTATCAAAGTCAACATAGAAATTGCTTTCATTTTCACCAATAGCTGCAATTTTAGCCTTATGTTTGCTTTGTAAGACATATGCAACAGCATATGCCATCTTTATATTTAATTTCATTATTTCCTCTTTTCTAATGTAAAAAAATTATTTTGCGATACTAGCTACATCTGGACCTAGTTTGCTAAATTTTTCAATTAGAATCGTTGTGTGAAATAATTTATCCTTTTTAGAATAATAAGTTCTTAGCTTACCTTCTATATAAATACGACAGTTTGGTTCTGCTTCAACAACTTTAGCAATTTCAGCTGCCAAAGGTCTGTTAGCATAAGCAGAGAAAGAGTTTATGCTTCTAAACTTGTTAAATACTCTTTCTTGCTTAATATTTAGGAAGTAACCACCTTCTTCTTTGTTCTTTCCCCATGAAGATCTTGTTACTACACCTTCAAGAATAACTTTATTAATCATTTTTCTCTCCTTAATAATATATTAATAAATATATTATTTATATGATATATCATTATAGAATTATTTAATAAATTATATTTTTTAAGATATTTTTAAAAAATGGTAAATGGTGCTTATAATGAATATTATATATTCATTAGTATGCAAGTTTATTCCACGACTGACATTAATGAAATTGCCTTTGAACTTCGTAACAATAAGGCAGTAATTCTACCAACCGATACGGTGTGGGGAATTATTAGTCTCGAAGAGAAGAATATTTATCAAATTAAGCAAAGATCTTTATCTAAAAAGATAGTTACTTTTATCAACGATATTAAATTGTTAAACCTACCATCTTACATGGAAAACGAAATTTCCAAGTATTGACCCGGCGGTTTAACAATTATTTATAAACAAAAAGGTTATAGGATACCTAAGTCCAAAGCATTATTAGCCTTATTAGATCGCGTAGGGCCCTTAAAAAGCTCATCAGCCAACATCTCAGGGCAAGAACCCATAAGTTCAGTCAAACAAGCCTTAGAAGTGTTTAAAAAGTGAGAGTATAGGCTAGTTCTAGCAGATGATAAGGACTTTAAACTCACCCATATCCCCTCTACCATCATCGATTTAGACAAAATGATTGTCTTAAGACAAGGGGCAGTTGATGGAAATAAAATCTTAGATAAGATAAAGAAAGGAAAACCATAATGAAAAAGTTAAAACATATAAATCTAATTAAATCAATCGCTTCTAGCGTTTGCTTATTAGGTGCTTCTGCCGGAATCATTTTTGGTGTATCTGCTGGTAGGTTTAGTGTTGATTATGTTAATCTTGAAGATGCAATAACTAGAATAACTGCAGCTTTGAATTATAACTATCGTAATCAAGACATTAAATCTGAATGGAATATGCTAAATGTGGATGAACATGGAAAACCATTGCCAACTCAAGCTCCAAAACCAACTTCAATGGAGATTGATGAAGACAATTGAAGTAAATTGCATGCTTTGCATGGTAGGAAAGTTGATTTGTTTCATCCAAAGGATGTTGAAGAAAGAGAAGCAACTACATTTCGTTTGGACTTGGAACAAGGCAAAGGAAATTTGCCAGGAACAGCCAAAAAAAATAGACATGATTTTGTGGGTATGGTTTTAGATGGAGCCGCCCATGCTGCATTAGACCGTTCATTTAATGAAAGTATGTTCCGTGGTCTTCTTGATTTTGTTACAAATGTTGATAATGCTCAAATTGAATCAGAAACAGATATTCACGTTTTGAAACCTGCACAAGACACTAACGTTGAATTTCAAAACGTTTATAGAGCTATGGCGAGCGAAGCCAATACAAGACTTATTGCTTTAGGTGGATTTGTCCATGTTACTCCTCTAGAAACATTAGGTACATTTAATCCAAATGATGCATTATTTCATTTTAATGACGATGTTTTTGATAAAATGTGTCTGCTTTTAATTGATGGGTCGATTAAAAATAACCAAAATATTGCATCAGTACTATTTAGATCAGACCAAGCAGGTTTTTTAACTGCAATTTCAACTGGAATGTATTTTCTTAATAATGCAAACATTTACCATACTAATTACAGACCTTTATCTGTGGGTGTTTATGGAGGTACACCTATTCCAACTGTTACCATCTATATGGGTGGTTTCCAAAGAGGTGTCGAATTCTTTAATCATTTTGTTTTAAAAGGTATGCTTAACCAAGCATACACAGCACTTAATTATGGCGAATATGAAATATTAGCACCAGAAACGAAACAAATTCTAGAAAATAGTATGTATTATGACGAAATTGAGAAATGAATAAATGATCCTTCTTCAATTTCAACACAAAGGAAAGAAGAATTAATTGGCTCTACCTATAACGATAGTTTAGTTTACAATGAATATAAAATTCACATTGCTAAATTAGGAGACTTTGGTACTAATTTCACGGGCTCGTTTGCCCCTGGCGATGCAATTGGTATTAC
>JAZRVJ010000058.1:0-6840 GCA_045599065.1 Mycoplasmoidaceae bacterium
TTTGATTTAACTGAAATTAAACAAATCATTGATTATGCACATAAGCATAAAGCAAAGGTTTATGTTGTAACTAATATCTTGTGTCATAATGCAATGATTGATGGCTTTAAGAAATATCTTAAAGCATTAGTTAAATTAAATCCTGATGCGTTTATTTGTGCTGATCCATATATTATTTCAACAATTCATAAATTGTATCCAAAGAAACAAATTCATGTTTCAACACAACAATCTATTTGTAATTCTAAAGCAGCATTATTTTGAAAGAAACAAGGTGCAGCAAGAATTATCACTGCAAGAGAAATAGATTACAAGAATATCAAATTAATGTGTTCTAGATTAAAAGGAAAGATAGATGTTGAGTACTTCATACATGGTGCACATTGTGTTGGTTATTCTGGTCATTGCACAATGAGCAACAACTTTGCTTTAAGAGATGCTAATGTTGGTGGTTGTGCTCAAAGCTGTAGATGAAAATGAGTATTAATGGATAGAAATCACAAAGTGATTTCAGATAAATTCATTATGTCTGCTAAAGACATTTGTCAAATTAAGAATTTACCTGCTTTATTAAAATCTGGGTTAACAAGTTTTAAAATTGAAGGAAGAATGAAATCTGTTCATTATATTGCTACAGTAGTTAATACTTATGCACAAGAAATGAGAGATTTCTATGCAAAAAAATTAACTGCTAAAAGAATTAAAATGTATGAACAAGAAATAGCTAAAGCAGCTAATCGTGAAACATCATATGCCTGATTTAAAGGTAAACCAACAAACAAGCAAATGCTTTATGGAAATGAAGATAAAAAACTTAACCAAAACTTTGCTTTTATCATAGATAAAAATCTTAAAGATGGTTATTATGAAATTATTTCCAAAAACTACTTCACAACTAAGAATAAAATGGAAGTATTTGGTAAGAACCATGATTTAATAAAGATCAAAATTTCTAAGATTATTGATGTTAAAGAAAATAAACAAGTATCTAAAGTGAATCGTCCAATGTATCATTACATAATTAAGACAAATAACAATAAATTGTCTGTTGGTGATATAGGTAGAATTAGCCTAAAGTAAGAAAATATTTTATATTTTCTTATAATTAATTTAACTTTATGAAAATTACTGTAGTTTGTGATATTTTAGGTAAAGAAGACAATGGAACAACCATTGCTACTATGAACTTTATCAGACACTTGCAAAAACACCACAAAGTGAAAATTTTATGTGCTGATAAAACTAAAAAGGGATTACCAGACTACTATGTAGTAGGAACAAAAAAGTTTACTGGACCAATCAAAAAGTTTGTAAACTCTACAGGTTTCCAATTAGCTAAACCAGATAAATATACAGTTATGCATGCTGTATTAGGTGCTGATGTGGTTCATGTCTTTGAACCATTTGCTTTAGGTATGGCAGCAATTAGAATCGCAAATAAGGCAAACATTCCTGTTACAACTGCATTGCATATCATGCCAGAACATTTAACTTACTATATCAATATTGATAAAGTGTGAGCAGCAAACTCATTCTTATACAAATATTGATGAAACAACACTTACAAAAAAGTTGATGCAATTCATTACCCAACAAATTTCGCAAAGAGCATTTTTGCATATCGTAATCCAGGAACTGAAAAAATAAAATCTTATGTTATTTCTAATGGTGTAAAACCTAATGTAAAACCGATGAAGGTTTCTAAGCCATCAAAATTTAAAAATAAGATAGTTATCTTATGCTGTGGTAGATTCTCTCCGGAAAAAGCACAAGAAACTTTAATAAGAGCAGTTAAGAAATCTAAGTATGAAAGTAAGATTCAATTAATCTTTGCTGGACAAGGTCAAAAAAAGAAATACTATCAAAAGATTTCTAAAGATTTAACTAACAAACCAGTGTTCTACAGATTCAAACACGATGAATTAATTAAAGTAGTTAACTATTGTGATCTATTTGTGCATCCAGCAATTATTGAAACTGAAGGTATTTCTGTTCTTGAAGCAATCACTTGTGGTAAATTAGTAATAGTTTCCGATTCAAAGAATGCCGCACCACAAACTTTTGGTATTAATAAGAAATGTATTTTCAAGTCAGGTAGTTCAAAAGCTTTAAGAGACATGATCGATTATTGAATTTCTCATCCTAAAGAGAAAAAAGAAATTGAAAAAAAGAATTTATTATTAGCTAAAGAATATAGTTTTGCTTCTTGCATGAACAGACTAGAGCAAATGTTATTTGATGCAGTAAGATTACATGTTCCTTACAAAAACAAATATTTAAGACGTGTAAAAAGACAACAAAGACAAAGAAAAAAAGCACGTTAGTGCTTTTTATTTTACATATCTTTTTCTGAATTTGTAGTCAGAAACAATCATATCTTTTAAAGTATATTTAGGTTTTCAACCCAATGTTTTTCTTGCTAATGCATTAGAAGCAGTTAATTTAGCAGGGTCACCAGCTCTATTTGGTTTAAATTCTCATTTTAAATCTTTACAAACATACTTCTTTGCATTCTTTACAATATCTAATACTGTATAACCGCTATTGCTTCCTAGACAGAAGATACCAGATTTGTTTTTGTTTAAGTATTTAATTCCATCTAAAGCAGCTTGAGCTAGATCTTGTACATGGATATAGTCTCTCAAGCATGTTCCATCTTTGGTTGGATATTTGTTACCAAATATCTTTACTTTTCTATGATGAATAATTGCATCATTTATTGCAGGAATTAATAGGTTTGGTTTTTTCTTGGCCATTCCATATCTTCCTGATTTACTTGCACCAGCAACATTGAAGAATCTATAAGCAACAAAGTTAATACCATAAGCTTTTTTAGCATCCATTAATAGTTGTTCACATATTAACTTTGTTGCACCATATGGATTGCAAGGAACTGTTGGAGATTTTTCATTAACTGGAACTTTTTTACAGTTACCAAAGGTAGCAGCGGAGCTAGCAAAAACAATTTTTTTGATTTTGTTAGCTGCCATTGCTTTTAAAACTGTAGCTGTTCCACCAACATTAGTTAAGTAATAATCAGCAGGTTTTTCTACAGATTCTGGAACAATAGCCTTTGCAGCATATAAGGTAACAACATCGATTTTGTACTTTTTCATGATTTTATTTAATAAATCATAATCAAGCATATCACCCTTAATAAAAGTAGCGTTTGGATGAACAAGCTTTTTGAAACTTGTTGAAAAGTTATCTACAACAATAACCTTGTGACCTTTTTCAATAAATAATTCTGTTGCAACAGATCCAATGAATCCGGCACCGCCAATATTTAGGATTCTCATTATTTAACTCCTTTGATGTGTCTTAACACATCTTTTCTTAATTGAGGGTCATGCAAAGCAAAATCGATTGTTGCTTTAACCATTCCTAATTTATTACCTAAATCATATCTTTTGCCTTTAAACTTACATGCATGAATTTTTTCTTTCTTTAGTAAGTTTTTAAAGGCATCAGTAAGTTGAACTTCACCAGATTTATCTTTTTTAGTTTTCCTAATAGATTTAAATATTTCTGGAGTTAGGATATATCTTCCTAAAGCAGCAAAATTACTTGGGGCTTTTGCAATATTTGGTTTTTCTACTATACATTTAATAGCAAAAATAGATTGTTTAGTATCTTCTTTATTAATTGGAGAGACAATTCCATATTTGTTTACATCAGACATTCTTACTGGTTGAACACCAATAATAGAAGTTTTTGTTTGGTTATAAGCTTCAATACATTGCTTTAAAGCTGTTTTTTCTGCAGGAACAATAACATCATCACCCAATAAAACAGCAATAGGATCTTTACCTGCAAATCTCTTTGCATAACTTATAGCATTTCCCAAACCAAGCATTTTGTTTTGGTAAACAAATGTAATCTTGCAAAGATTAGCTAATTTGATTACTTCTTTGTACATTGCTGCTTTCTTTTTAGCTTTTAAGTTAGCCTCAAGCGATCTATTGTGACCAAAATAAGTTTTAATAGCTTTCTTACGTCTAGAAAGAACAATTAAAATGTCCTTTATACCTGAATCAATAGCTTCTTGCACAATATATTGAATAGCAGGTTTATTAATAATTGGTATCATTTCTTTATCTACTGCTTTAGTAGCAGGTAATAGTCTTGTACCAAAACCTGCGGCCGGAATTACGGCTTTTGTCACTTTTCTCATTATTTTCTCCTTATTAGAGTCTTATCTATATTATAATTAATATATATTTATAATATATATTAAACATAGGAAAGCATATGCAAACGATTCATTTAATTTGCAATCCTGTATCAGGCAAGGGAAAGACAGTTAGTTCGCTTGCTAAGATCAAAGACTGAGCTTGTACACAAAAAGACTTAGATCTTAAAGTTCACATGACTGAAAATGTTGGACATGCTTCTATTATTACTAAAGATTTAACTTCTACTGGTCAACCAGTAACAATTTTTGTTTTAGGGGGAGATGGAACACTAAACGAAGTTTTAAATGGTATAGATAATTTTGAAAATACAAAGATAGGTATTTTACCTTTTGGTTCAGGAAACGATTTTGCTTTTGCTTTAGGCATTAAAATGGATGATCCAGTTGAATTATTCAATACATATATTCATCAACCTGTTCAAAGAAAAGTAGATTTTATGCTTTTAAATAATAAGTATAGAGTTATGAATGCTGTTGGAATAGGTCTATCAGCAGAAGTTATAGTTTTAAGAAATAAAATGAAACACTTTAAACCTAGTACGCAATATTCTATTGCAACTATTAGAAAATCATTATTTTGAAAAGGTAAAGATTTAACATTGCAATTAGATGATGGCGCACCACGATCATTATCAACAATGTGATTAACTATTAACAACGGTAAAAGAATTGGTTCAAACGTTATTACTGCACCAACATCATTACCAGATGATGGTTTAATGAACATTTCATATATCTTAACTTTTAATAGAATTCATACTTTATCTAACCTAATAAGAATTAAAAAAGGACATATAGAAAAAGTTCCTTATGCAAGATTTGCTAAAGCAAAAGAAGTAAAAATTGATTTATCTGATTCCGCTGTGGAATATGATGGAAATTTAATTGAACATCAAAAACAAATCACAATTAAATTAATTCCAGGTAAATTAAATTTAATTACAGATAAGTAAAGGAGAAATTATGGCACTATCAAACGCAACACCACATATTGGAGCAAGAAAAGGTCAAATCGCTAAACGTGTTTTGATGCCCGGTGATCCTAAAAGAGCACAATGGATTGCTAGAAAATATTTAAAGAACGCTAAATTAGTTAATGACGTTAGAGGAATGCTTGGTTATACAGGCACATACAAAGGTGTTCCTGTAACAGTTATGGCTCATGGTATGGGTTTACCATCCATTTGTATCTATAGCCATGAACTTTATAATTTCTATGGTGCTAAAGTTATTTATCGTATCGGTAGCTGTGGTGTAGGTAATAGAGCTAAGGTAAATGTTGGAGATGTTATTTTAGCTAATTGAGCTTATTCAACAACTCCAATTAAACCTTGATTAAAAGTTAAACCAGATGGTAAAAACATTATGAAGCCTACAAAAAGCTGTAATGAAAATATTATGAAAACAGCTAAGAAGCATCACATCGTTTACCATCTTAAAGGTGTTGTTTGTGAAGACTTCTTTTATAAAGACACTCCATTACATATCATTCACAAAAGAACAGGAACATCCGTTCTTGAAATGGAAGCTTTTGGTTTATTTTTAGAAGCCAAAAGAATGAAAAGAAAAGCAGCTTGCTTACTTACAGTAAGTGACAACATTGATACACACATGGCTCTAAGTCCATTAGCAAGAGCAACAACATTTACAGATATGGCTGAACTTGCCTTAGAGTCTATTATTAATGAAAAGGTATAGTATGCAAATTAATAAATACATTGATCATACACTATTAAAAGCAGATGCATCTTTAAATGAAATTAAAAAGCTATGCTTAGAAGCAAAGAAATACAAATTTGCTTCTGTTTGCATTAATCCTTATTACATTCCTTACTGTAAAAAACTTTTAAAAGGCTCTAAAGTAAAAGTTTGTACAGTTATAGGTTTTCCTTTAGGACAAATGTCTGCTTTAAGTAAATTGCTTGAAGCAATTAATGCTATTGATGTAGGCGCAAATGAAGTAGATATGGTTTTAAACATAGCTGCCCTAAAAGCAAAAGATTTTAATTATGTAGTTGATGAAATTAAATGTATTGCTAATGCATGTCGTGTTAGAAAAGTAATTTTAAAAGTTATTATTGAAACTTGTTTATTAACTAAACAAGAAAAGATTAATGCTTGTAAATGTGTTACTAAAGCAAAAGCAGATTTTATTAAAACATCAACGGGCTTTTCGACTGCTGGCGCAACTTTTGAAGATGTAGCACTTTTAAGAAAATATTGTCCTAAATCAATTAAAGTAAAAGCTGCTGGTGGAATTAGAACAAAGGCAGATGCTTTAAAAATGATAAAGCTAGGAGCAGATAGATTAGGAACATCAAGAGGTGTTAGTCTAGTTAAGGGTAAATAAGATGCAAATAGTCGATATTATTCAAAAGAAAGTTAAAAACAAACCAATGACTCAAAAAGAAATTGAGTTTGTTGTTAATGGTATTGTTGATAAAACAATACCCGACTATATGATTACTAGTTGATTAATGGCAATTTACATTAACCATTTATCTAAGCAAGAAGCTTTCTATTTAACAAAAGCCATGATTGATTGTGGTGAACATATCGACTTATCTAACTTTACTAAAGCACCATTGATTGATAAACACTCAACTGGTGGTATTGGTGACAAAGTAACAATGATCTTTGGACCA
>JAZRVJ010000059.1:0-1056 GCA_045599065.1 Mycoplasmoidaceae bacterium
TATGGAATCTGGAAAGATGCTGAAATGGTGGAATCTGCAGTTAATAATAAACCATTGCTTAGCTTTCGTGAAGGCATTTGAGATAACCCAGGACTAAGACAAGCTGATATTTTAGATAGATTAAAAAATGTATATCCACGAGATCCATCAATAATTGATGGATACACAGCTATGGTTGTTAATGTTTGAGGCCGTGAAGGTAAGATGAATAAAATTAAAGAATTCGTGGATCAACTACCTGAGGATGTAGAACTTCTAACAATAAGTCAATTATTACGACTAATGTTGCAAAAAGTGTTGGTTTTTAGTGCGGTTTCTTATTAATTATTTCATATAAACCCGACCAGTATTTACTTCTTGTGAAAAGATATGCTTCTAGCATGTTAATTCTGTGCTTTAATGTTTGTCCTTGATGAGCATTTCTAAGCTTTTCTATCTGTGAATTAATTCCAGCTTCTACATAATTGTTTGTTGTAGGACAACCAGGAGTGTCTAGGTATTGGAATGTATACTCAGATCTAGCGCTATTTAAAAGAATCTTCCATGCGGCACGAATGTTTTTATGTGTATAAAATCATTTTCTTTTGCCGTTTAAACAAATTGTCTTTTCTTTTAGAAAATTTATATTGTCTACCGTTCATTTTTCAATTGTATTAATAAATTCATATTTTTCCTTAAACGATCTAATATGAGCAAACATTAATCTAATTTGTCTTAATTCAATTGCTTGTGGAAGAATTGGATTTTTAGTTAATTTGTGATCTATTGATGCAATCCTATGGAAATTACAAAATTGTATCTTTGCCCTCGGCCAAATGCTCTTTATTGCTTTTAAAAGGCCTTTTTGGCAATCGCAAACAACAACTTCTGGTTCTTCAATGTCTTTTATAAAGTTTTGTCAATTTTCAGCATTTTCTTTTAGAACGTGTTGAAATTTAAACACATAATGTTTATCCCTTGCAATTAATGTACAAATGTTCTCTGTTCATTTGCCATCTAAAAAAATAAACCTATGATAATCATTATCAATAGGTATATTAATCGAACCATTTCTTA
>JAZRVJ010000060.1:0-5577 GCA_045599065.1 Mycoplasmoidaceae bacterium
TGATGTTACATTTGTTACATCAACAAATAGTGATAAGGAAGCTAAAGCTTTACTTGAAGCAATTGGTTTACCTTTCATTAAGAAAAAACAATAAGGAGAGAATATGGCAAAAAAATCATTAAGAGTAAAAGCTAACAGAAAGCCAAAATATAAAACTCGTGGTTACACAAGATGCGTAAGATGCGGACGTGTTCACGGTGTTAACAGAAAATATGGCTTGTGTCGTTTATGCTTTAGAGAATTAGCATACAAAGGTGCTATTCCAGGCGTAAAGAAAGCTAGCTGATAGGAGGAGAGATAAATATGTTTATGGATCCTATTGCTGATTTAATCAGCAAACTAAATAATGCTAACAGAGCAAGACTAAATACTGTTAAGATTCAAACTTCAAGATTAACAACAGCAATTGTTGAAATTTTGAAAGATGAAGGTTATATCTCAAACTTTGTTGTTAAAAAAGTTGGTAAGACACCAAAACAAATAACAATTATTTACCTAAAGTATAAAAATCAAACACCTGTAATTAATGGTTTAAGACAAATCTCTAAACCAGGACTAAGGGTTTATACAGCATATGAAAATATGCCACGTGTATTAAACGGCTTAGGTATTGCAATAGTCTCAACAAGTCATGGTGTTATGACAAACAAAAAAGCTTACAAAGCTAGAATCGGTGGCGAAGTAATCGCTTACATCTGATAGGAGGCAATATGTCACATAAAGGAAATAAGTTAATTAATATCATTTCTGGTACAACTGTAGACATTGCTCCTAGCGTTGTAACAGTAAAAGGTCCATTAGGAGAATTAAAAGTCAATTATCCTAAAGACCTAATTAAAGTTGAAAAGGTTGACAACCACATCAAAGTTAGCCGTGTTAATGATGAAAAGCAAACAAAAATGTACCACGGTACAGTAAATGCTAACATCAATAATGCTGTTATTGGAGTTAACCAAGGCTTTAAGAAAACATTAAAGATTGTTGGTGTTGGTTATAAAGCAGCTGTAACTAATGGTAAATTAGTTTTAGCTATTGGCTATAGCCACCCAGTAGAATTTGTTATTCCTCAAGGTTTAAAGGTACTTTGTCCAAGTGCTATTCAAATCGAAATATCAGGATATGACAAAATTGTAGTAGGTGAATTTGCAGCAAAAGTTCGTGCTGTAAGACCGCCCGAACCATATAAAGGAAAAGGAATAATGTACTTTGGTGAACACATTATTCGTAAAGTTGGTAAAACTGCTGAAGCTGCAACAGGTGGAGCTGCTCCAGCTAAGAAATAACGAGGAGTTAAATTATGAAAAAATTTAATAAGACAAGAAAACAAGCAAGAGATATACGTCATGGACGTATCACTACTAAATTCAAAAAATCTGGTAGTGAATTACCTCGTTTAATTGTTACTAAAACAAACGCTCACATTATTGCACAAATCTTTGATGACAATAAAGGAGTTACTTTAGTTAGTTCATCATCAAAACAACTAAAGCTTAAAAATGGTAATAAAGACGCTGCCGCTAAAGTAGGAGCAGATGTTGCTAAAAAAGCATTAGCTAAGAAAATTAAGAAAGTTAGCTTTGACCGTGGCGGAAACAAATACCATGGTAGAGTTGCTGCATTAGCTGATGCTGCAAGAAAAGAAGGACTAGTATTCTAATATGGAAGGAAATAAAATGGAAAACAAAGTAGAACAACCAAAGGTTGAAGACAAAAAACCTGAAGCTAAAGTTGAAAAACCAGCTGAAGCTAAAAAGGTTGAAGTTAAACCAGAAGTTAAAACTGAAAAACCTGCTGAGGTTACAAAGACTGAAGCAAAACCAGAACCTAAAAAAGCAGAAGCAAAAGCTGACAAACCAGTTGATGCTAAGAAAGTAGTTAAAGCTGATAAGAAGGCTGATGGTAAGGATAATAAAAAGGACGAAAGAAGACCTTTTGTTAGAAAGCCAAGAACTTCTATTGATGGGTTTAACGAAAAAGTTGTGGCTATTAAGCGTATTTCAAAAACAACTAAAGGTGGTAGAAACATGCGTTTCTCTGTGTTAGTTGTTATTGGAGACAAAAAAGGCCAAGTAGGTTTTGGTATGGGAAAATCTGTTGAAATTCCTAATGCTATGAAAAAAGCAACTAAGAATGCTAGAAACAATATTACTAAAGTAACAATGAATAAACGTGGCACACTTTACCATGAAGTACTTGGTAAATCATGCGCTGCAAAAGTTTTACTAAAACCAGCACCTGAAGGTACAGGTATTGTTGCCGGTGGTGCAATCCGTGCTGTAATCGAACTTGCCGGATTCAAAGATGTTTACACTAAGAACATGGGCAAAAATACAGCTGTTAATATGATTAGAGCAACTATTAACGGTCTAAAAGCTCAAAAGACTCCTTCTTACATCGCAACTATGCGTGATAAGAAAGTATCTGAACTATAAGGAGATTAAATTATGAAACTAAATAATTTAAAATACACAAAAGGATCTAGAGACCACAAAGTTAAAACTTTAGGTCGTGGTTATGGATCTGGTATGGGTAAAAGATCTACTAGAGGACAAAAAGGTCAACATGCTAGAAAATCTGGTAACGTTAGACAAGGTTTCGAAGGTGGACAAACTCCTTTATACCGTAAGATTCCTAAAGTAGGTTTCAACAATGCTAACTTTGCAAAAAAGATATTAGTTTTAACAACTGATCAAATTGCAAATATGAAAGTTGTTGACCGTAAATCTTTAATTGCTAAGAGAATGCTTTCTAAAAACTCTAAAGCAATGATTAAAATCATTGCTGGCAAGAAAGCACTTAAAGCTCCTATTGAAGTATCTGTAAACCAAATTACAGAAGGAGCTAAGAAAATTATTACTTCTGCAAAAGGAAAAGTAACAATCGTTAAATAATTGTCATGGCAAACAATCAAAACAACACAACAAATAATGGAAATAAAGTAAAACAAACTTTTAAATCCATTTTCACAAATAAAACAGTATTAGTTTCATTACTAATTACCTTTTTCTTTGTGTTGTTTTATCACATAGGTACAATGTTAACTTTACCTTTGGTAAAATTGCCAGAAAGCTATGAATCACCTGGCTCGTTTGTTGATATGCTTAACTTGTTATCGGCAGGTGGACTAGAACATATGTCTATTTTTGCTATTGGTTTAGGTCCTTATATTACTAGCCAAATTATTATTCAATTATTGTCTAGCGATTTAATCAAACCTTTAACAAAGATGGCAAAAGCAGGTGAAAGAGGTAAAAAGAAACTAGAAATTATTACTAGACTATTAACTTTACCTTTCTGCTTTGTTCAAGCATATGCAACGATTGCTTTAATGCTTTCATCAAGAACAAGCACCGGTATCTCCATTATTACTTTTGCTGGCGAAACAGTTACATCAATCTCTGACGTTCCTCCGCTTGAAATGTTCTGCTTAATGTTATTGCTTACAGCCGGAACATATGTTGCCATCTTCGTGGGCGATATGATCACTAAAAGAGGTGTTGGTAACGGAGTTACAACATTAATTCTTGTAGGTATTGTTGCACAAATATTTAGTAGCTTTAGGAATATGTTTCATGCTATTGCTGACAAATTAAGTGGTACAAACCAAGTAACAATTGTATTAAGTTGTATCCTTTATACAATCTTGTTCATTGCTTTGTTATTAGTAGTTGTCTATATTAACGGAGCAACAAGAAAGATTCCTATTCAACAAACAGGACAAGGTTTAATTGATGATAAGAAAGAATTACCTTATTTACCAATTAAGCTTAATGCCGCAGGTGTTATTCCAGTAATCTTTGCTTCGTCTGTTATTACCATTCCTGGAACAATTGCTCAATTTATTCCAAATGGTCCAGCAAAATGATTTATTGAAGACTGATTAACACTTGATAGTGGAGTTGGAGTTGCAATTTACTTTGTGTTGATTATTCTGTTTAGCTTCTTCTATTCATATATTCAAATCAATCCTCAACAAATTGCTGAAAACTTCCAAAAAGCTGGTAAGTTTATTCCTGGTGTTAGAGTAGGCGATGACACTGAAAAGCATATTTCTAAAGTATTGTTTAGAATTAACTGAATTGGTGCGCCATTCTTGGCAATCATCGCTTCTATTCCTTATATTATTGCCATTGCCACTGGCATTCCTTCAGGAATGAGTCTATCTGGAACAGGTATTATCATTATGGTAACCGCCAGCCTAGAATTATGGGCAGCAATTAAATCCGCTACCACAACCAGTGGTTATGTGGCAACAAGAAGAAATATTGAGCAATCTAAATTTGAAAAAGATGAATCTGATAAAGATAAGAAGGTAACACAATTATGATAATGATTTTATTAGGTGCTCCTGGATCAGGAAAAGGCAGTCTTTCAAACATCTTGAAGGAAAAATATGGTTTTATCCATATTTCAACTGGAGATTTATTTAGAAAAACTATTGCTCAAGATACACCACTTGCAAATCAACTTAAACAAGTTATGCTTTCAGGTAATCTAGTTGATGATGATTTAACTAACGAAGTAGTTAGACAAGAAATCATGAGAATCAACAACAAAGATGCCAACATTATCTTTGACGGTTATCCAAGAAACATAGTTCAACTTGAATACTTAAACAGTTTAGTTAAAGTTGATTATGCAATAGATGTAGTGGTAGAAGAAAAGGAAATCATGAAAAGAATTACTGGGCGAAGAGTATGCCCAGTCTGCAAAGAGATTTACAACATTTACTACAAGAAACCTAAAGTAGAAAACGTTTGTGATAAAGACGGCTCTTTGCTAGTGCAAAGAAATGATGACCAAGAAGGTGTTGTCATTCAACGTTACAAGAATTACTTAACATTAAATGCACCATTAGTTGCTAAATGTAAAGAAATGAACATTTATCATGCAATTAATAATGAAAAGTTAGATGATGCAATTAATCAAATTAAAGGAATTTGTAATTTAAAATAATGATTTACATTAAAAGTCAAGAAGACATAGCTGGAATTAAATTAGCTTGTGAAATCTGAAAGAAAGTAAGAGCTAAATTAATTAAGGAAACAAAACCGGGAGTCAGCACCAAGAAACTAGATGAAATAGCTGCTGACGTGATTTATGAAAATAAAGCCATACCAAGTTTCTATAAACATGAAGGGTTCCCAGGTTACATTTGTATTTCAGTGAATGATCAAATCATTCACGGAGTAGCAAGTGATTATGTCTTAAAAAAATCTGATATCGTAACATTTGATATTGGAGTGACTTACAAAGGCTATATCTGTGATGCTGCATTCAGCATTGTTCTAGATGAAGCTAACATTGAAGCTAAAAATATTCAATTAGCAACGCTAGACTGCCTTAAAGCAGGAATAGAAGCAATAAAACCTAATGGTTATGTTGGCGATATTTCTGCTGCAATTGAGGCAACAGCTAGAGCTCATGGCTATCCAGTTATTCAAAACTATGCTGGCCATGGATGTGGACTATACGTTCACGAGGATCCAATTATTCTTAACTATGGTACTGCTGGCACAGGACCTAGATTAAAACCAGGAATGGTTATATGCATTGAACCAATGCTATTAACTGACA